>NZ_JAYWLC010000022.1:0-39124 GCF_040297545.1 Thioclava kandeliae
CACGGTTGAAATTGAGCGTCTCGGCCACCCGCAGAAAACAGCGCAGTTCCTTGATTTCCATTCGATACTCCATTTATTTCTATTTAGAATATATAATGATGCCGAATAAGAAATTAAATTCCCGCATTAAAAGCATATATGCTGAAAACAACCGAGAATGCAAGTAAAGGGGCACACTAGGAATGCACCGAAAGCTTACCACCTCAGGGTCGATGCCCGGGAGGGCATCGATCCATATGGCCCATGCAGGGCTGCCAGGCGGCGCCACATGCGGACCGCCATCCGATGCGGCGTCCCATTAAGGCGTCCCACCCGTTTGTCACACATCAGAAGGAGACAGAAATGTCGAAGGATGTAACCAGCCTCAATATCGCTAATTTTGCCGAGTTCATGGACACCCCCGGCCGTGTGAAAGTCCTGCGCTTCTGGGCCACATGGTGCCGCCCCTGTATCGCACTCGAGCCGGTCTTTAACGAGGTCGCCGCCGAGATGAAGGACAGCGCCGGCTTCGCCGAGATCGATATCGACAAAGCGCCCGAGATCGCAGGCACCTTCGGCATCCGCTCGGTGCCGACCGTCGTGATCATGAAGGACGGTCAGCCCGTCGATATGGTTGTCGGGCTGAACCCCAAAGCAAAATATGTCAAGGCCGTGAACGCGGCCTGAATACCCAACCCGCATATAGATAAGGAAATAGACCATGAGCGACATCACCCTGAGCGCCACCTGGCAAGGCGGCTTTGACGGCGAAGGTAAGATCACCGGCAAGAACCTCGAAGCGGGCATCGGCATCCCGACCGAATACGGCGGTTCGGGCGCGGGCACCGATCCCAAGACGCTGTTCACCTCGTCCACGCAGGCCTGTTTCACCCTGACCCTGCGTGCAATCACCGCCAAGCAGAACATCCCCGTCCAGACCCTTGCGGTTGACACGCAAGCCAAGGCATCGGGCGAGGAATTCGCGATCCATCACACTGCCAAGCTGGTTTTGAGCGCCAATGCGACCGAGGATGACCGCAGCGCAGCGGAAGCCGCGATCGCCCGTGCCGACAAGGTCTGCATGATCGGCAATCTGGCCAAGAAGGCGGGTGTCACCATTGACGCTACGCCCGAGATCACCGTCGACGCGACGGTCTGACAGCGTGGGGGCAAATGCCCCCACATCCAGCAAGAGGGCTGCGTGATGGCCAAAGTCGAAATCTACACCACTCCCTATTGCGGCTATTGCTCGCGGGCGAAGTCAATCCTGAAGAGCAGGAAGGTCGCCTATACCGAGATTGTTGCGGTTTCCCGCAGCAAACGGCAGAAGATGATCTCGCGCGCAGGCGGTGCGCATACCGTGCCGCAGATCTTCATCAACGGCATCCATATTGGCGGCTGTTCGGAGCTGATGACTCTCGAGCGCAATGGCAAGCTGACCCAGTTGCTCAAACTGGAGTAATCGGTCTCTTCCTCTTTGGCAGAGGGTCGGGTTTCGCAGTGGATCGGGCGGGCATGTCTACCGCCTGTTCCAGAGGCCATAGCACCAAAGAACGTGCGACAGAAACAATCTTTTCCCGCAGCCCCGACCGGGCATATGGTCCGAAGACGCGCACCGGCCAGACCCTGACGGCACCGTTATACGCTCGTCAGGGTCGGCGGTCGCGCCTCAAGGCCGGACCGGAATGACGATCCGGCCGCGAACCCCGCCATCGAGGAACTTCGAGGCCGTGGCAATGACCTCCTCAAAAGGAAGCTCGGTGGTCATCTCCTCGAGCTTGCCCAGATCGAGATCGTGGGCCAACCCCGCCCATGCCGCAAGACGGCGGGCTTTGGGGCACATCACGCTATCGACCCCCGCAAGTGTCACACCACGCAGGATGAAGGGGGCGACAGATGCCGGCAGATCCATGCCCGCCGCCAGCCCGCAAGCCGCCACCACCCCGCCGTAGTTGATCATCGACAGCATATTGGCCAGCACCGTACTGCCCGCAACATCGATACCCCCAGCCCAACGTTCCTGTCCCAAAGGCCGCGACTTGCCCGTCAGCTCCGCACGGTCGATCACCCTGCTTGCCCCGAGACCGCGCAAATATCCGGCCTCCGAGGCACGGCCCGTCACTGCCGCGACCTCGAACCCCTTCGCCGCCAGAAGCGCGGTTGCCACGCTACCGACCCCGCCGGCCGCCCCGCTGACCACCACCTCGCCCTGCGCGGGCGTCAGACCATGACGTTCCAGCGCCTGCACACAAAGCATGGCCGTGTAGCCCGCCGTGCCGATGGCCGCCGCCTGACGCAGATCGAGCCCCTCGGGCAAGGGCACCAGCCAGTCCCCGCTGACCTGTGCGCGTTCGGCCAGACCGCCCCAGTGTTTCTCGCCCACACCCCAGCCATTCAGGATCACGCGGTCGCCCGGCTTGAAACCGGCATGTCCGCTTTGCACGACGGTGCCTGTAAAATCGATGCCGGGCACCATCGGGAAGCGGCGCACGACCGGTGCCGTGCCGGTAATCGCCAAGGCATCCTTATAGTTCAGCGTCGTATAGGCGACTTCGACCAGCACATCTCCTTCGGGAAGCTGCGCGTCGGCGATCTGCGTTAGCGAGACGGACTGACCGTCACCAGATTTGTCGATTACTATGGCTTTCATTATTTTATCCTTTGGTGAGACACGGCGGAGCGCCGCCAAGCATGTGAAGGAAGGTATCGGTAAAATTGCGTAGGGGATCAGGGCGCAATTCGAGTTTGGCGCGCAGCACCGCCCCTTCCCAACCGATCCAGAACATCTCGGCCAGAGCCTGCGGGTCATGCCCGTCGGCCAGTTCACCCGCACTCTGCGCCTCGGCAAAAAGTGTCGCCGTGCGCGCCTGCCAGCGTTCCAGCACCGCCAAGAGAGCGCCTCTGAACATATCCGGCAATGCGCCCATCTCCTGTCCGAGATTTCCCACAAGGCACCCGCGCCGAAATCCGTGGCGGGCCATCCCCTCTTCGGCCAGCTCGGCAAATACCCTGATCCGTTCGAGCGGCGAGCTGTTCGCACAGGCAAAAGCGCGCTCCAGCAGCGTGACGAAATAGGCGTCATAGGCCGCGATCAGTGCTAGACCGAAATCGGCCTTACTACCGAAATAGTGGTAGAAACTGCCTTTCGTCACCTTTACGGCCTGCAGGATCTCGTCGACCCCGACCGCAGAATAGCCTCTTTCGGTCAGATGCTCGAGCCCTGCACGGATCAGGTTCTGGCGGGCCACCGAGACTTCCGGCGCATTTCGGGGACGACCGCGGCGGGGCTTAGGGGCGGGGAGATGCGGGGTGTCAGTCTGTTGCATGGATATTTTATAGACGATTCGGTCTAGAAAATAAAGCGCCCGCGTGGACCACCTCTCCCCAGACCATCCCGCGGGGGTTAGGGCAGGCTCCGAGCCGTCTCGCAGCCCCACGGGATCGTGAAGAGAGGTAGTATCCCCATGTTACCCGCTGCCCCTCGCGCCGTCGCAGACTGACCGTCCGGTCGGCGCAACGCCTCGAAGGCCCGCCCCGCCGGAACAGATCAGGAGGAGGACCAGACATGCGCAAGACAACATCACGCGCGATACTCGTCACCGGTGCCGCCCGCGGGATTGGCCGCGCCATCGCGCTGCGGCTCGCCGAGGATGGCCATGATGTCGTGATCAACGATATTCCGGCCAATGAAGAGGCCGCAGAGGCCGTGGCGCAAGAGATCCGTGGTCTCGGCCGCACATCCGGCACCGCCATCGCCGACGTCTCGGAGCCCGAGGAGGTGCACCGCATGGTCGCCGATACTGTGGCCGCGCTCGGACGCCTTGATGTCATGATTGCCAATGCCGGTATCGCCCATATCCAGGGGCTTCTGGATCTCGACGTCGCGGATTGGGACAGGGTCATGAATGTCAATCTGCGCGGGGTCTTCCTGTGCTATCAGGCGGCGGCCAGGCAGATGATCGCGCAAGGCAGCGGAGGCAAGATCATCGGTGCAGCCTCTATCGTGGCCTATCGGCCCTTCGCGCTTCTGGGGCCGTATTCCGCGTCCAAATGGGCGGTGCGCGGGCTGACGCAGGCGGCGGCTATGGAATGGGCCAGACACGGGATCACCGTGAATGCCTATTGCCCGGGGATCGTCGGCACCGATATGTGGGATCTGATCGACGAGAAACTGGGCGCCGAGGAAGGTCTGGCCAAGGGCGAGGCGATCCGCAAATATGCGGGCGCGATCATGCTGGGGCGCGTCTCGGAGCCGGAGGATGTGGCCAAATATGTCTCCTATCTGGCCTCGGATGATTCCGATTACATGACCGGCCAATCGGTGATGATCGACGGCGGCATCCAGTTCTCGTGATGCGCCGGCGGCCAAACCGTTGAGACGGGCACCATCCGCCTTAGATCAACCTTTGCGGGCACAGGTCGTATGGAGGTAATACCCGTTCCCGCAGATCGGCTGATAGGCTGGCGCTCTGGATATATCATCCGAACACCCTAAGGGAGGTTACATGACGAAATTCGTCCATAGCATGATCCGCGTGACAGACGAGGCGCGCTCGGTCGCGTTCTACGGCAAGGCCTTCGGTCTGACCGTGGCAGAGCGGCTGGACTTCGAGGATTTCACCCTCGTCTATCTGTCCAATGACGAGAATGATTTCGAGCTGGAGCTGACCATCAACAAGGGCACCGAGGCACCCTATGAGCTGGGCAATGGCTATGGCCATGCGGCCTTTGTGGTCGATGATCTCGAGGCAGAACATGCACGTTTTGAGGCCGAAGGCTTTGCGCCCCGTAAGATCGTCGATTTCAAAAACGGGGCCGAACGGGTTGCGCGGTTCTTCTTTGTCGCGGACCCTGACGGCTATCAGATCGAGGTGATCGGGAAAGGAGGCCGCTTCAGATAAGACGGGACGACCGGCGTAGGAGGCGCCGGAATTCGGGAGGAGGACCCAATGAAGACGAGAAACAAGAACGTGCTGCTGGGCAGCACGTCGACGGCGCTTGTCGCCGCGGTGTTCGGCAGTGCCGCACCGGCCAATGTCGGTCTGGGACTGGGCCGGCATGAATCCAGCCGCATCATCCTGATGCGTATGTTGCGAGTGATGTTCCCGCACCCATCCTTCAGCGATGCCCCTTACGAGCGCTGCGCCAAGGCGCTGATCGCCGATGCGCGCCAGACACCCGGCCAGAAGATCGCGTTTGCCGCAGCCCTCGACAATCTGGCCGATGAGGGTTTTGCCGATCTGGGCGATGACGCGGCGCTGACCTATCTGCGCGGGATCGAGAAAACGGGCTTTTTCCAGCTCGTCCGCGCCAAGGCCGTGGTCACGCTCTATGACGACGAGGAGGTCTGGCAGGCGCTTGGCTATGAGGGCGCGAGCTTCGATCAGGGGGGCTATATCGACCGCGGCTTCAATGATCTCGACTGGCTGCCCGAACCACGGATCGAGGAATATGACGGGCAAGAGGGAGCACAGCCATGATAGAGCCGCGCATGAAACAGATCGCATTGGATGAAGAGGCCGTGGTCATCATCGGCTCGGGCGCGGGCGGCGGCACGCTGGCCTATGAGCTGACCCGTCAGGGGATCGCATGCGTGGTCCTCGAGGCCGGCCCGCATCTCAAGCCCGAGGACTGGATCAATAACGAATGGGAAGCCTTCAACCAGATGGCTTGGCTCGACCCGCGCACCACATCGGGCTCGTGGCGGGTGGCACGCGATTTCCCCAACCTGCCTGCATGGATCGTGAAGGCCGTGGGGGGCACCACCACCCATTGGTCTGGCGCGACCCCGCGTTTCAAGGCGCATGAGTTCAAGGCCGCCTCGACCTATGGCGCGGTCGAGGGTGCCTCGCTTCTGGACTGGCCGATCACGCTTGAGGAGATGGAACCCTATTACGACCGCGCCGAGAAGGCGATGGGCAGCACCCACCGGCACGGGCGCCCTGCCCTTCCGGCCAATAACAATTACAAGGTCTTCGCCAATGGGGCCGAGCGCGTGGGCTACAAGATGTATGCCACCGGCCCCTATGCCACCAATGCCGAACCCTATGACGGGCGTCCGGCCTCGGTGCAGGACGGGTTCAACTTTCAGGGCGACAAGAACCGCTCCAAATGGTCCACCCTTGTGCGCGAGATCCCTCGCGCGCTTAAGACAGGGCTGTTGGATCTGCGCCCCGACAGCACCGCCATCCGCATCACCCATGGCAAGGACGGGCGCGCCGATGCGGTGATCTATATCGATGGCGAGGGCAATCTGCAGCGGCAGGCGGCGCGAGTGGTCTGTGTTGCGGGCAACTCGATCGAATCCGCGCGGTTGTTGCTTCTGTCGGACAGTCCGCGCTTTCCGACGGGGCTGGCCAATGGCTCCGATCAGGTGGGCCGCAACTATATGCGCCACCTCACCGGCTCGGTCTATGCCCGCTTCGACAAGCCCGTGAGGATGTATCGCGGCGAGACAATGGCGGGGATCATTGCCGATGAAAGCCGCTTTGACCCCGCGCGCGGCTTCGTGGGTGGCTACTATATGGAGACGATCGCGCTCGGGCCATCCTTCCTTGCCGCTTTTGTCGAGCCGGGGGCCTGGGGGCCGGAATTTGCTGCGATCATGGAGACTTATGCCAATACGGCGGGCATGTGGATCGTGGGCGAGGACATGCCGCAGGCCAGCAACCGCGTGACCCTTTCCGATACGGTGCGCGACCAGTGGGATCTGCCCGTGGCCAATGTCCATTTCGACGATCATGCCAATGATGTCGCCATGCGCAAGTATGCCTATGCCCATGCCGAAAAGCTCTACGAGACCGTGGGGACCACCGGCACGCATCGCACGCCGCCCTACCCCTCGACCCATAACTTGGGCACCTTGCGCATGAGCGCACGGCCCGAAGATGGCGTGGTGGACCGCAATGGCCGCGCGCATGAGGTCGCCAATCTCTTCGTCTCGGACGGGTCGCAGATGACAACGGGGGCTGCGGCAAATCCCACGCTGACCATCGTCGCGCTGGCCATGCGTCAGGCCGACCATCTGGCAGGTGAGCTGAAACGCGGCACCCTGTGACGCGGGTCGGGCCTCCGGGCCCGCCCCTATCACCAAAGGAGGAGATGATATGTGTAGACTTTTTGTCGGAGCCCGATCCGATCTGTGGGAAAGCCAGACGCGCTCGATCCGAATGGATGGCATGGTGACATCGGTCCGGCTGGAGAAGTCGTTCTGGATGGTGCTGGAGGAAATCGCCGAGCGCGACAGCATGAATGTGCCGCAGCTCCTGCATCAGCTCTATAATGAAAGCCTCGATGAGGGCCATGATATCGGCAATTTTACCTCGTTCCTGAGGGTCTGCTGCATGCGCTATATCGATCTGCGATTACACGGGCTTGTCCATCAGACCATTGCGGGCTCGACCCTACCCGTCGAGGAGGTTCTCAGCCGCGAGGGCGAGATCTATGCTCGCCGCACGGCCAGACAGAGCGGTGCCGACCGCTCGCATTGAGCGCCCTGTCTCCCCTGCATGGGGGTGGCAGGTTCCGGCCGCCTGCAGAGCAGAAAGAGCGGCAGGTGCTCGAGACCGCGGAGCGCAGGTGCCTGCTGGCCCGGACCCGCGCAGGGCCTCCCCGTGCGCGGGGCGATCCCCACGAAATATATCTCCCCCCCGTTCACGTCGGCGTTTCAGGGCCAAGCCCGACTGGCAACCCAGCCGTAAACTGGATAGAGTGCAGATCAGCATCCATGTGAATGTCAACAACTGAAAATCGTTTGGAATTCCAAAGATCCATGACCGCATCTGATCTCGTCATCCGGAACGGAGTCATCGTCACTTCGGCCGATATGCAAACCGCCGACATCGCCGTCACCGACGGCCGCATCACCGCCATCGGAAAAGACCTTCCGTCCGGCCATGAAACCATCGACGCCACCGGCCTGTGGGTGCTGCCAGGCGGCGTCGACAGCCATGTCCATGTCGACCAACCGCTCTCGTCGGGCGCGGAAATCGCTGATGATTTCGCCTCCGGCACGGCCTCGGCGCTTGCGGGCGGCACCACCACGCTGATCGGGTTCGCGGTCCAGAAACAGGGCTCTGCCCTGCGCGGGGCGGTGGAGGAGATGATGGCGCGTGGCACCCGCTCGCGCTGCGATTTCGCCTTCCATATCCAGGTGACCGATGCCTCGGACGCGGCATTGGCCGAACTCGGGCCGCTCGCCGAGGAAGGGCACCGCTCCGTCAAGATCTTCATGACCGGCGGCAACCGGCTGGATGATGCGGCCTGCCTGCGCACGCTGGCCGCTGCCAAGAGCAATGACATGCTCTGCTGTATCCATGCCGAGAACCACGACCTGATCGCCTATCTCACCGAGGCACTGCTGCGCCAGGGCAACACGGCCCCCGCCGCCACGGCGCTCGCGCGTCCCGAGATCGGCGAGCGCGAGGCTGCCCACCGCATCCTGACGCTGGCCGAGGCGCTGGATGCGCCGCTGCAGATCTTCCATGTCTCGGGCGAGGCCACAGCGGCCGAGATCGCCGCCGCCCGCCATCGCGGTGTGCGGGCATGGTCGGAGACCTGCACGCAATATCTGGTCTTCACCGAGGAGGATTTCGACCGCCCCGGCATGGAAGGCGCGAAATTCCTGTTCTCGCCCTGCCCGCGCGGGCCGGACGCGCGCGAGGCGCTCTGGGCGCGGATCCGCGACCATACGATCGAGACCATCACCTCGGATCACTCGCCGACCTCTTTTGGCGGCGAGAAAGGCAAGCTCCACGCAGGCGAGAATGCGCCGTTCAATAAGGTCCCGAATGGCATCCCCGGCCTCGCGGCACGTTTGCCGATCGTCTTCAACGAGGGCGTCACCAAGGGCCGGATCGACCCGATGCGTTTTGTGGATCTGGTCTCGACCGCACCGGCAAAGCTCTTTGGCCTCTGGCCGCAAAAGGGCACGCTGGCGGTAGGCAGTGATGCCGATATCGTGCTGTGGGACCCCAAGAAACAGCGCATCCTGACCAACGAGATGCAGCAGCATGGCGTGGATTACACCCCCTATGAGGGGATGGAGACCACCGGTGCGCCGATCGCGGTCTGGCTGCGCGGGATCCGCGCATGGGAGGCGGGCGAAGTGCTGGCCGCCCCCGGCACGGGGCGGTTCCAACCCCGCGCGCCCTTCCCCAAGGCGGCGGTGCCACGCCATCCGGCGGGCTTCGACCCGCTGGCCTGATCCCGGATGCAAAACACGCGCGCCCCGTCAGACGGGGCGCGTGCGCCGGAAAGCCCACACGGTTGAACGTTACGCCACGATCGGAATCAGACGGCTCAGGCGGCTCGGATTGGTCTCGGCCAGCAGGATCTCCCCGCTCCGGCCCTCGCTGAACCCGTGTGGACCATTGAGCGAGCCGCGCCCGCGCCCAAGCACCTCGCCCCGATCGTTGATCCGCGTCAGGGTCGGGATCGCATCGGTCACGAAAATCGTATCCTGCGCATCCACGAACACATCCATCGGGCGGCAGAAGACATCGAAGACCCCGAGAACCTCCCCCTCACGCGAGAAGATCTGCACACGGTCATTCTCGCGATCGGCCACAACGATCCGGTCCGCCGACAGCACCGCCACGCCATGTGGGACGATGAACTGGCCGGGGCCGCGCCCGAGGCTGCCAAAGGCACAGACCGGCTCGCCCTCCGGCCCGAAGACATGCACCTGCGCGCCGGCATAGCCATCGGTCACGACAAATCCGCCATCCGACAGGAAGGCGACATCGGTCGGGTGGTTGAACGGCTGGCCCGGCCCATGGCGCTGCCCGATGGCCATCAGCTCCTGCCCCTGCATGTCGAAGACCACCACCTCATGGGCATCGCGGTCCACGACCCAGACCCGCGCCTGCGCATCGATGGCGATCTTATGCGCATCCGTAATCCGCCCCGCGCCCCAGCTGCGCAGGAGCGCGCCACCGCGGTCGAGCACATGGACGCAATCGGCGGGCGCGCTCACCCGCGGATCACGGCGCGTCAGCAGACAGATGCTCCCGTCCGGCGCACCCGCGACATCGGACACGGTGCCAGTATCCGCAGGGAGCGCCCCGAAGGGCGACTCGATCCGGTAAAGCTGCTGGCCGATGGCCAATCTCAATTCGGAACTGCTGTTCATGGGGCTGTCTTTCCTGTTCGACCCTGAGCGCCCGCCATCCGGACACTCCGTAAGCCTGTCTGAAGGCCGATCCCGCGCCATCCGTCGCACTACCCTCGGCACGAAATAGGGCGAAGAGACGCACGCCACTCCGCACGCCACTCCACTGGCCAGCCTATAGCGCCAGCCAGCCGCCTTCCACCGCAAGCACCGAGCCCGTGGTGAAAGATGCCTCGTCCGACGCAAGAAACAGCGCGGCTTTGGCCACCTCTTCGGGCCTTCCGAACCGTTTCATGGCATGGCGTCCGCGCGAGGCGGCCTCCTTGGTCACCGGATCGGGCGCACGCGCGAAGGAACGGCGCAGCATCGGGGTCTCGATCGCCCCCGGTGCGATACAGTTCACCCGCACGCCCTCTTCGGCATAATCCACCGCGAGGTTGCGCGTAAGCGCCATCACCGCGCCCTTGGCCGCAACATAGGCCGCGTTTCCGGCTCCACCCGCCAGTGCGATCTGGCTGCCCACCGTCACGATGGAGCCTCCGCAGGCACGCATCCCCGGCAGCACCGCCTCGATCCATGTCACAGTGCCCATCAGGCTGACATCGAGAACCTGCGCCCAGCGATCCCGCGTGGTCTCGTGCAGCTTGCCCCCGAAGGAAACCGCCGCATAGGCCACCAGCGCATCCACCGGACCGAATTCGGCCACGGCATCTCGAGCGGCGTCGATATCGGTGACATCCGCGGCCAGAGCCACAACGCCCGGACGGGCCTCGACCGGATCGCGGTCCACGGCCAGCACCGTCGCCCCCTCGGCCACGAACAGGGCGACGGTCGCCGCCCCCAGACCGCTCGCCGCGCCGGTGATGACGCAGCGCTTCCCTGCAAGCCGACCGGTCACAGGATCTGCCCCAGAAAATGGCGCAGACGTTCGCTTTTGGGCGTGTCAAAGAGCGTTTGCGGATCGGCGGCCTCGACATCCCTGCCATCGGCCATGAAGACGACCTTCTGGGCCACGCGACGCGCAAATCCCATCTCGTGGGTGGCGACCATCATGGTGATCCCCTCGGCCGCGATCTGCTTCATCGCATGCAGCACCTCGCCCACCAGTTCGGGATCGAGCGCCGAAGTCGGCTCGTCAAAGAGCATGACCTTGGGGCGCATCGCCATGGCACGGGCAATTGCCACACGCTGGCGCTGGCCGCCCGAGAGATGATCGGGATAGGCACCGGCTTTTGCGGCCAGCCCGACCTTGTCAAGGAGCCGGTGCGCCTCGGCCACGGCCTCCTCCTTCGACTGACCCAGAACCGAGATCGGACCGGCAATGATATTCTCGATCACCGACAGATGCGGCCAGAGATAGAAATGCTGGAACACCATCCCGATCCGCGCGCGCAGCGCCGCCAGTTCGCGCCCGTTCATAGCGCGCTTGCGCCCACCCGCCTCGACAAAGCCCACCGGCGCACCATCGACACGGACCTCGCCGAAGCTGGGCTGCTCCAGATGGTTGACGCAGCGCAGGAGCGTGGATTTGCCCGAGCCGGACGGGCCGATCAGGCAAACCACCTCGCCGCGCGGCACGGACATGGTGAGACCCTTGAGCGCCTGCACCTGACCGAAGGTTTTCTTCAGATCGCGGATATCAATCATGGCTTGGGTCATGCGCGGGGCGCCTCCGGGGTCGTGATGCCCAGACGGGCGCGTTTGCGGGCGGACATCGGGCGCTTCTCGACCTGGAGCACACGCTCGAGCCAGAGTTGCAGGCCGGTCAGACCGCTGGTCAGGGTCAGATAGATCACACCGGCAACCGAGAGGATCTCGATGGCATGATAGGTGCTGGAATAGATCATCTGCGAGGTGAGCATCAGCTCCTGCACGGTAATGACCGAGGCCAGCGAGCTGTTCTTCGTATGTGTGATGAAATTGCTCATATAGACGGGCAGGATCACGCGGACCGCCTGCGGCAGAACGATCTTCAGCACCATTGTCGGGTAGCGCATGCCAACGGCCTGTGCGGCCTCGACCTGCCCGGGATGCACGGCCTGCAGGCCAGCACGGATGATCTCGCTGTTATAGGCGGCGGAGCTGACCGAGAAGGCGATGATCGCGGCCGGAAATGCCTCGAGCGTGATACCGAAGGTGGGCGCGGCATAGTAGATGAAGAACAGATGCAGCAGCACGGGCGTGCCGCGGAAAATCCAGACATAGGCGATCACCGCCCGCTGGAGCCACACATATTTCGACATCCGCGCCAGCGCCAGAAGGAAGCCGAAGACCGTCGCGATCGCCTGACTGAGAACGGCGATGAGGATGGTCATCAGCGTGGCTTGCGCCAGCGCGGGGATATAGCTGAGAACGATGGAATAATCGAGCTGCATGGCAGGCTCCGCAAATCAGGAAGGGCCCCGGCGCGCGCTGCATGCCGGGCTTTGTAAGGCGATCAGTGGGGGACTTCATCAATCAGCTGATCGCTGAAATGCTCGATGCCGAAGTATTTCTTGGCCAGCGCGTCGAGCGTGCCGTTCTCGCGCATCTCGCGGATCGCGCCATCGATAGCCGCCTTCAGCTTGTCCGAACCGGGCTGCATCGGCACACCGACATAGACCACCGAATAGGGCTTGCCCACGATCTCGGCGATACCGGGATTCTCGCGGATGAAGTTGGCCGAGGCCAGCTCAGGCGCGATCACCGCGTCGATACGGCCCACCTGAAGATCCCGGAACATCTCGGTATAGCCGGCATATCCGGTGAACTTCTTGAAATCGCCATATTCCTTGGCAATGGCGCGGGCCGGGATCTCGCCGTCATTACCGCCGGCGATACCACCGACCCGCTTGCCGACAAGACTGTCATAACCGTTGATATCCGCGGCTTTGGTGCTGCGCACAACCACGATGGCCGAGCGCGAATAGGGGATCGAGTATTCGAACATGCCCAGACGTTCGGGGGTCATGTTCACATTCGAGAACACCGCATCGAAACGGCCCGCCTGAAGGCCGGGCAGGATGCCCTTCCAGTCGAGCCGGCTGATTTCGATCGGCACACCGATCTTCTTCTCGATGTAATGGGCGACATCGATGTCGAAGCCCGTCAGTTCGTTATTCTTGTCCACATAGGTATTGGGCGGCAGGTTGCCGGTCGTCACGGCGATCAGCTTGCCACGTTCGCGGATGGCATCGAGATCGGCGGCGGAAGCGAGGCTCGGAAGGCAGGCGGCCAGAAGGGCGGCCGAAATCAGGCTGCGTAGCATGGGATAGCTCCTGTTGGAATGGGCTGGGCGCGGCGCGCATTGATTCTTGGTTTCTTGGTGGGATACCACGTTCACCGACCATTGGTGCCGAGGTATATTCTGCGCAACCGCTTTCCCGAAGTTCTACCCACCCACTCCATGACTGCCTATGATTTGTGCGGTTATAATGGACATAGTCGCATTTTTAACCTATGCGCAGACCCCCTGAGAGCCGAGCCGCCCTATTCTGTCACAGTGCCGCAACCTCCGCGAGCCAGCGCTGATGATCGCGACAGGCCGCCTCCAAGCCCCGCGCGCCCGCATATCCGATCCGCGCTGCCAGACGGGAAATATCGAGCGGCGAGCGACCGTCGGAGACGCGCGCCGTAATGGTCGCCGCCTCGGGCGAGACGACCTCGCCCTTAAACCCCATGCCTGCAGCCCAGTCGAGCGGGCTGGAAACATGCCCTGCACCGAGGTTGAAGATCTCTGACCCCTCCGGCGGGGGTGCCTCTATCAATGCGGCGATTGCGGCTCCGACATCGCGGGAATAGACCCAGTCCGTGACCATTTCGGATGGCAGAAGGGGCACCTTTCCCGCCTTATGCAATGCCAGCATCTGCCCCTGCGCCGAGAGCCCGGGCCGGGACGAACCCTGCATCTCCCAAGGCCCGAACACAGGCCCGAGACGCAGGATAGATACTTTTATATCATTGCCTTGCGCGATCATAGCCGCGAGCCTTTCGCTGGCCTCTTTCGTGACCCCGTAAAGCGAATTCGGCCGCAACTCGGCATCCTCGGGCAAAGTTGCCCCCGCGCGGGGAGAGCTGCCATAGATCGCCGCCGACGAAAGATAGATCAGACGCCGGATGCCGGATGCCTGCACGGCCTGAAGCATATTGGACGTGCCTGTCAGATTCACCTCGATCACCCTCGCTGCCTGCTCCCGCTCCATCTGCGGGCTGGGTGTCAGCGCCGCCGTATGGACCACAATATCGGGGCGGTTATGCGCGAGGGCCGCCTCAATCTCCCCGGGGCACGTCACATCGCAACGATGATATACGGCACCGCACAGGGAGGGATGCGCGGCCAGCGGCGTGGGCGCCAGATCGAGCAGATGCGGCACATGCCCCCGGGCAAGAAGGCTCTCTGCCAGGGCCAGCCCCACAAAGCCACAGCCGCCCGTAATTGCAATCGTCTTCATATCTGTCCTTCCCTCTCTGCGGCAGACCTCCATGGACCGGACCGAAAATGGCAAATCCGGCTCATGGTTTTGCCTGATAAAACCATGATTGGTTTTAGATTGGTATCCCAAAAGGAATCCGCTATCAGCTTGCGTGTCCAGGCTATTTTTGACACACTCGCCCGGGCGCGCATCATGATTGCCGAGAGAGGCCCAAGCTTGACCGGAACGGACGAGAAATTCAGTGTAACCGAACGGGCCTATCAAATCGTCCGCGCCAAGATCCTCGCGGGCGATATGCAACCGGGTCGCTTCTTTACCGAGCGCAAACTGGCCGAGGATCTCTCCACCTCGCGCACCCCGTTGCGCACCGCGCTGACGCGCCTTACGAGCGAAGGCCTTCTCGAGCGCGCCGCGAACGGCACAGTCGCGGTCCGCCAGTTGCCGCTCGAAGAGTTGTTGCAGATCATGGTGATCCGCCGCCAACTCGAGAGCGAGGCTGCCGCGCTCACAGCACTAAAATCTGCCACGGGCAGCACAGACGCTCTGATTGCGGAGACGCGCACGCTCATCGCCGCTCCCGATGTGGATCTGGAAAGCTTCTGGCTCTACGATGACAAGGTGCATGAATGCATCGCGCAGGGCAGCGGCATGCAGGTTCTTGCGGACCTGATCCGCAACATGCGCGACAAGTCGCGGATGTGCCATATGGTTCATCTCGAACCCGATTTCCTCGCGCAGGCAGAAGAGCATATGGCGATCCTGACCGCCATCCGCGACCGCGATGCCTCTGCAGCGCGCGAAGCCATGATCCTCCACATCGATCACGTCAGAAATCGCTTTGTTAAGTGGTTCACCGGCGGCTGACCAACACCCGTTCAGACAGTCCGGCTTCCCCTCGCCATCGACCTACCAACCGTCCTGAAAATTGATGAAGGCGCGGGCCCTGCACCGCCAAATCGCCCGGTCTTGCGGGAAAGCTTACTCCGTATCGGCTCCACCCCCCGTTGTCAGAAAGCTGCACCGGATCGTTTTCTGGGTCTTTTACCAAGGAACGTGACGGAGTTCCCGCTGAAGCCCTGATCGTCAGACCGAGGGGCATCCATTTTCCGGACAGTTTTTCCGCTGGTGGCTCAAGCATAGCTATTGGTCAAGTCACCACCCCGAGATCGAGGCCTTGAGAAGTGCAATTCCATAAAGCGTCGGGTGGGGGCGCTTGCTGGTGTGAAAAATCATGCGATTTCTGATGCAGTTGCGGGGCTTCTTCCAAAGCCTCTACGTAGAAAAGCCGCACTGGCCTTGCGTGTCATTCCGGCCGGCCGCCTGCAAAAGTCTTTTCGAAATGACCGTAAAGGCGCGCTCCCTCGGCGTTCGTCGCGACGATGCGCGCTATGTTCGAACTGTGCGTCGGACGCTCCCCCAGGAACGCCCCCGCGCCATCATAAGGGCGTGCGCCCCGCCAATCCTTGGCATGCCAATATGTCGCCGGGAGCCGATATATGTGCCTTTTCCACACGCGGCACGGCACATCAGGCCATTTTTCACCGACACGCACACCGTCCCTGCATTCAATGCGCCGCGCACCTCGACCCCACTTCCTCCCCCGCTGGAATGCGCGAACTTCATACCCTAACGCAGCAATTACCGCGGTCCCAACTGGCGGCAGAACATTACGCGCCCTTGCGTGAACACCCTGCACCTGAACCCGTTCCTGCACAGGTCAAGACTGTCCGGTGGATGGCCCCTTACGATGATCCCCTTGAGGCCCGCCCATTCCTGCAACTACCGTGCGGGACGCGCCATCCGCGTCCAGGTACTGCCGTCCTCGGAGGCACCCCTTGACTCGGGTGCCCCTTCGCGCCCGAATGGCCATCGGTGCGCCCAATACCTCAGGGACGGCTAAAAGACGGAACCGGCCAACCTCCGGGGCCTGAATGAGCTGGCGGGAAAGAGGACCAGACAGGCGCCCCGCTCACAGATCCTGAGCCGCGAGCCAACTCCGCGTCTGGCCGGCCACATGGGTCAGCACGGCCTGCGAACCTTCCGCCTCTTCCAACGCCTGCATCGGCACCTCCAGCGTAATCGGGATGGCTGCAGGCAAGGCGCGCAGGAACCGCGCCAGATCGATCTCCCCCTCGCCGGGCGGGCTCCGGTCCTCGCGGGCGGTGCGCAGCAGCTCGTCTGTGCTGTAATACGGCCGGACAGGCGCATCGCAGAGATGGATGAAAGGCAGACGGTCGGGATCGATCCGTTGCAGCTCCGCCAGATCTGACCCCGAACGGTCGAAATGCAGACTATCGACCAGCAGACCTGTCGCGGGGCCCGCCGCTTCGACGACGCGCTGCGCCACACCTAGATCGGGGACAGAGGTCCACGGGAAAAATTCAAGCATGACCTTGATCCCCAAGGGCGCGGCCAGCTCCCCCAGCGCGTTCAGACGCGCAGCCAGACGATCGAGATCGGGATCATAGGGCGCAGTGATCAGATGGCGCGCACCAAGCGCCGCGCCCGCCTCCAGAAGCGGCAGATACTCCTCTGGGCGGGTCTCGGGGGTCAGCTTGAGAAATTCGATATCCCCCACCCCCAGCCCCGTCTCGGCCAAAGCCGCACGGGTGGCGCGCAGCATCTGGGCATCCTCGTGCAACGGATAGCCGGGCGAGGTCTCGGTCACCCGCAACAGGCGCAGCCCCACCCCGTCAAATCCCGCGCGGGCCGCAGCGTGAATGAACTCGGGCGGCGCGAGCCCGATTGCCGTCAGATGGGCCACCGAAAGTCTATGTGTCATGCGCGTTCCTCCTGCGCCGCGTGGCGCCCCGCAATAAACCCGAAGGTCAGGGCGGGGCCGAGATTGATACCGCCTGCCGGATAGAACCCGCCAAAGACCGAGGCATTGTCGCCTCCTGCCGCATAGAGCCCGCCGATCGCCGCGCCTTCCGCGTCGAGCACCCGTGCCCGACCATCCGTGCGTAGCCCCGCAAAGGTCCCGAAACTGCCCGGCACGACTTTCACCGCATAGAACGGGCCGCGCTCGATCGGAGCGAGATTGGGGTT
Source organism: Thioclava kandeliae (assembly GCF_040297545.1). NCBI lineage: Bacteria > Pseudomonadati > Pseudomonadota > Alphaproteobacteria > Rhodobacterales > Paracoccaceae > Thioclava > Thioclava kandeliae. The sequence continues at coordinate 17,551 of NZ_JAYWLC010000022.1, forward strand.
GGGTCTCTGTTCGGGGTCGCCCTGCAGACGCATATAGGGCGTGGTGCCGCGCCCGAAGAGCGGGTCCTCCCCGCGCCGCGCCTGCGTGTTATAGGTCTCGACCGTCGCAGCCAGCCCTGCCGGATCGATCCCGCAGGCCTGTGCCAGATCCTCCAGCGTTTTCCCGCGCTGTAGATAGCCTGATTTCAACCAGTAGCCGAAGGGCACCGGCGCGGGACGCACGATCCCCAGCCCGAAGCGGCGCAGGAACCGGTGATCGCAGACCAGCCACGAGACGGCGGGCTTGTCCTCCGCGACCGCCCCGAGCAGCGCCGTGACATAGTCATGATAGCCCAGACCTTCGTTGCAGAACCGCCGCCCGTCCGCCAGCACCCCGATTACCCCCGGTTTGCCGCGATCGATGATATGCGGAAACACCCCGCGCCGTCCGTCGGGCCAGAGCACCTGCGAGACCGGGCAATAGGCTGTCACATTCGCCAGATCGAGATCGAGTGCCCCGCCTGCGGCCTGTCCGAGCCGCAGCCCCGCCCCCTGCGCCGAGGGCACGGCGAGGGCGAGGTTCTCCTGCGGGCGCGTCATCAATTGCGCCCGCAGCTGGGGGTCCTGTCCGAACCCGCCGGTCGCCAGAACGACACCACGCCGCGCCGCGATCCGCCTGCCATCCGCCAGAATGACCCCGTTGACCCGCCCCTGTTCATGATCGAGCGCCTGCACCTGCTGGCCGGTGCGCAGATCCACCCCCGCCTGCCGCGCCGACAGGAGCAGCCGCCCCATCAGCGCCGCTCCGTTGCGCAGATCCATCCCGCGCCCGTGCAAAGCCAGATCGCGCATATGGCGCAGCACCCGCTTTGTTACATGCACAAACGCGCGCGGCGAGCGCAGCATGGTCATGAAGGCCCGCAGATCGGGGCCGGACTGGATGGTCATCCCCTTGAAAGTCGTTTCGGGCATGGGCTTGCGCAGGAGCGCCAGATCCGCCCCGAGCGCGCGCGCATCGAAGGGCGCGGCGATGACCGAGCGTCCGCCCTGCCCCGCATCTGGCAGATGGCCATAGGTATCAGGAATCTTGAGCCCAGCCTCGAAGCAAAGCGCCGTCCGGCTCTCGAAGAACTCCACCATCTCCGGCGCCGCCGCCAGAAACGCATCGACCTTTTCAGGTTTGAAGTAATTCCCCGCCACGGCTTGCAGATAGCGGCGCGGGGCGCCGTCGCGTTCGGTTATTCCCGCACGTCTGGCCAGCGGGTTGCCCGGCGCGAAGATCCACCCGCCCGACCATGCGCTCGTGCCGCCCATCACTTCCGTCGCTTCCAATACGATGACCCGCAATCCCGAAACCGCGGCACTGACTGCCGCAGCCAGACCGCCCGCCCCCGATCCGATCACGACCAGATCGGTCTCCTCCCTCTCGGCCATGCGCTTTTCCTCCCGCGTCCGCTACCTTGTCGGGCGGGAAATTCGACCCTTGCACGATTAACGTCAAGTATCCTATCATTCACCCTGTTAACCTCACGTTATGCGAGAGACGCTATGAGCGACATCACCCTGCGCCAGATCGAGGTCATCCGCGCCGTCATGCTGCGCGGCACGATCCAGGGCGCCGCCGAGCATCTCAACGTCTCGGCCCCGGGCATCAGCCGCCTGATCAAACATACCGAGGAAACGCTTGGGCTGCGGCTGTTCGAACGGCGCGCGGGGCTGTTTGTGCCTTCGGTCGAGGCGCAGGCCGTGTTCGACCAGATCCGCACCGTCTACAAGGATGTCGCCAATCTGCAACTCGCGCTCGACAGCCTCAAGAAGGGCGAGAATGTCGCGCTCGCCTTCGGATCAGCCCCGTCGGTCGCCCAATTCGTCGCGCCCCGTGCGATCCGAGATGTCCGCAAACGCTTCCCCGATCTCTATGTCGATCTCAACATCCTGAAGATCGAGGAAACCGTCGATTACCTGCTGCTTGAACGCGGCGAGTTCGTCATCATGAGTTCCAGGGTCGACAATCCGGGCGTCGAGACCGAGGAGGTGGGTCAGGCGGCGCTGATCTGTGCGCTGCCTGCCGAGCATCCACTGGCGGCACAGGAGGTTATCAGTATCGAGACGCTCGCCCGCGAGCCCCTGATCGGCATCGACCCCGCGGATCCCTATGGCGAAATCCTCATGCGTCCGTTCCGTGCGGCGGGGATCGAGATCCGCCAGAGCCTGCGTGGACGGTTCTCGCAAACGGTGATCGGGCTCGTGCGACAGGGCTTGGGCGTTGCGGTGGTCGACCGGTTCTCGGTGGCCGATGACTGGCTGCCCGGCATCGTTTTGCGCCCGCTTGAGACGCGGCACTCGATACATATCTATGCCGTGCGCAAACAGGGAAGGGTGCTGTCATCTTTTGCGGAATATACTATCGCGCGGTTCCGCAAAGAGCTGGCACTGGCCGCACAGATGCCACTATGTCGCGAGTCATGAAATAACATTATGTTAATAGATAGCAAGTTTCTGCATTTGACGTTATGAGATCATCTAGGCATCATATCCTGTATCCGGGCCTGAGGAGCGCCCAGTGGAGTTTTGGGAGGAACACCATGAAACATATTCTGATCGGTGCCGTGTCGGCGCTAAGCCTGATGGCATCCGCAGCCTTCGCGCAGGACTATCCCGCGAAAGAGATCCAAGGCATCATCCAATGGGGTGCGGGCGGCTCGACCGATACCGTGATCCGTGCGGTCACGCCGCATGCCGAAGACGTGCTGGGCGCCAGCGTCGTGCTGCAAAATATCACGGGCGGGGTGGGTGCGATCGCGCTCAACAAGGTCGAGAAAACCAAAGCCGATGGCTACACCATGCTGATCGGTGCAGAAAACCCGTTGCTTTACAAAGTTCTCGGCCTTGGCAAAAAGGATTATTCGGATTTCACGCCGATCAGCATTCTGGCCCGCGGCACGCCGATCCTTGTGGCAAATAACGACGCGCCCTTCAGCGATTACGCCGGCATGATCGCCTATATCAAAGAGAACCCGGGCAAGCTGCGCATCGGCTCGACGGGTCCTGGCGGTCTGCCTTCGGTGGTATCCGCGATGCTCGAGGCGGCAGAAGGCGATCTCGACTTCATCTCCGTGCCCTATGATGGCGACGGTCCGGCGCTGACCGCGTTGCAGGGCGGGGCCATCGATGTGATGCCCGCCGTGCTCGGTGCCTCGATCGAATCCATCAAGGCAGGCAATATGAAGCCGCTGGCCGTCATCGATACCCAAGCCAGCCCCTTCCTGCCCGATGTGCCGCCGGTGACGCAGTTCAACGACGCCTATGCGCAATATCTGCCGTGGGGTCCGTTCTTCGGGATCTTCGTGAAGAACGGAACGCCCGAAGAGGCCATCACCAAGCTGCAGACGGCCTATCATGAAGCCGCCGAGCAGCAGGGCTTCAAGGACCTGATGGACAAGCGCGGCTATACGCTCATGAACATCTCGGGCGACGAGGCGCAGGACTTCCTGACCAAATGGCAGCAAAATACCGCATGGCTGCTGCAGGATGCCGGTATCGCCAAGAATTCGCCCGAAGAATTCGGCATAAGCCGTCCGTCCAAGTAATCCCGCGCGGATCACGGGGCCGGACCTTCGGGTCCGGCTTTTTCCTTGGGGGCAGTGCCCGCGTTCAGGCGCGCCCGTCCCGTTTGCCAAACATTCCGGAGGAAAGATGAAAGATCATCTTCACCACCAGCATGACGCGTCACTGGACGGGTCATCCGATGCGACACCGGGAGGCGATGCCACCCATCGCCGACCGGGCGAGCGCATCTTCACCGCCATTCTGGTCCTGTTCAGCGGCGCCCTGCTTTGGAACGCCTATGGTATCGCGGGCTTCGACAGCCTCTCGAGCGCGGGCGCGGTGCCCATGGCCACCGCGGCCGTGATGCTGGTGAGCGCCCTCGTGATCGGCTGGAAAACCGCCCGCCTGCCGAAAACCGAGACCGAAACGCTTACGGGCGATATCCTGCCGCCCTTGGTGCTGGTGCTGGCGGTGTTTCTGGTGCTCTACGGAATTGTGCTTGAGCCTCTGGGCTTCCTGCCGACATCGGCATTATTTCTGATCGCCGCCATCAAGCTCCTCTCCCGTCGCGGCTGGGGCTTCACGCTGGCGGTGTCGCTAGGCACGCTCGCGGTGATCTATCTGGTCTTCCGCATCGTCTTCACCGTGCTGATGCCCGCAGGCATCGTGCCCGAGGCCGAGATCCTGCAGGCCGTCCGCACGCTTATCGGTGGAGGCAAATGATGGAGACGCTCATGGCATTCCTGACGGTTTTCACCCAACCCGAGCTGCTCTTGCTGGTGGGGGTCGGCACTTTCGCAGGCGTCTATATCGGCGCCATTCCCGGACTATCGGTCACCATGGCGGTGTCGATCCTGATCTCCTTCACCTTCTCCTGGGACGTGCTGCCCGCGATCTCGCTGATGATCGGCATCTATATGGGCGGGGTCTATGGCGGCTCGCGCACGGCGATCCTGCTCAACATCCCCGGTGCACCCTCGGCCATTGCCACTGCGATGGATGGCTACCCGATGGCGCAGCGCGGTGAGGCGGGCGAGGCCATCGGCATCACAACTGTCATGTCTTTCTTCGGCGGCTTCGTGGGCATTGCCGTGCTGGCCCTTCTGGCACCCTCGGTGTCGAAATTCGCGCTGACCTTCCAGCCGCGCGACTATATGCTGTTGGCCGTTCTGGGCATCCTGCTTGTGGGCTCGCTCTCGCAGGGCTCGCTCATCAAGGGGATCTTTGCCGGTGCCTTCGGCATCGCGATCGGCGCGGTGGGCATGGACCCGCTGACCTTCGACGAGCGCTTCACCTTCGACATTCCGCTGCTGACCGACGGGATCTCCTTCATTCCGGTGATGATCGGGATGTTCGGCGTGTCCGAGGCGCTGATGCAGCTCCACCATGTCGATAGCAAAGCCATGCGCCAGACGCTCTCGCGCATCGTGCCCTCCTTCGGCACCATCCGCAAGCATCTGCCGCTCAGCCTGCAGACCTCCACCATCGGCGTGTTGATCGGCGCACTTCCGGGCACCGGCGGCGATATTGCGGCGCTCATGGCCTATGACCACGCCAAACGCGTCACCAAGAAACCCTCCCGTCCCTTCGGCCAAGGCGCCATCGAGGGGCTTGTCGCCCCCGAGACCGCCAATAACGCCGCCGTGGGCGGGGCCTTCATCCCGATGATGACGCTGGGCATTCCGGGCGATGCGGTGACCGCGATCATGATCGGGGCGCTCTTCATCCATGGTCTCAATCCCGGCCCGATGCTGATGGTCGAACAGCCCGATATGTTCTGGTTCATCGTTGGCGCTCTGGTCACGGCCAATTTCTTCATGTTGCTCTTCGGCCTGACGGGGATCAGGATCTTCACCAAGATCGTCGAGATGCCGCGCTCGGTGCTGATACCGCTGATCCTGCTGCTGTCGATCGTGGGGGCCTATGCGGTGAACAACTCGGTGACCGATGTCTACTGGATGCTGGGCTTCGGGATCGTGGGCTATTTCATGCGCCATTACGGTTATCCGTTGGGTCCGGTGATCCTCGGTGTGATCCTGTCGCGTCTACTGGACGACAACTGGCGCCGCGCGATCATCTCGGAACGCGAGGATCTGGGCCAGTTCTTCATGGGCATTCTGACAAGCCCGCTCTCGCTGACGCTGTTTGTCGCCGTTATCGTCATATTCCTGAGCCAGACGCCGATCTGGACCAAGCTGCGGAAGAAAGGCAAAGCATGAGCACCACACTACTTCTGGGGCTGATTGGCGATCATATTGCGGCCTCCTCCTCGCCCAAGCTGCATAGGTTCGCGGGCGCGCAGGCAGGGATCGAGGTGCGCTATGACCTGCTCGTTCCACAGGAGATGGGCCGGAGCTGGGACGAGATTTTCGCATCCCTCCCCGCTCTGGGCTATCGCGGCACCAATATCACCTATCCCTACAAGGAATTGGTGGTTCCACAACTGACCATCGAGGACCCGCTGGTGCAGGCAATGGGCGCCTGTAACACGGTGCGTTTCGACAGTGACGGGCCGCGCGGTTTCAACACCGATTATACCGGTTTCATCCGCGCCTACCGCACCATCCGCGGCGAGGCCGCACCCGGTCCTGTGCTGATGGTCGGCACTGGCGGCGTGGGTCGGGCCGTGGCCTTCGGATTGCTGGCGCTCGGTGCGCCCGAGATCCGGCTGGTTGATCGCGACCGCGCCAAGGCCGAGGCGCTTGCCCGCGTTCTGCGCAGCACCCGCCCCGACACGGAGATCCGCGTGGAGGACGATGCAGCCTCTGCCGCAAGCGGCGCAGAGGGGCTGATCAACTGCACTCCGCTGGGCATGTCGGGTCGCGGCGGCACGCCTTTGGCGCGCGCAGCGATGGAAGGCGCGCAGTGGGCCTTCGATGCCGTCTATACTCCGCGTGAGACCGAGTTCATGCAAAGTGCGGAAGCTCTCGGACTGGTCCGGATTTCGGGCTGGGAGCTCTTCTTCTATCAAGGCGTCGATGCCTGGCGCATCTTCTCGGGCAAAGATGTCGACGAACCCCCTCTGCGCACGGCTCTCGGCGGCTGACACCTCCAACCGGCCTGAGAATGCCGCGATCGAACCGATACGCACGGACCTTTGCCACGGCACCCGCCATTGGCCCGCCGTGATCTTGGGGCCATGCGCCCCGCCTGCCTAGAGCCACCTGACCACGCAGGCCTTGCGCGCCTCGCAAGGCACCCGCGACCGTTTGGATCGCTGCATGGTGCCCGTGACAGCGCAGTCGGGGCCCGTTCGGGGCTTCGGTTCAGTTTGCCTGCGGTTTGGGAAGAAGGCCCGCCACCCGCGCGGCGGCTTTGACGAGTTGGTCGGGGCCATTGGCCTCGGAGAGGAAGAGCGCGAACCCTTCGGCCTGTGTGGGTTTGCCCGCCCACTGCGCCGCAATGACATTGAGCAGATAACCCTCCAGAGGGTTGATCCGGTTCGCGCAGCATTCGCAATCGGGGTTACCGTAGCCCATGGGCGAGCGACGGGCCGTCATCACGCGGTCCATCAATACAGCCATTTCAGAGAATACCTGTGCGCCTATCGGCCGTCCCCAGACCTGCTGCGCATAGGCAAGCGCGCGCATCCAGCCGTGTTTGGCTGGCACATCAATGCTTTGCATCTGAAGCCGGAACACGCGCAGAAGCGCGCTCTTGGGAAAGCCGGTGGTCAGGATGCCCGATCTGTCAGGCTGGATCTGCGCGTTTCGCGTCTGGGACATAGGTATCTCCTTGCTTCGGAAATTAACTTGACAAAAATACTCGGAAAAAGCAAGAGGCCCCTAATCATTGTCTTCAAGAAAAAAGAGGGCGCTCCAGTGGAGCGCCCTCTTTGCATGGTATCCGCGAGCGAAAAGCTCATTCAGCCTCGAAATGGCCGCACCAGTCATCGGTCTTCACCACCGGCCACAAGCCATGGGCCGAAGCGTCAGGCTGCGAAACGGGCGGGTTGAAGCGGCACAGGCCCGCATCATCCGCGGCGGCCGCTGCGTTGGTCTTGTGGTCCTCGAAGAAGGCGCAGTCGGAACAGGTCTTGCTCATGTTGTTTCCTTTCGGGTGTGATCTCGACAGATCGGCGGGCGGGATAGCCCTCTTGCCGGTGGTTGAGAAGAAGATAGCTCCAAAGAAGATATAAATCAACAAAAACAAATAGTTGATGCATTCTGTCAGGGATTTTAACCTGACTAAAACGCTTGGCATCGAGACATTCGGGAGCTGCCAAACCGGAGCGGCCGGCCATCCCCGCGCGACCCTGTGGCGCAGAATCGATCATCCCGATGGACCAGAGCCCGCGCCTGCTCTAGTTTCGGGCGGATCCAGACAACTGCCCCCTTACCCACCGGAGCCCTGCCATGTTCGAGTTTCGCGATATCGAAATGATCCGCGCGATCACCCGCCATGGGGGGTTCCGTGCCGCATCCGACCAGACGGGGATCGCGCAATCGGCCATCTCGCGCCGCATCCACCATCTCGAGGACAGGTTGAAGATCTCGATCTTCGAGAAAGCCGGACGTGGGGTACGGCTCACCGCGGTCGGGCGCAGGCTCCTCGACGAGGCAGAAACGCTTCTGGAAAGCCGGGAGCGCATCCTCAACGAACTGACACAGGGTGTCATGGCGGGGGTGGTGCGCCTTGGGGTAGCCGAGACGATGACCCACACAATCCTGCCACGCATGCTGACCATGCTGCGCAGCCGTCACCCCCTTCTACGCTTCGAGATCTCGATCGATACATCAGACCATATGAGCGAGGCGCTGCTGGCGGACGAGCTTGATATCGTCATCCTCTTGCGCGATCTGGCTCCGCGCGGGGCCGACCTGACCCCGCTGCCACCGGTCCGCCACGGCTGGTATGTCTCGCGCCAACATTTCGACCTGCCCGAGCCCGCGACCCTGCGCGATCTGGCGCGCTTGCCGATCGTCTCCTTTCCGAAATCCACGCTGCCCCATCGCGCCATCGTTCAACTTCTATCGCCTTGGGCGCACGAGGCGCTCGCCGTGCATGGCTCCGCCTCGCTGGCCACAGTCCTGCATCTTGTGCGGCAGGGATTCGGCATCGGCACGCTTCCCCATGACATCGTGGCGACATGGCCGCATGCCGACATCCGTGAGCTTCGTGTCACCGAAGACGCCCAACTCCCCGATCTCGAATTCGCGATCTGCCATCTGCCCGAACGCGCCGGAAAAATTGGTAAAGAGGTGACGCTTGCGGCTGTCGCGGCCGCAGACTGATCTCATAATTAGATCGGAACTGAAGAAATAAACGTCGTTGATAAAATCAGTTATGCGTTCAAAACTGGGGTCAACAACAGGGAAAAATCATGACCGATCTGCAAAATCCGCGCATTCTGCGCGCCGAAATCCGTGCGCAACGTTTTACCGGACCCACCTCCGGCGTGGGTGGGGATGCGCTACAGGCCAATCTGGTGATCCTGCCCGAGGCCGAGGCCGCTGCGTTTCTGCGATTTGCCCAAGCCAATCCGCAACCGATCCCGCTGCTGGCCGTGGGCGCACCGGGCGACCCCTCCCTGCCCAGCCTCGGCAACGGAATCGACCTGCGCCACGATCTCTCGCGTTACCGCGTCTGGCATGATGGCGCGCTCGTCGGGGAGCCTGCCGACATCGCCGATCTGTGGCGCGACGATCTGGTGAGCTTCGCCATCGGCTGTTCGTTCAGCTTCGAGGACGCGCTGGTGCAGGCGGGCCTGCCCGTGCGCCACCAGAGCGCGGGTCGCAATGTGCCGATGTACCGCACCAATATCCCGACGCGCCCCGCTGGCCCCTTCGAAGGCCCGGTGGTCGTGTCGATGCGCGCCATGCCCGCCGCTGCCGCCATCGAAGCGGTGCAGATCTGCGCAAGCCTGCCGCTGGCCCATGGCGCACCCGTGCATCTTGGCGATCCGGCCCTGATCGGCATCTCCGATATCATGACCCCCGATTACGGCGATGCTCCGGTGATCGAAGAGGGCGACATCCCCGTCTTCTGGGCCTGCGGCGTGACCCCGCAAGCCGCGATCCTTGCCGCAAAACCCGCTTTCGCCATCACCCATGCTCCGGGCTACATGCTCGTGACCGACATCCCCGCAGGGCAGGCCGAGCGCCGCCTGCGCGGGGTCCATGCCCGCCCGGGGGCCTGACAGCCCCCCACCAACCAACCAACCAACCAACCAAAATAAAGAATATCCCAACAGGAGACACTCCATGAAAACCCTAACATCCACCCTGATCGCGGCCACCCTGCTGGCCTCCCCGACATTTGCCGAAACGCTCAATGTCGTCGGGAGCTGGAGCAACCTGCCGCTCTACAAGAATTTCGAGACCCCCTTCTGGACCGACAAGCTGCCCGAGCTGTCCAAGGGCGAGTTCGATGCGCAGCTGACGAGCTTCGATCAGATGGGCATCCAGGGCGCGGATGTGTTCCGCATGCTGGGCGATGGCGTCTTCGATATCGGGGCGACGGTGGGCGATTATACCGTGGGGGATGCGCCCGAGCTCGAAGGGCTCGATGTGCCGCTCCTAGCCACCGATGCCGCCGACGCGCAGAAGATGGTCGAGGCCGCGCGCCCGATGGTCGCCGATATCATGCACCAGCGTTTCGATGCCGAGCTGCTGGGCATCGCCCCCTATCCGCCGCAGGTCGTCTTCTGCAAGGGCGAGGTCAACTCGCTGGCCGATCTCAAGGGCAAGAAGGTCCGTGGCTCGGGCCGCATGACCACCAAATTCCTCGAGGCCCTTGGTGCGGAAGGCATCAATATCGCCTTCTCCGAAGTGCCGGGCTCGCTCGAGCGCGGTGTGATCGATTGCGCCGTCACCGGCGCGGGCTCGGGCTATTCGGCTGGCTGGGCCGAGGTCTCCGACCACCTCCTGACGCTGCCCCTCGGTGGCTGGGATCCGGTCGTGATCGCCATGAACAAGGACAGGTTCGACGATCTCTCGGCCGAGCAGCAGACCACGCTGAAATCGGCTGTGGCCGAAGGTCTGGAAGCACCGGCATGGGCGGCCGCACAGGGGGGGCTGGAAAACGACATCGCCTGCCTGACCGGCAAGGGCGAGTGCACATCGGGCGAGGCGCAGCATATGACCCTCGTCGAGCCCTCCGACGCGGATAAGGCCGAGGCGCTCAAGATCCTGACCGATGTCGTGCTGCCCGACTGGGCATCGCGCGCAGGCAGCGAATGGGTCACCCGCTGGAATGACAGCGTAGGCGCCACCTTCGGCGTCAAGATCGACGGCTGATCGGAGCATTCCCCATGCTGGACAAAATTGATGGCGCGCTCCGGCGCGCCAACCGGATCGTTGCGCTTGTCTTGGGGGCGGTTGTGGTGATCACCGTCCTATTCATCCTCGCCGATGTGGTCGCCCGCAAGCTGAGCCATTCGCTGGGCGGATCGGACGAGATCTCGAGCTATGTGATGGCAGCGCTGTCCAGCTGGGGTCTCGCCTGCGCTCTGGTCGATCGCGCCCATGTGCGCATCGATTTCATCCGCCAGAAACTGGCCCGTGGCGGACAGGCCGCCATGGACCTGTTCGCGCAGATCGTCACCAATGGTGTGGTTGTGCTGATCGCGGTCCATTGCTGGCCGGTGCTCGAGAAGACCCTCAGCCGCGGCTCGCGCGCCAATACCCCCCTCGAGACGCCCCTATGGATCCCGCAAGGCATCTGGTTTGCGGGCTGGATGTGGTTCGCGCTGACCACGACCGCGCTCTCGCTCATCGGCATCGCCTATCTGTGGAACCGTAACCGCGCGGGCTTTGACGCCACCTTAGGCCTTGGATCGGAGACGGACCTATGATCGGCAGTGTCGCAATTTCCCTTCTGGGGCTGATGGCCCTGTCGATCCCCGTAGGGATCGTGCTCTTCATCCTCGGCATCGGCGTGGGCGAGATCTTTTCTGCCTTCCCGCTCCTGCGCGGGCTGGGTCAGGTGGTCTGGTCCTCCTCGGCCTCCTCCACCCTCATCGCCATTCCCTGTTTCGTTCTGTTGGGCGAGATCCTCGTGCGCGGAGGCGTCGCCGCCCGCACCTATGGCGCGCTCGACAAATGGCTGTCATGGCTGCCGGGCGGGCTGGTCCATGCCAATATCGCCACCGCCACCATGTTCTCGGCCACCTCCGGCTCCTCGGTAGCCACCGCCGCCACCGTGGCCACCGTGGCCATGCCGCAGGCCGAACGTCTGAACTATGACCCGCGGCTCTTCTCCGGCGCCATCGCCGCAGGCGGCACGCTGGGCATCCTGATCCCGCCGTCCATCAACCTCATCGTCTATGGCTTCCTGACCGAGACCTCGATCCCGCAGCTCTTCTCCGCCGGTCTCGTGCCCGGTGTGCTGATGGCGCTCGGCTTTGTGGTGGTCACCGCGATCATCTGCGCCATCAGACCCTCGCTTGGCGGCCCGTCGCGCAGCTTCAGCTGGGCCGAGCGGGGGAAGAGCCTCTTGGAGCTGATCCCGATCGCGATCCTCTTCACGGTGGTGATCGGCTCGATCTATGCGGGCTGGGCCACGCCCACGGAATCCGCCGCCATCGGGGTGGTGATCGCCACGCTGATCGCCATGACACTCGGCACCGGCCTGACCACCAAGATGGTCACCGAGGCGCTGACCGGCACCGTGCGCATCACCGCGATGATCATGCTGGTGATCACCGGCGCCTATTTCCTCAACTTTGCCATGACCTCGGCAGGTCTGGGGCGCGCGCTGACCGATCTTCTGTCGAATACGGGCCTCTCGCCCTTCGGCACGCTCCTTCTGGTGATCGCGCTCTATCTGGTTCTGGGCTTCTTCATCGAAACGCTCTCGCTGATGGTCGCCACCGTTCCGATCATCGTGCCGGTGATCGCGGGGCTCGGCTATGACAAGGTCTGGTTCGGCGTGCTGATGATCGTGCTGATCGAGATGGCGCTGATCACCCCGCCTGTCGGCCTCAACCTCTTTGTCGTGCAATCGGCACGCAAATCCGGTTCGCTCAATCAGGTCATCATGGGTGTGATCCCCTATGTCTGCGTGATGCTCGTCATGATCGCCCTTCTGGTCGCCGTGCCGCAACTGGCGCTCTGGCTCCCCTCCCTTCTCTGATCAGGATATATCATGCTGTTTTCCGTCAACGGGCGCACCCTGCCTATCGCATTTTCCAATCTGATCGTCGCGGGCTGGACGGGGCGCAATGCCGATGCCATCGCCCATCATATCGAGGAACTGGCAGCCCTGGGCGTGGCGCCGCCCTCGACCACGCCGCTATACTACCGCGTCTCGGCGCCGCTGCTGACCCAAGCCTCCGAAATAGAGGTGGTGGGCGCCGACAGTTCGGGCGAGGTCGAACCGCTCATCGTGCAGACGGGCGCCGAGCGCTATCTGGGCATGGCCTCGGACCATACCGACCGCGCGCTCGAGGCGCATTCTGTGGCGATGTCGAAACAGGTCTGCGCCAAACCCTGCGCCACCGCCCTCTGGCCCTGGGCCGAGGTCGAGGACCATCTCGAAGAGATCGAGATGCGGTCCTATATCTTCGAGGGCGGCGACTGGGTGCTCTATCAGGAGGGCACGCTGGCGAGCATCCGCCCGCTGACCGATCTGATCGACGGTTCGGGTCTGGCCGATCTCGCGCAGAACGGGGCCGTGGGTATGCTCTGCGGCACCTTCGGCGCTATTGGTGGCGTGCGTCCGGCCCCGCGTTTCCGCATGGAGATGCGCGATCCGGTTCTGGGTCGCACCATCACCCACGAATATGACAGCGTCTCTTTGGCGGATGTCGCATGAGCATCGATCTGATGCTTGTGGTGGAGGCGGCCCTTGCAAAGGTCGCCGCCCTGCCCGAGGCCACCCGACGCGCGATCTTTACCGAGTTCTCGCCCGAACGCATCCGCACCGAGGCCGCGGAACTTACCCGCCGCCATCTGGCGGGAGAGGACATGCCGCTTTTCGGGCTGCTGGTCTCGGTCAAGGATCTCTATGACGAGGCGGGGCAAGTGACCTCGGCAGGCTCGCGCCTGCTGGCGGAGCGTCCACCCGCCAGCCGTGATGCCGAGGCGGTCGCACGGCTCAAGGCGGCCGGCGCGCTGATGTTCGGGCGCACCTCGATGTCGGAATTCGCCTATTCGGGTGTGGGGCTCAATCCCCATCACGGCACCCCTGAAAGCGCGCTGGCCCAAGGGATCATCCCCGGCGGTTCGTCCTCGGGGGGCGCGGTCAGCGTGGGGCTCGGGCTCTGCGATGCGGCACTCGGCACCGATACGGGTGGCTCACTGCGCATTCCGGCGGCGGCCAACGGGATCTGGGGGATCAAACCCAGTCAGGATCTGGTCGATGCCACCGGTATCTACCCTCTGGCGGGCAGCTTCGATACCGCAGGCCCGATGGCCCGCGATGCCGATACCCTGCGCCGTGTGCTGGTGGTGATGGCGGGAGAACCGCTGCCGGTCCACCCCGTCGGTCCGCTGAAGATCGCCGTGCCGCAAGGCGCGTTCACCAATGATCTCGCCCCCGAGGTCGCCCGATGGTTCGAGGCCCGTTGTGCCGCGCTGCGCGCGCAGGGCCATAGCCTGACCGAGGTTGATATGGAGGCGATCGGGGCGGCAATGGTGCTCAACAAGACCATCGTCGCGGCCGAGGCACAGGCGATCTACCATGACGATCTCGCGCGGCTCGAGGAGATCGGCGATCCGCGCGTGCTCTCGCGGATCCGGTTCGCCGAAACCCTCCCCGACGGCGCATTGGCCGAAGCAAAAGCCGCGCGCGGAGAGGTGGTCGCGCGTTTCGAGGCGCTCATGGCGGGCTTCGATATGGCCCTCGCGCCGACCCTGCCGATGCTGCCGCCCAGTATCGAGGCGACCGAGGCGGAATTCGACAGGCTCAATGCCGCGATGCTGCGCAATACCTCGCTCGTCAATCTGGTCGATGGCTGCGCCATCAGCCTGCCCAGCGGAGATCTGTCTCCCGCTTATTCGATGCTGATGCTTTTTGCCCCCAGAGGCCGCGATGCGCTTTTGCTGCAAGCTGCCGAAACGATCGCTTAACCGCCTGTCCACTCACGGATAACTGGCGTTTACGGGCCGCGTATCAAACGCGGCCCGTAACTTTGACCGGATAAGCGAATCAGGAGATAACAGCGATCACCTCACCCGCACCGACCGTAGCGCCCGCAACCCCTCGGCGGGTGACGCAGCCCGCCGAGGGCGCCAGAACGGGCGTCTCCATCTTCATGGCTTCCATCACCGCAAGAGTGTCGCCTTCGCGCACCTGCGCCCCATCCTCGACCGCCCAAGACTGCAGCTGACCGGTGATCGGCGCCGTTACCGCGCCTGCCTCCGAGGCAGCGCCGGTCTGCTCGAAGGTCGTGGCGGAGGCCGTCACCGTGCCGAGGCGCGCCGCCAGCCGATCAAGCAATGCCGCACTGAACCCGATCTCGCGGATCTCGCCATCAATCTCCACCGGCCCGCGCAGCACCGTCTCGGGGCGCGGGCTCACCCGCAACGCCGCTTCGAGCGGCGCGGCAAAATCGGTCTCGATCCAGCGGGTATGGACCGCAAACCCGTCAGGGTCGGTAAATTCCGGCGCCTCGATCACTGCACGGTGGAAGGGCAGCACCGAGGCGACCCCCTCGATGCGGAACTCGGCAAGCGCGCGGCGCGCACGGGCAATGGCGCTCGCCCGATCCGGCCCCCAGACCACCAGCTTAGCCATCAAACTGTCGAAGCTCTGCGGCACAACGCCACCCGCCTCGACACCGCTATCGATGCGCACCCCTGGCCCCGAGGGCGCGTCAAAGCGGGTGATCGGACCGGGCGTGGGCAGGAAGCCCCGCGCGGGATCCTCGGCATTGATGCGGAACTCGATGGCATGACCGCGCGGCGCGGGCGTTTCGGTCAGGCGCAAGGCCAGGCCTTCGGCCACCCGCAACTGCTCGATCACCAGATCGATGCCAGCGGTCTCTTCGGTCACCGGATGCTCGACCTGCAGGCGGGTATTCACCTCGAGGAAGGAGATCATCCCGTCCTGACCCAGCAGGAACTCGACCGTCCCCGCCCCGCTATAGCCCGCCTCCGCACAGATCGCGCGGGCGGCTTCGTGGATACGGGCGCGCTGGTCATCGCTGAGGAAGGGCGCGGGCGCTTCCTCGACGAGTTTCTGGTTGCGACGCTGGAGTGAACAGTCGCGCGTGCCCAGCACCACCACATTGCCATGGCGGTCGGCGATGACCTGCGCCTCGACATGGCGCGGGCGGTCGAGGAACCGCTCGACATAGCAGGCGCCATTGCCAAAGGCCGTCTCCGCCTCGCGCCGTGCCGCATGGAACAGCTCGGTGATCTCTGCCATCTCGCGCGCGACCCGCATACCCCGTCCGCCGCCGCCATGCGCGGCCTTGATGGCGATCGGCAGGCCATGGGCATGGGCAAATGCGACAGCCTCCTCGGGCCCTGCCACCGGCCCTTCGGTGCCCGGCACCAGAGGAGCGCCGACCTTCATGGCAATCCGGCGCGCAGCCACCTTGTCCCCCAGTTCGGTGATCACCTGCGGATCAGGCCCGATCCAGACCAGTCCCGCCGCCTGCACGGCGTGGGCGAATTCGGCGCTTTCCGACAAAAACCCGTAGCCCGGATGCACCGCATCCGCACCCGCGCGGTGCGCGATCTCGAGCAATGCGTCGATATTGAGATAGGTCTCCGACGGCTTGGCCCCCGGCAGCGCAAAGGCACGATCGGCCGCGCGCACGAAAGGCGCATCTGAATCCGCATCCGCGTAAACGGCGATGGAGGCCACCCCGTAATCTCGGCAGGCCCGCACCACACGCAGGGCAATTTCGCCACGGTTGGCAATCAGAACAGTCTTCATCACTTGGATCCTCGAGAAAGAATTTCGGCAAAGGGCGCGAGCGGATTGAACCGGATCTTCGCGCCGGGCGGGATCTGCCCCGCCAGATCGAGATGGTAGCTGGCAACCGAACCGATCACCGGATAGCCCCCCGTCAGGGGGTGGTCGGCCAGAAACAGCACGGGCTGGCCCGAATGCGGCACCTGCAGCGCGCCCGTGGCTGTGCCCTCGGAGGGCAGCTCGCGCGCATCCTCGCGGGTCAGCGCCTCGCCCGAGAGCCGGATGCCCACCCGCGAGGACTGCGGCGTGACCTCCCAGAGCTGGCCCGAGAGCGCCGCCACGGTTTCGGGCGAAAACCAGTCGGTGCGCGGACCCATCACCACATCCAGCACCACGGTTTCGCCGGGTCTGGGCAACTCGGGCGGGGAGAGGGCGGGCTCGACAGCCCCCGCGCGCGCATGTGCAAGCTCCAGAACAGCCCCCGCACCAAGCGGCTCGGGCCCGACCTCGGCCAAGGTATCACGGGTAGCAGAGCCCATGATCCGCTCGACATCGAACCCGCCACGCACGCCGAGAAGGCTGCGCAGCCCCGATAGCGGCGCGCCGATCTCCACATGATCGCCCGCATCGAGCGCAAGCGGCGCATGGGAGCCGAGGTTCCAGCCATTCACTTTCACCGCGCAGGGCGCCCCCGTCACCGCGATCACTGCTGTCTCCTCGGCACGGAAGGCAAACCCGCCGCCTGTCAACTCGATTGCAGGCGTGCCCGGCGCATTGCCCAGCATCCGGTTGAGCGCACGAAACGCGTGCCGGTCGAGCACACCCGAGGCCGATACACCCTGCCCCGCCTGCCCCAAACGGCCCAGATCCTGAAAGAGCGCCGGAAACGGGGAGGCGGTGACCCTGAAGCCCGTGCCCTGCGCGGGCGCAGGGCGGGTCTCGGGCATAGGCAGGACGACAGGGTGGCTCTTGCCGCGGGCCTGTGTGAATTGCACATGATCACCGGGCTGCAGGAAAGCCGGCGGATCACGGGAGAGGTCCCACATCGGCACATCGGTGGTGCCGATGATCTGCCAGCCACCGGGGCTCGCTTTGGGATAGACGCCGCTAAACTTGCCTGCAAGCGCCACCGCTCCCGCCGGAATCCGTGTGCGCGGGCTCTGGCGGCGGGGTACATCGAGCGCGGGATCCCCTCCGGTCATATAGCCAAAGCCCGGCGCAAAACCGCAAAAGGCGACGGTCCATGGCTGTGATTGATGTCGCGCGATAACCTCTGCCACGCTCAGCCCCGTAAGGGCCGCCACTTCGGCGAGATCCTCGCCTTCATAGCGCGTAGGCAGCTCGCGCAGGCGCGCGGGGCCTTGCGCGCGCGGGGTCAGGTCGCGCCGCGCGACCTCTGCCGCGATCCGGTCGCCGCCCTGAACCAGCGGGTCGAACCCGATGAAGAGAGTTCGGGCGGCAGGCACCATTTCGGTGACGCCCGCAAGCGGGGCCTCGCGCAGGCTCTCGTGAAGGGCCAACACCTCCTCGAGGCTGTCCAGCTCGACCAGAACGGCCTCGAGGGCGACCGGAAGGACCCTCATGCGCCCGCCCTCGCGAAAGCCCCGAGCGCCACGCCGTCAGCGGCAAGAAGGTCACGGATGCATCGCGCCATGGCCACCGCATCAGGGCTGTCGCCATGAACACAGATCGAGCCCGCATCAAGCGTGACGAGGCTCCCGTCAATCGCCTCGATCACCCCCTCGCGGGCAAAGCGGCGCATGCGCTGTGCCACATGCGCGGGATCATGCAGCACGGCGCCTGCCTCCTTACGCGAGACCAGCGTGCCCTCGGGCGTATAGGCGCGGTCGGCGAAGGCCTCACCCACCACGCTCAGTCCCTGTGCCCGCGCCCGCGCCACAAGCGGGCTGCCTGCCAGCGCCATCAGCACCAGATCCCCGCCAAGCGCCTTGAGCGCCGCGATCACGGCCTGCCCCTGACGGGCATCATGGGCGATCGTGTTATAGAGCGCGCCATGCGGTTTTACATAGGATACCCGCGTGCCCGCCACCCGCGCCAGCGCATCGAGCGCCCCGATCTGGTAAATCACCTCGGCGGTCAGATCCTCGGAGGACACATCCATATTGCGCCGGCCGAACCCCGCCAGATCGCGGTAGCCCACATGCGCCCCCACCGCCACGCCGCGCTCGGCCGCGCGTTCGAGGGTGCGCAGGATGCCTGCCGGATCACCGGCATGGAAACCGCAGGCCACATTGGCCGAGGTGACGATGTCGAGCATGGCCGCATCATCGCCCATTGCCCAAGCGCCGAAGCTCTCGCCGAGATCGCTATTAAGATCCATCTTTTCTTTCCTCCTCGCTCTCTTTCCGGTGTCGCGATTACTGGCCCAGGAAGGCAAAGATCGCGCCGACCGATTTCAGGCCCATATACCAGGTCAGCACACAGACAAGCGTCCCCGAGACCAGCAGCCAGCGTGGCGAGCGATACCCCCCCAGAAGATCGGGGCGCGCCCAGCCCACATACATGAAGACGCTGAACCCCACAGGCAGTATCAGCCCGTTGAAGCCGCCCGCGAAGACCAGAAGTGCCGCAGGGGCCGTGCCCAGCCCGATATATGTAGCCAGCGAAAGCGCGATGAACACCACAGTGGCCACCGCCCGTCCGCGCTCGCTCAGTCGCGGCAGGAAGACAGTCAGGAAGGAGACCGAGGTATAGGCCGCCCCGATCACACTGGTAATGGCCGCGCCCCACAGGATCGCGCCGAACACCCGCAGCCCAAGATCGCCCGCTGCCGCGCGGAAGGCCTGCGCCGCCGGATTGCCGCTCTGGCCTGACGTATCGATTACGAGCCCTGCCGAAACCACACCCAGAATGGCTAGAAACAGCACGAAGCGCATGACGCCTGTGACCACGATACCGGTCAGAGCCGCGCGGGTGACCAAGGGAAGGTTCTCCTCGCCTACCATGCCCTGATCAAGGAGCCGGTGCGCACCCGCATAGGTGATATAGCCGCCGATCGTGCCGCCCACGATGGTGACGATGGTCGCGAAATCGATACTGTCCGGGAAAATCGTCTGACGCAGAGCCTCTCCCACCGGCGGATGCGAGACGCAGGCGACAAAGACCACCAGCGCGAGCATCACAAGCCCCAGCACCACAACCACACGGTCCATCACGAGCCCCGCCCGTTTGGACAGGAAGATGCCGACCGCGATGAGCGCACTGATCACGCCGCCTGTCTTGGGGTCGAGGCCCAGAAGCGCATTCGTGCCAAGCCCTGCCCCCGCGATATTGCCCACATTGAACACGAACCCGCCCAGCAGGATGAAGACCGCCAGCAGATAACCGGTTCCGGGCAGGGCTGCATTGGCGATCTCGGCGGCGCGGCGGCGCGAAAGGGTGATGATGCGCCAGATGTTCATCTGCACCACGAAGTCGATCAGGATCGAAACGAGGATGGCAAAGGCGAAGGTCGCGCCGAGCTTGCCTGTGAATGTGGCCGTCTGGGTAATGAACCCCGGACCGATGGCCGATGTGGCCATCATGAAAATCGCGGCCACAAGCGCATGGCGCTTCAGGCGGGCAGGTTGGATCTGATCGGACAATGCGGTCTCCCCTTTGGATGATGCGGGAGGCGTGCTCTGCTCCCGTTTGGGAGAAACGTGGCCTACGCTCGGCACATTGTTCAACAATAATTTTATATCATCATACAAAAAGGCGGATCTTGCCGTTCTATTTTTAAATTTCTGCATATTATTTCATCACGATTGTAGCAAATAGCGGCCAAATCTGCACCATCGCTGGCACCTGAGGCGGAAATATGAGAGCCCTTGCACAAATTTCACGAGGTACACGATGACAGGTCTGCCCCTTTCGCTGGCACAACGCAGCGCCGAACGGATCAGGGCGCTGATCGTGTCGGGCGATCTGCGCCCCGGCGCGCGGCTGTCCGAGGCGGCCTATGCCGAACGGCTCGATGTCTCTCGCAACACGCTGCGCGAGGCTTTCCGCATCCTCGTCAAGGACGGGCTTCTTCTACACGAGGCCAATCGCGGCATATCGGTGGCGCGCCCGTCGATGGAATCGATCCTCGACATCTACCGGATCCGCCGGATCATCGAGGTGCAGGCCGTGCGCACGAGCTATGCCGGCCATCCCGCGATCGCACGGATGGCGGAGGCTGTAGAACGTGCCCGCGCGCATGCCGCGCAAGGCGATTGGCAGGCGGTGGGCAGCGCCAATATGGAATTTCACGACGCCCTCCTGTCGCTTGCCGACAGCCCGCGCCTGAATGCGTTCTATGCCACTCTAACGGTCGAGTTACGGCTTGTTTTCGGATTGGTCGAAGATCCGCAATATCTGCACGAACCCTTCATCGAGATGAACGCGCGCCTGATCGAGTGCCTGAGAGCCGGTCGCCCCGAGGCCGCCGCAGATCTTCTCGAGAGTTATCTCCTCCAATCCGAACGGATGCTTGTCTCCGCCTTCACACGGCTCTGACACGCCCGCGCGGGAACAGACCGGACCGTGTCCGCTAATCCCACGCCAAAAGCTCCGCCCCGTGACGTTGCGTTCGGCGCTTTTACACGCGCAAGCAAACCGACGGTGAGCCTCCGCGCGACATCTGACCGACCGGTTTCAATGACACTTGATATGCCGCGATCACCAATCCGCCCTTGAACACGCTCGCGCAACCGCGCCGGAACATTGGAAAAAACGTCATTTTCATGCTCATCGACATCATGATCATAAAGCCCACACTTCCCGACGAAACCTAAGTCCGGACACCGGTCGTATCGGGTCTCGGACGGTCCGCATTCCCTGTTCGGATCGGTCTCGAGGATCGTGTCCCAACTGATGGTGTAGCTCATAGCGGGCCTCGTGCTGACTGGCGGGCCGAGCTGATCAGTCGCGCTGCGCTGCAGGCAAGCTGACCACGACATCATCGCAGATTGGCGCCAGCGTTTCCAGTGTCATGTATCGACCGCGCTGGACGGTCCATTCCTCGGTCTGCTCCATCAGGATGGCCCCAACGAGGCGGCGGATCGAAGCCTCATTAGGAAAGATCCCGACCACGTCCGTACGGCGCTTGATCTCGCCGTTTAGGCGCTCCATCGGATTTGTGCTGTGTAGCTTCGTTCGATGCTGCTGGGGAAAGGTCATGTAGGCCAGCACATCCTCCTCGGCGCCGTCCATGAGGGTCGCCAGCTTTGGCAGTTTCGGACGCATCTGATCAGCG
>NZ_JAYWLC010000023.1:0-31027 GCF_040297545.1 Thioclava kandeliae
TACTCCTCCATCATACGGGATAAACTATCCCAAAAGGTGGACCACTTCAGTGGGGCAAGACCAGGGCAGACTAACGCGCTGTGATGGTCCGGTGCACGGGTGCGGGGATCAGGGTCGCGATCTTCTCCGCGCCTGTCATGCTGACATGGGTAGGGTTGAAATAGAGGACGCTGTCGGCTTCGGTCATCGGGCAGATCCCGTCACGGCACAGGCTGGCTGTCGGGTCAATCCATTGAAGGTCCAGCTCTCGCGCAAGGGCCTTTTGCTGTCCGGCCCATGACACAAGCATCGGTATCTGCGGATGCGCGGGCATGCTGAGCGTCGCCAGATCGCGCCCGAGCAGTTTGTAGGAGCCGGCAATCTGGGGAACATCCAGATCGGGATTGGGGATCTGTCCCAGCAGGATCACCTCCTTGCCGCCCGCAACCAGTGCCTCGACGACGGCGCGATAGCCCTCCGCCATGCCCGCGAGATCCTCGGGATAGGCCGCGCGATTGGTGGCCAGAAGGACGGTCGCGATGGTGGTGTCTGCCACGAGCCCCGCCAGCATCGCCTTGTTCGCGCTCCGGCAATCCGGGCGTCGGGGCATATCGATGCCGATGACCGGCGGGCAGGCCGAGGCGGTGATCTGGCGCACCGCGCGGTCGTGCGAGAGGGCTGCCGAGAGTTCGGTGCCGTGGCTGTCGCCCCAGACCGCGATCTCGGGCGGGGTGTCGCCCGACCCCAATATACAGGTGTCCCGGTAGGGCAGGTGTTTATGGCAACTTGCGCGCCATGGGCTGTAATCTTCGGCTCCGGCAAATAGTTGTAGCTCGGCCTGCGTGAAACGCTGGGGCATGCCCTTTTGCCACCAGATCCAGCCTGAACCCGCGATCAGGGCCAGCATCGCGCAGCCGCCCGCCCGCAGGATCGGGCGCGTGGTCGGTATCTGGGCGAAGGGCTGCTCGATCAGGCGGTAGCTCAGCCAGCCCGCCAGACCCGATGCGGCAAGCGAAAGCCCCATGACCCAGATGGCCGGTTCCTCGGGCGACAGAAGACGCAGATAGGCCATGATCGGCCAGTGCCAGAGATAGAGCGAGTAGGAGATCGCGCCGAAGAATACGAGCACCGGATGCGAGAGCCAGAGCGCGATCCGCGTGGTGCCTGCGCGCCCTGCCCAGAGGATCAGCCCCGTCCCGAGAGTGGGCGGCACCGCCCAGAGGCCGGGGAAGGGGGTCCTGGAGGAAAGAAGGATCAGGCTGGCCAGCACAAGAGCCGCACCCGCGCTTGCGAGGACCGGACGCAGACGCGCGGGCGGGACGGGCGCGTAGGCCATCAGCGCGCCGGCCAGCAGCTCGAAGCCGCGGAACGGTGTCAGGAAATAGGCGGCGGTCGGATGGTCGAGCGACCATTGCGACAGCCCCAGCAGTGCCAGCACGCTCAGGAGCGTGATCCATGCCAGATGGCGAGCGGCGCGCTGCATCACCAGCCAGAGCACCAGCGGGAAGAGCAGATAGAACTGCTCCTCGACGGCAAGGGACCATGTATGCAGCAAGGGCCGCAGTTCGGCCGCTGTGTCGAAATATCCGCTATAGCGGTAGAAATCGACATTCGACAGGAAGATCGTGGCCGAGAGGGCATTGCGGGCCAGTTCCTCGAACTTCTCGGGGCTCAGGATCAGAGAGCCTACGGCCAGACAGACGAGCAACATCGCGAAGAGCGCCGGAAAGATACGCCGGATGCGCTTGCGATAGAACTCGGCCAGAGAGAAGCGGCCCGTGGCGATATCGCGGCGCAGAAGAGCGCCGATCAGGAAGCCCGAGATCACGAAGAACATGTCCACCCCGACGAAACCGCCGGGCAGGGCATGGGGAAAGGCGTGGAAAAGGGTGACGGACAGAACGGCGATGGCCCGAAGGCCCTGAATATCGGCCCGGAAGGTTGCTGACATTTCGGGGCTGATCGGACGGTTCACGCGTTATTCCTGACACTGTTACACAACATGTCCAGCTAACAGGGATGTGGTAAAGATCCGATTATCGGCAGTTGGCCCCAGTCACTGCACCAGCCCCAATATGCGGGGCAGCCAGAGGGGCACGGCCGGCACGAAGGTGATCAGGGCCAGCACCGCCAGCATCGACAGGAACGGCCAGAACATCTTGCGGGTGACCTGTATAACCGTGCGCTCGGCCACATTCGCCGCGACAAAGAGCGAGATCCCGTAGGGCGGGCTGACCGTGCCGATGGCGCAGTTGAGGATGATGACGATGCCGAAATGTACCGGATCGATCCCCAGTGACAGCGCCACCGGTGTCAGCACCGGCACCACGATCAGAAGGGCCGCGATGGTTTCCATGAACATACAGATGAACAGCAGGAGCGCATTCATAAGGAGCAGGAAGACGGCAGGGCTGGAGGAGACCTCGCGCAGCCAGTTGCCCAGCAGGGCGGGGACGTTGTTGCTTGCGATCAGCCATGCAAAGACCGAGGCCGTGCCGATGATCAGCATGACCGAGGCCGCGATCGAGGCCGCGCGCAGGAACAGCGCGGGCAGATCCGAGAGTTTGAGTTCGCGATAGACGAACATCCCGACCAATAGCCCATAGAAGGCGGCTACCGCCGAGGCCTCTGTCGGGGTAAAAACACCGCCCAGGATGCCCACCAGAATGATAACGGGCATCACCATCGCGGGGATCGCGGCCCATCCGGCCCTGAGCAGGCGGGCAAGGCTGAAGCGTTCGGTCTCGAGATATTGCGGACCGCCGCGCTTGGCATGGATATAGGCGTTGAGCATCAGGAGCGCGATGCATATCAGCCCCGGCACCACGCCTGCCATGAAAAGTGCCCCGATCGAGATATTGGTGATCACCGCGAGCACAACCATGGTCAGGCTGGGTGGGATGACGGCTGCCATTGCCCCGGCCGAGGCGATGATGACCGCGCCGAAATCGACATCATAGCGTTTGCGTTTGAGCGCGGGTTGCATGATCGCCGAGACGGCCGCCACATCTGCAGAGCCCGAACCCGAGATGGCGGCAAGTCCCGTGGCCGCAAGGCAGGAAACCTGCAGCAGCGAGCCCGTGACCCAGCCCATCATCGCGGTCGCGAAATCGACGATGCGGCGCGAGATACCGCCTGCATCCATCACCAGCCCCGCCAGCACGAAGAAGGGGATGGCCATCAGCGTGAAGGAGTTAAGCCCCGCGAAGATCCGCTGGCTGACGATGGAGACGGGAATATCGGTGGTCAGCAGCAACGACCCCACCGCTGAGGCGCCGAGCACGAAAACCACGGGCACGCCCAGAGACAGAAGCGCTACGAAGGCAATAACAATGACAATCATCAGGCGGCCTCGTCGAGCGCTGGAACATCGGGTCGGGGGAAGGGGTCGTTCCAGCGACGGATGCAGGCATCGAGTGCCTCGATCATCATGTAGATACCCGCGACGGGCATGGTCATGTAGATATACATCATCGGGAGGCCCAGAGCGGGCGATGTCTGGAATTTGCCGAAGGCGATGAGCGGTTGGGTGCCGTAGCAAAGCACTGCTAGGAAGGCGATGATAACCGCATTGATCGCCACGAGCACCACACGGGCCGCGTTGCGCGGGAGCAGGGCAGGGAGCATATCGATGGCTACATGCTGGCCGCGGGCCAAGGCGATACCCGAACCGAACAGCACCAGAAGGATCTGTGCGAAGGTCGCGATCTCGGAGGCGGACGAGATCGGATAGTTGAAGAGATAGCGCCCTGCCACCTGAACAAGGACCGAGACCAGCATGACGCCCAGAAGTGCGACGACGATCCCTGATACGACAAGGCGCAAGGCCCTGCTGAGCTTATGCACGAAATTGGCAAGCCATGACATGGGCAGACCTCCGGTAGTGGGAGGCGAGGGGGCGACCCCCTCGCGATTGGATCAGTTGACCGCGTTGATCATCTCGTAGAGTTCTTTCTTGCGGTCATCATCGAGATATTTCTCCTTCACACCGGCCGCGGCCTCTCGGAAGGCGGCAGTGTCGGGATGGGTGATCGTCACGCCCGCATCTTTCAGCTTCTCGAGTTTCTCCGCATCGCTCTTGACGTAATACTGGCGCTCGAAGCTGCCGGCTTGCATGCCCGCATCCAGAAGCGCTTTCTGCTGGTCTGCGGGCAGCTTGTCGAAGGCCGCTTTGCCCATGACAACGGGGGCCACCAGCTGCAGCCAGCCGACCATCGCCCAATCGGGAGCCACCTCGTAGAACTTTTGCGAGTAGTAGTTGGTATTAGCGGCATCGGCGCCATCCACCACGCCCGTTTCCAGCGCACCATAAAGTTCGGTATAGGGCAGTGGTGCGGGATTCGCGCCGAACGCCTTGAACGCATCGATATGGGCGGGGTTCTGGATGACACGGATCTTCTCGCCCTTCAGGTCATCGATCGAGTTGATCGGTTTCTTGGTCATGATATGACGCTCGCCCGCCGAGAACAGCGCCAGCAGCTTGAACCCCCGCTCTTCGAGAATGGTCGAGACCAGATTGAAGATCTTCGGATCATCCAGCGCCTTGTCCATCTGTTCGGAGCTCTTGAAAATATAGGGCAGCGAGAAGGTCGCCAGATCGGGGGCGAAGTTTGCCAGTGCCTCGTTGGCGGCCACGGCGATATCCACGGTGCCCATCTGGGTGCCCTGGATGCTTTCCATCTCGTCGCCCAGCTGCGCATTGGGGAAAGTCTTGATGGTGAGGCTGCCATCGGTGTCCTTGGCCACAATCTCGGCCATCTTGTCGAGACCCACGCCATAGGGCTCGTCGGCATTGGCGTTATGCGAGGCGCGCAGCTCGGCGGCTTGGGTGGCAAGTGTAGTGGCAAGCGTGAGGGCGGAAGCCATCAGAAGCGAACGAAGTGTCATGGGTTTCCCTGTTTTTGTGGTCATTTGTTGTGGTTGGACGTCTGGCGCTCGCCGAGAAGTCCCAGCTCGGGTGCGGCAAGAATGGCCCGCAGCTTTTGCGCGGCGGCCGCGGGAAGCGGCAGGCGGGGCGAGCGCGGCGGCCCCATATCCTGCCCGATCATGCGCATCGCGGCCTTGGTTGCGGGCACATAGAGATCACCGCCGAGGGCGTTGATCAGCGGCAGCATGCGGCGGTAAAGTGCGCGGCTTGCCTCCCAGTCGGTCAGATTGCGTGCGCGTGTGACCAGCTCTGTCGAGAGCGTGGGTGCGATGTTGGAGACGACGGAGCTATAGCCCACGGCTCCTGCGAGGCAGGATTCCCACGGGTAATAGCCCGCGAAGACCTCCAGCCGTCCCTGACACAGGTCGAGGATCTCGGTCACGCGATGGACGTTTTTCGAGGTGTCTTTCACATAGAGGATATTGTCGATCTCGCTCAGCCGCGCCAGATCTGCGGCAGTGATGTCGATATTGGCGGTGAAGGGGTTATTATAGACCATCACCGGAAGGCTCAGAGACTCTGCCACGCGGCGGAAATGGGTGAAACGTTCTTCTGGCGTAGGGCTGGAATAGAAGGGCGCGATCACCATAACCCCATCGGCCCCAAGTGCTTCGGCCTCCTGCGACAGGCTGATCGTTTCCTCGGTCGACTCGGCGGCCGAGCCGATCAGCACCGGCACACGGCCCCGCGCCGTGCGGATCACGCATTCGGCCACGGCGCTGCGTTCCTCGCGTGATAGCGAGAGAAACTCGCCCGTGCTGCCCAGCGGGATCAGCCCGTCCACGCCCTGCGCGATCTGCCACTCGACATAGCCGGCCATCCGCTCCAGATCGAGCGCGCCGCTCTGGTCGAAGGCTGTCAGGCAGACGGTATAATTGCCGCGAAACGGTGTGTGAGCCATCAGTCATGACCTCAAATAACCTGTTGCTACTCACATTATTTGATATATTTTGGTCGTCAATGGGCGGATTTGATGAAATCAAAGGCTTGAGCTGGCGTTTCTCTGGCAGGAGGGGCCGTGTGGCTTTGGAAGGAAATAGCGATGCCATTTATGGAAATATCTGATTTTGGCGGGCCTTTAGAGGCGCGTAAAGCGGCCGCTGAGGAGGCGACCAGGGCGCTTGTGGAGGCCTATAAGGTAAGCCCCGACATCGTCACCTGCTATTTCCATGATTCTCGTGATGCCTATGCCCATGCCGGAAAATTTGGCGAAGATGCCGAAAAAAAGCGCATTTTTATAAAACTTCACGCCTTTCCTCGGCCGAAAGACCAGCAGAATCGCGCCGCGCGCGCCTTGGCTACGGCCTTTGCCGAGAGCTACGGCCTGCCGCTGGCGCATGTGGCCATCTATTTCGTCGCCCGTGACGAGACGGATGCCTATCATGGCGGCATCTCTGCCGCTGATATGAAACAGACGCGCTCGCGCAATAGTTGATACAAAAAACAGGGACGATTATGCAGAGATACTTCAGCGAAGATGTAGCGATGATCGACGATATGGCCGCGCGCTTTGCCGCCGACGTCATCGCACCCGCCGCCGCCGCCCTCGACAAGGCCGGGGATTTCCCCGCGGATCTTTACAAGGCAATGGCCGGACAGGGACTGTTTGGCGTGGCGCTGGAGGAGGAGGCCGGAGGGTCGGGCTTCGGAGCGCTGGCCGCCTGCGCGGTGATGGAACGTCTGGCAGGGGCGTCGGGCGCTGTCGGCAATGCCTTTGCCATCCCGACCGAGGCCGTGCGCGTCCTCCATCACCATGGCAACGACACCCAGCGCGCGCTGATCCCCGGCATTCTGGCAGGCGAGATCATCCCCAGCTGTGCGGTCACCGAACCCGATGCGGGCTCGGATGTCTCGGCCATGCGCACCCGCGCGGTGCGCGATGGTGACGACTGGGTGATCTCGGGCACCAAGGCATGGGTCACCTTCGGTCGCGTGGCCGATATGATCATGGTCTTTGCCAAGACCGATCCCGATGCGGGCTATCGCGGCATTAGCGCCTTTGTGGTGGATATGAATACACCCGGCATCTCGCGCGGGAAATCCGAGGAGCTGATGGGCATGCACGGTCTGGCCGAATGTCAGGTCAGCTTCGACGAGGTCCGCGTGCCCGCCACTGCCCTTCTGGGCGAGGAAGGCCGCGCCTTCAAGATGGCGATGGATAACTTCAACTTCTCGCGGCTTCTGATGTCGGCGATGGCGCTTGGCATGGCGCAGGCGGGGATGGAGGATGCGATGGCCTATGCCACCACCCGCAAGCAGTTCGGCGTGCCGATCTTCGAGCATCAGGCCGTGCAGTTCATGATCGCCGATATGTCGAAGGACATCACCGCCGCGCGTCTGATGATCCATCATGCCGCGCGCATGTCCGATGATGGTCTGCCCTATGCGCTGGAGGCCGCGCAGGCCAAGCTGTTCACCACCGATATGGCGCAGGTGCATATTTCCAACGCGCTCCAGATCCATGGCGGGAACGGCTATTCGCGCGAATACCGGATCGAGCGTCTCTATCGCGACGTCCGCCTGTCGCAGATCTATGAGGGCACCAACCAGATCCAGCGCGTGATCATCGCCCGCAATCTCGAGAAGCAGTATCAATGAGCCTGAGCATTCTTACCGCCGCAGAGGCGGCCAATCTCGTCCGTCCCGATCAGGTGCTAGTGGTGGGCGGCAATGGCGGCACCGGTGTCCCCGAGGCGATCCTCGAGGCGCTCGAGACCCGTTTCCATGACACCCGCTCGCCCTCGAACCTGACGCTGATCCATGTCACGGGCATTGGGGCCGTGACCGAAAAGGGCCTGTGCCGGCTAGCGCATGAGGGCATGGTCTCGCGCGTGTTCGGGTCCAATTTCGGGCTGCAACTGCCGCTGATGAAGCTGATCGTCGAGAACCGTGTGGCGGGCTACAACCTGCCGCAGGGCGTCATGAGCCAGATGTTCCGCGCGCAGGCCGGCAAGATGCCGGGGGTTGTGACCCATGTGGGGCTCGGCACCTATATGGACCCCCGTCAGGATGGCGGGCGGATGAATGCCCGCGCCGAGGAGCCCTTTGTCGAACTGACCGAGCTGGCCGGGCGCGAATGGCTGTTCTACCGGATGCCCTTGCCAGATATCTGCATCCTGCGCGGCACCTCGGCCGATGAGGATGGCTATATCGCTATGGAACATGAGGCAACGACTCGCGAGGATATGTCGATCGCCCAAGCCGTCCATAACAATGGCGGCACGGTCATCGTGCAGGTGAAACGGCTGGTGAAACGTGGCTCTCTGCATCCGCAACTGGTGAAGATTCCGGGCTTTCTGGTGGATCACGTCGTGGTCGAACCCGAGCAGATGCAGACCTATACCACGGGCTATGACCCCGCGCGCTGCGGCGAGACCCGCGTGCCGATTTCCTCGATTGCGCCCGATCCGCTGACCGAGCGCCGTGTGATCGCGCGCCGTGCCGCGATGGAGCTACGCTCTGACGAGGTGGTCAATCTCGGGGTGGGTGTGTCGGCGATGATCCCCAATGTTACCGCCGAGGAGGGGATCGAGGATATGATCACCCTCACCGTCGAGGCAGGTGTCATCGGCGGCGTTCCGGGCTATGCGCGCGAATTCGGCACCGCCTATAACCCACGGGCGATTATCGACCAGCCCTATCAGTTCGACTTCTACGATGGTGGCGGGCTGGATTGCGCTTTCCTGTCCTTTGCCGAGGTCGATCCCGAGGGCAACGTCAATGTCACCCGCTTTGGTGACCGCTATGATGGCGCGGGCGGCTTTATCGACATCACCCAGAACGCCAAACGGTTGGTCTTCTCGGGCACGCTGACGGGTGGCGGGCTGCGCTGCGCACCCGCCGAGGGCGAGATGAAGATCACCACCGAAGGACGGATGCGCAAATTCGTCGGGAAAGTCGGCCAGATCAGCTTCAACGGCGCGCAGGCGCGGGCCAAGGGGCAGGAGGTCACCTTTGTGACTGAACGCGCGGTCTTCCGGCTCGAGGCGGATGGTATGGTGCTGGTCGAAGTGGCACCCGGTGTGCGGCTGCGCGAGGATGTGCTCGACCAGATGGCCTTCGCGCCGCGCATCAGCGAGACGCTCAAACTGATGGAGGCCGCTCTGTTCCGGACCGGCGCGATGGATCTCAAAACCTGTCTGACAGGAGAGAATAATGGCCACTGAAGCACAGATGCAGGCCTGCCTTGCGGGCATCGGCCCCGAGGGTCTGTTCTATGAGGATATCGAGGTCGGCGCCGAATTCGTGACCTCGGACCATGAGATCACCCGCGAGGGGATCGCGATCTTCGGCAAGGTGACGCTGGATGAACACCCGCTGCATGTCGATGAGGACTATGCCCGCAAGGCCGGTTTTCCGGGGCTCATCGCGCATGGTCTGTTCGGCCTGTCCCTGATGGAGGGCCTGAAGACGCGGCTGCATCTTTATGACCAAAGCTCGATTGCCTCGCTTGGCTGGGATGCGGTGAAATTCC
Organism: Thioclava kandeliae; assembly: GCF_040297545.1. Taxonomy (NCBI): domain Bacteria; kingdom Pseudomonadati; phylum Pseudomonadota; class Alphaproteobacteria; order Rhodobacterales; family Paracoccaceae; genus Thioclava; species Thioclava kandeliae. Next base: position 9,381 of record NZ_JAYWLC010000023.1, read on the forward strand.
GTGCGCCCATCCTGCCCGGGGACCGCGTGTATGTCTGGATGAGGTTTTCGGGCGCGCGGGCTTCGTCCTCGCGCCCTGCAGGCATTGTCACGGAAGAGGTCGAATTGCGCCGCGCCGATGGTAGGGTCTTGATTTCGGCCCAACATCTGTCTTTCATCAGAGCGAAGGCAGAGACGCTCGCGGAGGGCACATGACCGACCTAGAGGCCCAGATCGAGCCCGCACGGCAGGAGAATGCCGTCGAGACCGCAAGCCACAATTTGCGCAATGCGATCCTGTCGGGCAAGTTCCGCCCCGGCGAGCGGTTGAAACTGGCAGCCCTTACGAAGATGTTCGACTGCTCGGTCATGCCGCTGCGCGAGGCCTTGCGCCTGCTCGAAGGGCAGGGACTGATCGAATTCAGCCCCAACAAGGGCGCGGTGGTGCGCCGGATCGATCATAAATACGTCTCCGATCTCTATGACCTGAATACCGAGTTGCGGATCATGGCGCTGCGCGGGCTGCGCGATTGCCTGACGCTGGACAAGATCGCGCAGCTGGAGGCGCATCAGCGCGCCTATCAGCAGGCGGTGGATCAGGGCGATGACGAGGCGGCCCTGCGCCATAACCGCGGGTTCAATGCGCTGATCGTGCAGTTCGGCGGCAACGACGAGGCATTGCGGATCTTCAGCCATGGCTGGGAGATGATTTACGCGTTCCGCCATAGCTTCGGCTATGGCAGCGCGCGCAGGCAGGGCCTCGCGCTGGAGATGGCGCTGATCGTCGAGGCGCTCAAACGCCATGATTTCAAACAGGTCGAGGCGCTGTTGCGGATGCAGAATGCCGCCGTGCGCGAGGACCTCTTCGAGCGGCTGCCCCCCGCAGGGGCCTGAGCCGGACATACCGCCCGCCGAGCGACGCCCGCTCTGCGGGGCGACATCAATAAGGATAGACTGATGACCAGAGTCACCAGCGCCGCTTTGCGCGGCGTGACCGTTGCTACGACCGTGCCCTTCACCGGGGACGGATCGATCGACTGGAAAGGCTACGAGGCCACGCTCGAGCACTGCGCGCGGGCCGAACAGGCGGCCTGCGTGTTCGTGAACGGCCATGCGGGCGAGGCCACCGCCATGACCGCATCCGAACGTGCCGAGGTGCTGCGCGTGACCCGCGCCTTTGTGGCCGATGGCCGCCCGCTGATGGCAGGGGTCGTTCCGACCGGCCTGCCGCAGGCGCTCTCGCAGATCGAGGCGGCGCTAGAGGGCGGGGCCGATGTCGTGACCATCTTCCCGCCCGAAGCCATTGCCGGTGGCAATGCCGCAACCCAGGCGGGCCCCAGGTTCTTCGAGGCCTTGCAGAAGGAATTCCCGCAAGTGCCGCTCTCGGTGTTCCAGTTCCCCGTAGCCTCGGGCTTCGGCTTCTCGACGCCGATGCTGGCCGAGATCGCCGCCATCGACACGGTGGTGGCCATCAAGGAGGGGTCGGGCACGATCCTCGCCTATGAGGAAAATGTCCGTGCGGTGAAGGCAAAGGCGCCCGATGTCGCCATTTTGGCCTCGAATTTCAACTGGTTCTTCGCGCAGGTGGCCTTCGGTGCCGATGGCATTCTTTCGGGGTTGGCAAGCGTCGCGCCACGTTTGCTCAACCGCCTCTGGGCGGCCTCCGAGGCGCAGGATCTGGCAGCAATGCGTGCCGCCTATGACGCGCTCTATCCGGTGGTGCAATCCATCTATCATCCCGCGCCGGTGGTCGATATGCATACCCGCATCAAGGAAGGGCTCGTGGCGTTAGGCGTAATCGACCGCTCGACCCCGCGTCTGCCGCTCTTGCCGGTGACGCCGGAGCTTGCGGCGCAGTTGCGCGAGGTCTTCACCACGATCGGCCGCGATAACGCCTGACGGCATCGGATGGGCAAGGAGAACGAGGCCCCCTCGCTGCCGCGGATGGGGCCTCGTATGTGCGCGCAGAGCTTATTGCAGTTGAAGAATGTCTGTCGGCACGTCATCTAGGCATTAGCGCGATGCTCGAACGGTGTTTCGCGTAATAGGATTGCCAGCCACCCCCCGCTGAGGGGGACCGCCAGCTTTGCATGCTCCCCGCCCGAAGGCGGGAGCGAACGGCTGGAGAAGGCGATTGGCACACAGGATCACCATTCCACGATTGGCGCAGGCGGCAGGGGTGAGCGCCTCGACGGTTGACCGCATCCTGAACGGGCGGGGCGCCGTGCAGAAGGCAACCCGCGAGCATGTGCTGGCGGTGGCCGAGGCGATCGGGTTCCACGGTGTGCCCGTGCTGCGCCGCCGCGCGGCGGAAGGGGCAGGGACCAAGCGGCTGGGCTTCGTGCTGCCGCAGGGCAACGGCCTCTATCGCGATATCGGTGCGGCGCTGAGCGAGGCGGCGCAGATCTGCGCAAGGCCCGAACTGCGCTATTATGACGAGACCGACCCCGCCACGGCGGCCATCATCTTGCAGGAGCTTGCGCAGTCCTGCGATGCGCTCGGGGTCATGTGCCCCGATGATCCGGTGCTTGTGCAGACCCTCGGGGAGCTTGCGCAGAGGCAGGTGCCGGTCTGGACGCTGCTGTCGGATCTGCCGCAGGCCGCGCGGGCGGGGTTTGTGGGGCTTGATGCCTTCCGGCTCGGGCGGAGTGCGGGCTGGTTCATGGAGCGGCTTCTTCCGCAGGGCGGCAAGGTCGCGGTGATCTGCGGCGCGTCCGGTTTTGCCGCGCAAAGCGACTGTGCCGCAGGGTTCGCAGCCTGTCTTGCGGGCCGTGGAATGGATCTGGTGTCGCGGCTCGATTGCGGCGAAAGCGACGCGACCTGCCGCAATCGCCTCTACCGTCTGCTTGGCCAGCAGCCCGATATCCGCGGGCTCTATGTGATCGGGGCGGGAATGGCGGGCGCGATCGGGGCGCTGAAACTGCTCGACCGGCCCGATATCGCGGTGATCGGCACCTATCGCGATCCCTATGTCGCGGCGGCGATGGCGCAGGGCTGGGTGGATGTCGTCCTGAGCCATTCCTTCGAGGGGCTGGCGCGCGCGGCGGTGGCACGGATGGTCCTGCCCATCGGCCATACGGGCGCGCCGGTCATGGCGCATCTGCCGCAGGAGATCCTGATCAGCGAGGGTCTTTAGAGCATCGCTGCCACCCGCCTCACGGGTGGCAGCCTTTGTGTCAGAAGCGCGTCGTCAGGCCGATCTTGTAAAGGCGGCCATTCTCGCGGTAGCTCGTCTCGTCGGAGGGTTGCTGGTCGAAGAGGTTGTCCACCCCCAGACGCAGGTTGGTCTGGTCGTTGAGGCGGTAGTTCATCGCCACATCCACCAGATAATAGGGGTCCGAATTCTGACCGCTGGGCACGGCACGGGCCTCTTCCGAGCTCAGGTCGTCGGCATCCTGATAATTGGCCTGTTTCCCGACATAGGTGAGCGTGCCCGAGAGGTTCAGCCGGTCGTTGACCGTCCAGTCGAGCCCTGTGGTGATGTTCCATTTGGGGGTCGTGGCCATCGGGAAGGTCACATCCTTCAGCGCGTCATAGGTATAGGTGTATTCCGATTTCGCCAGATAGGTGAAGGTATTGGTCCATTTCAGGCCGTCCTGCACCTGCCATGTCAGCCCGCCCTCGATGCCCGCGGTCTTGCCGCTGTCGAGATTGGTGCGCTCGTAGATCGTATAGCCGGTATCGGGATCGGTCTCGCCGGTCTGGCGTGCGCCGATCATATTGTCGACATCATTATAGAAGGCGGTCAGCTCCCAGCTGACGGTCCGGCCCTGCGCATTGATCCCGATCTCGTAATTCTGCGATGTCTCGGGCTCCAGATCCTCGTTGCCATAGATGACGCAGGGGCCGGCATAGGGTTTGCACCCGTTGCCGCGCGAGCTCATCTTGTAATTGGGGTCGAGGCTGCGCAAATCGGGGGCGACGAAGGCCTCGGAGTAGCCTGCCTTCAGCATCATGCCATGGCCCAGATCGTAATTGGCATAGAGGCGCGGCGACAGATGCTCGCCGAATTCCTCGTGATGGTCGAGCCGTGCGCCCCCCGTCACACTGAGGCGGTCTGTCAGGGTCAGGCGACCCTCGCCGTAAAGCGCCGCCGTGGTTGCCGAGCCGTCGAGCACCGTGCCGCTGGTGGTCTGCGGATCATTCAGCTCCTCGCGCATCACCGTGCCGCCCAGCGTATATTCCAGCCCTACCGAGCCCAGCTGCGTGAAGGAGGTATAGCGCGTCTCGAAGGAGGTGGTGTCATACTCGATCGGATCTTCCCAGGCCAGCGCATCGCTGTCCCAGCTCTCGTTGCTGGCATGTTCATAGCGCAGATAGCTCGACAGGGTGCCTTGCCCCAGCGTCCACTCATTGGTCAGCCCGATGCTGTCCTTTTTCACATGGTTGGTGTCATGCGCGCCTTCGGAGGCGAGATATTTATCGGTGGAGCCGGAATATTCGAGCCCCCACTCCATCGTATCGGACGGCGTCCAGCTTAGACGGGTGCCGAAATTACGCACCTTAGAGCCGTCGCTGCCATAAGCGGTCGCCGCCTCGCCATCGCTATCGGTATAGGTGAACGGATCGGGCGCATCCTGCTCGGAGATCTTGCTCCAGGCCGAAAACGACAGGGTATCGGTGATCGCGCCGCTGACATAGCCGGTGATCTGGCGGTTATCGCCGGTGGTGCTGTGGTCACCAAAGCCGAAATCGGCCGAGACCGAACCGGAGAGGGTTTTGGTCGGCTTCTTGGTGATGATATTGATGACACCGCCCATCGCATCCGAGCCGTAGACGGTCGACATCGGGCCGCGCACCACCTCGATCCGCTCGATCGCGTCGGTGGGGATGTCGCCCAGATCGCCCTGATAGTGGCGGGCGAAGCTCTTGCTGGCATTGATACGCTTGCCATCGACGAGGATGAGCGTCCGGCTGGAGGACAGCCCGCGGAAGGAGACTTTGTTGGTGCCGTCATTCGAGCGGCTCAGATTGAGGCCGGGCACCTCGCGCAGCACCTCGGTCAGCTCGCGCGCGCCCTTGGCCTCGATATCCTCGGCGCCGATGACGGTGACCGAGGCGGGGGCGTCCTGCAGCGTGGTGGTGAGGGTCGAGGCGGTGACCATGATCGGGTCGAGCGTGATATCCGTCTCGAGGGTCTCGTCCTGCGCATGGGCAAGATGGGGCAGGACCGCGACAGAAGAGGCGAGAAGCGTCCTTACGGTCAGCCGCCCGAGGTGTCGGGGCGAGGTGAGGGACAGGCGCGTAGGCATGAGGGGTCTCCCGGGAAAGTGATTTTCCGTTGGGTATCCATCACGCGGATCTTATTCAAAGTGTTTTTGTCGGGTATTATGCGGATCGCGTCTGCCTGACGTGATCCGGTTCTGGACGGCGCTGGATATGTGGCTATAATGCAACGAATGGGCCTCGTCTTGCGAGGGTTTGCCGGCAGGCGCCGGGTGTCGATAAAGACCTGCTCTGACGGATTTCCGTAAAATACGCACGTGTTTTAGGCAGTTACTCGCCGGGGCCGCCGGGGTGGATCTCGACCGGAGGGTGCAGCGCTTGCGATGGAGAAGGGGCGGGCCTACCAATGATGTATCGCGTGATCTTCCGGCGCGGCGTTACCTGTGGGGGGCAGGCCAGAAGCAACATGACATCCGAAAGCGTCCTTCCCGAACTGAGTATCATCGTGCCGGTCTTCAACGTGGACCGCTATCTGCCCGATTGCCTCGATAGCCTTGCGGCGCTGAACGATGTGGCGGTCGAATTCATTCTGGTCGATGACGGGTCAACGGATGGCTCGCGTGAAAGATGCGAGGCGCGCGTGCGCGATGATCCACGTTTCCGGCTGTTGCAAGCAGCGCGTGTCGGACCGGGAGAGGCGCGCAACATCGGGATCAGAGGGGCGCGCGGGGCGCATATCGGTTTTTTGGATGGGGATGATCTTGTCGTGCCGGAGGCCTATCTTGCGGCCCTCCGGCAGGTGCAGGCAAGCGGGTCCGATTTCGTCACCTGCGCGTTCCGGCGCCTGCGGGGCGGAGGGGTGCTGCGCAAGAGCCGGCTGAGCCGTGGTCATGCGGTCAGCAGAAGCGGAGTCCGTCCGGAGGACCGACCGGACTTGGTCTTTGCCAGTGTCTTCTGGAACAAGATTTTCCGGCGGGATTTCTTCGAGAAAGCCTGTTATCCGATCCCTGACGGGATCTTCGAGGATATCCTGCCCAATCTGCGCGCTTTCTGCATGTCGGAGCAGATTGATGTTTGCGCGCAGGTGGCCGTGTTGTGGCGGGTGCGCGAGGATAAGTCTTCCTTCACGCAGAAGCAGGGATCGCGGCGCAATATAGCGGCACGGCTTGCCGTTCTGGCGAAGTGTCTGGCATTCCTCGACAGTCAGCCGCAGGGCTACCGGACGGCTTTCCAGCATAAGGTGATCGCGCATGATGCGCAGATTTTGTTGAAAGCTCTGGCCGCGGTCGAGGAGACCGGGCTGCGTCTGGTCGCAAGAAAAGTGTTCGTCGATCTCCTCGCGCTCGGGCCGGCGGACGAAACGGAGACGCTGGTAGGAATACAGGCCTTCATCAACGCCACATTGCCCGAACCACCTTCCGAAGAACCGCTGGAGGATATGATTCCACTGGAAGAATATTCGCTGGTGTTCCGCCCGAGAAAGGCCACCGCGATCTCCGCTCGTACGGCCATAAAAATCGTATCCAGAGGCACCACCGAGCGTTTCATCGGGGATTTTTCCAGCCTGCATATCCACCATCTGGATGCCGGACGACGCGAGGTCTTCTGGTGCGACGTGCCGGAAGACGCGCCTTTGATGGAGGAGCCATTCTATTATCAGGGACTCCGGAAACTCGGATCCGCAGGTTATGCCATGTCCTTCGATAATATCGGCCCGTGGCAGCGGCCTTTGCGTGCCCGACCGGTGGTGATGGCGTCCATCGGGCGCTGCGGCTCGACCTTGCTGTCGAAACTCACCAAGGGGATGGGGCTTGCGACATGGTCGGAGCCCGACAGTTTCACCAATCTGGCCGTTACACCGGAGTTGCGCGCCGAACCTGCGCTCTATCAGGGGCTTATGCGGTTGGGGCTCAATGTGCTGGCCGATCAGGCGGCGCAGACAGGCCAGTCGCAGTTCGTGGTGAAACTGCGCGCGCAGGCGACGCCCGTCTGCGAGGATCTGGCGGCGCATCACCGCGATACGCTGGTCTTTTTCGTCGTGCGCGAGCCGGTGGCATGGGCGCTCTCCTATCACAGGCTTTGGGGCGCGGCGCCGGAGGTTCTGGCAAAGACCCTCTCGGACCAGCTCGGCTATATCCGTGCCGCGCAGGCGCGCGGGCTCGAGGTGACGGTGATCGATTACGACCGGCTGGTGGCTGCGCCGCATGAGACGGTCGGTGCGATTTGCGCCACGCTGGGAGTGCCCGCTCTGACGCCCGAACGGATCGGGGCGATTTTCGGTGTGGATGCACAGAAGGATACGCCGGTGTCACGCAGCTCCGGCACCGCTCCTGCCGACGGGTTTGCCGAAGCTTTCGTTGAAGCGCTCCGGCAGCGCGCGCCTGATCTCGCCGAGATGGGGCCTGCCGGCTGGCTGGCGCAGGGGGGCTGAGGGGAGCCTGAGAGGACGCGAAAAGGGGAGGCCCCGATCAGGCCCCTCCCGTAGTAGCGGATGTCCGGAACGCGCGTCTCAGCCTTGCGTCTTGCGCTCGCACAGCCCGAGGATCTGGTAGAGCACAAGCGCGGCCAGCGTTGCGGTGCCGATACCGCCGATGGCAAAATTGCCGAAGCTCAGCGAGAAATCCCCCGAGCCGAAGACCAGCGTCACACCGACGGTAAAGAGGTTGCGGGGCTTGGAGAAATCGACCTTGTTGTCAACGAAGAGCCGCAGCATCGCTGCCGCGATCAGTCCGAAGACCGCCACCGACAACCCGCCCAGCACGGGGGCTGGAATAGTTTGCAAGAGCGCGCCGAATTTTGGCGAGAAGCCCAGAAGAATCGCCACACAAGCCGCGATGATGAAGGTCAGCGTGGAGAATACGCGGGTCACGGCCATCACGCCCATATTCTCGACATATGTGGTCACGCCCGTGCCGCCGCCCGCGCCCGAGACCATCGTGGCCAGACCGTCGCCCAGGAACCCGCGACCCACATAGCGGTCCATATCCTGACCGGTCATCGCGCCGATAGCTTTGATATGGCCCAGATTCTCGGCCACGAGGATCAGGGCCACAGGCGCGATCAGCACCATCGCACCGGTTTCAAAACGCGGCGTCTGGAAGGCGGGCATCCCCAACCACGGGGCGGCGGAGAGTTGCGTGAAATCGATCGCGGGCATCAGGCCCATGCCATTGCCCAGGACCAGCACCGCGACATAGCCCGCCGCGATGCCGATCAGGATCGAGACGCGGCGCAGTGCGACCGGCGCATAGACCGAAACCAGCGCCACCGCCAACAGCGTAAGGAGTGCGATGGTGGTATGCAGCCCCCCGCCCTCGATGCCTTTGACGCCCACAGGCGCGAGGTTCAGCCCGATGGCTGCGCCGATCGCCCCTGTCACCGCAGGCGGCATGAGTTTCTCGACCCATCCGGTGCCCGCGGCCATGACGACCAAGCCGATCAGCGCGTAAAGCGCGCCGCAGGCGATGATGCCCCCCAGAGCCGCACCGATATCGGCATTGGGGCCCGTGCCCGCATAGCCGGTGATCGCGATCACCACGGCGATGAAGGAAAAGCTCGACCCCAGATAGGAGGGCACACGCCCCGCTGTGCAGAGGAAGAAGATCAGCGTGCCTATGCCCGAGAACAGGATCGCGAGGTTCGGGTCGAACCCCATCAGGAGCGGCCCCAGAATGGTCGAGCCCGACATGGCCACCAGATGCTGGATACCCATCGGCACGGCGGCGCGCATCGGCAGGCGCTCATCGGGCATGACCGTGTCAGAGGTGGTCAGCCTCCATCTGGGAAAATAAGACATCGTCTTCCGCTCCTTAACGTAATCTCGGCCCGAACGGGCTGATGCGCTTTAGCACTCTGATGTTCAGAGGGCAGCCTCCAATTGGCCGATCCAGCCGATCAGCTCGTCGGAATGGGTCACATCGGCGTATTTCTGGCCCATGTCGAAGAGGTTCGCGTCATGCGGGCCTTGCGCGCGGTCGGCGCAGGCATCGGCGGCCACCAGCGTATTGAAACCCGATTGCACCGAATCCACCACAGTCGCGCGCACGCAACCGGAGGTGGTCGCGCCACAGACGATGACTGTATCGACACCCGCGCCCGCCAGAAGTGCTGCCAGCGTGGAGCCGAAGAAGGAGGAGGCGCCTTTCTTGGTAACGATCGCATCTTCGGGCCGGATGCCGGTGGCGGCATCGATCTCGACGAGGCGCGAGCCCTCAATGAGCGCGGCCATGCCTTGCGCCTTTTTCAGCCATGGCAGCTTGTCCAGCTCCCCCTTGTGATAGGCGATGGTCGTGAAGATCACCGGAAAGCCCTTGGCGCGGGCTACATCGCAGAGCCGCTTGGTTGCGGCCATCTGGGAGGCGGCATCCGAGGCCGTGGGATATTGCAGGTCGGTGAAACCATAGGAGAAATCGACGACGACCACAGCAGGCTTCGTGCCGCGCGGCACCGGATTGCCGAAGCCTGCAGCGGTATAGGTCTGGTCTTGGGACATTTGAATGCCTCGGAAAGCAGGAAGAAAAGAGGCCCCGCAGGAGAAGAGCGGGGCCAGTCGGGGGAAAATCAGTTGCGCTCCATCGCGATCTCTTTGACGACGATATCGCCGTCAATCACCACAGGCTCGTCATCAAGGAACAAGGAACAGCCGCGCATCGGGATATCCAGATGGCAGGCCGTGTCATTGGGCCCGCCCAGTTCGTTATTCGGGCCGGTCGAGAACATGACATTGCCATAGAAGGCGCGCGGCTCCATGCCCATCCCGCCCGGGAAAGCACCGGGCTGGAGGTTGTGCCATTTGGCATTGGGGTTCATCCCCCAGCCGACATGGCTCATGCCCATGCCGCGCGGGTCGTTGAAATCATCCATATAGGATTTCACCAGCTCGGCATCGAGACCGCCACGGATATCGGTGATCCAGCCCTTCTCGATCGTATAGGTGATCGGTTCGCGCACATAGACATTCTGCGGCAGGAGGATATCGCCCGGTGCCACGACAATGGTGCCGTCAACGCCATCATCATCGCCCCCCGTGAACACAAAGCCCGAGGGCCAGTGGTCCCAGCGACCCGGCTCATCGGTGCAGGCATATTCGGTGACCGCCGGATAGGTATTGAGCTTATAGGTCACATCGGTGCCATGCGGGGAGGTGATGCGCATGACTTTGGCTTTATCGACCATTTCACCGGCAATAGTGACTTTCTCGCGGATCTCCTGCGTGGGTAGCATGCGCGCCAGCAGCTCGGGCGGCTCGACCGCCGTAAGGATTCGGGTGCCCGCGGCCTGAATGGCGAATTGCTCGGGCGAGAACAGCAGGAAGATGCAGTCGATCAGCATATCGCAGTTCTTGAGCGCCTCGACCGCCTCGGGCATCGCCGCAAGACCGGTCTGGCCCACTGCCCAATTGCCCACAACGGGCGGCGCGGGCAGGCGCATGTGATACATCTTCGCGCCAAGGATACGGCCAGCGGCCATGAAGGCATCGGCATAATCTAGGCGTTCATTGCCCTGGGTCAGCACGATCAGCCGCTCGTCGGATTGCACGCCCGACATTTTCAGCTGGTGGAGGCAGATTTCGGTAAAGCTCTGATGGTCCATGATATGTCCTGTCTTAGGCGTTGAAATCCATGACCGCGTCGAGGAAGCCGTCGAGGCTGTCCCACGGGATCATATGGCCGGCATCGGGCACGATGCGTTGTTCGATGGCGGGGTTCAGATCTGCCACCTCGGCCTGATCGGCCGCATCCACCACACTCGCGCCGCCGGCAATCACCAGACGCGCGGGTTTGGTGATTTTGGGGATGTCCTGATGGATGTCATCGGTGTGGAAGCCGTCGAAGGCCTGACGGATCGCGCCCCAGTTGCAGGTATGCAGCCACTCGGCACGCAGGGCCAGCTGCTCGTCGGTCCATGTCGCGCAGTAGGCGCGCATATCCTCGGCCGAACAGCCCTTGGCCGCCATTACGATGCTGTCGCCATACCACGGCCATTTCGAGGGATAGGCGCGGCGCATCGGGCCAGACATCGGCGGATCGATCAGCAGGAAGCCCGAAAACGCCTCTGGATCAATGGCATTGGCGCGGATCGCCACACGGGCCCCCATCGAATGGCCCATGATGATCGGGTCATTCATGGTCTTGGCTACCGCAATCGCATCCTTGGCCATCGCATCAAGCGTGTAATCCAGATCGCCGGTCTCCGAGAGGCCGCGACCGCGCACATCGAGCACATGCACCTCGTATTTCCCGGCCAGACGTTCGGCCACGAAATCCCAGGTGATCGCGGGAGAGGTGATCCCCGGCACCAGAAGCAGCTGTTTCGCGCCCGCAGGCCCATCATGGCGGATCAGGTGCTGGCGGATGCCATTCGCGTGGATGTTATAGCCAAAGCCCATGGGGGTCTCCTTATCTCCGGCGCGGGTGCCCGCAGCGGGGCGCCCGTAAGTTCAGTAAGCGTCCGTTTCAGGACGCGCTGGACGGCTGTGCACCGCCACGCGGGTCTCGTGGCCGAGCACCTTCAAATTGGTCCATGAGGTCGCGATGCCGCCCTTATCCATATGAATTCTTCATCTGATGAATAACTAAAAACATCATTTGTATACATATGAATTAGGGACTGATGGAGTTTCGGGCGGAATTTATCCGTAAATCGGGCAAGGCGCCTAATTAACGGGCGCCTTCAGGCCGGCGGAGAGGAAGGACACCAGCTCGCGCAGCGTGTGGCTATCATCCGTTCGTGCGCCACCATCCTCGATCAGATCGCTGAGTCGGCCCAGATCGTTGAGGATAAAGAGATAGGCGCCCACCAGAAAGGCCATACGGGTTGCCAGAACGCTACGCGGCAGATCGGGCAGGCAGGCAGAGAGTGCGGCGATATAGCGTTTGAGCGACGGGTCATAGACCTCGCGACGCAAGTCCAGCGCATGGGCTTCGGGCTCGGCATGGATGCGGGCCTGCAGTTGGAGAAAGGCCTGACCGTTCGGGCCGCTATGCTTCATATCCCATTGCGGTTGCAGATAGGCCTCGACGAGGGTCTCGACGGTCGGGCCCTGCGCAAGACAGGCCTCCAGCAGCGCTATGCGGCGGTCCGAAAGCACACCTCCACGACGGGTGAAGACCGCATCGAACAGATCCTGTTTCGAGCCGAAATAATAGCGCAGGAGCGCCTGATCCACACCGGCCCGCTGCGCGATCTCGCGCAGTCCGGTGCCTGCATATCCCTGCGCCGCAAAGGCCAGTTCGGCCTGATCGAGGATGTTCCCGCGCAGCCCCGCGCCATCGCCCATCTCCGGCGGGCCGGCCTTCGGGCGTCCTCTCCTGCGGGGCGGCTGGGGCATAGGTCAGCTGATCCGCGACAGAAGGTTCAAGAGCATCGCGGATTCGGCGGCGTTGAGCGGCGCCAGCGTATCGGCGGTGATCTGTTTCATGACCGGCAGGGTCTGTTGCAGCAATGCGCGCCCCTCTTCGGTTGTGCTCAGATTGTAGCGCCGCTTGTCGACCTGATCCTTTTCGCTTTTGATCAGGCCGCGTGCCTGCAACCGCGTGACAACGCCTTTGGTTGTGGCGGCATCCATCGCCACAAGACGTCCCAGCGCGTTCTGCGAGACCGGTCCCGGTTCCATCGCCAGACGGTAGAGCGTGGAGAACTGCATGGAGGTCAGCCCGCCCGGATTGTGCTCGGAGAAGATCGTCATATGGCGTTGATAGGCTTTGCGTAGCGCGAAGCCCACCTGCTCGTCCAGCTTGTAGTCTTGGTCTTCTTCGAGTGGGGGCATCGCGCGATCCTGAGCGGAAAAGTCGTTGTTAGGGATACAATCCAATGAATTTACCGCTGATGCAATGCGTTACCGGCGCGGGTTCTGGATTTGCAAGCTGGCGAAGCCTGAGCGAGGCTTTTAGGCCGGCCTGCGCCAACATATTTATTGTGTAGATTGCGGGCAGTTTGCTGTTGGTATGCCTATAAAACACCCATTCCTTGCAGGGGTCGTGGGGAAAGCCACATCTGTCCCCTATATTTGTTTGTATGCACTCAAAACTTGCGTTTGCGTCAGGGGATCAAACCAGGAAGGTCTTCCCATGTCTACCGCACAGTCCACACTCACGCGGTTCCGTCTCAACGGAGCGCCCGTCAGTATCGAAGCCGCTCCGAAGGATCTGCTTCTGGACGTGTTACGCGATGTCTTCCGGCTTCGCGGGCCGAAATATGGCTGTGGTCGTGCGCAATGCGGGGCCTGTTCGGTGCTGGTCGATGGCAAGATCGCGCGGGCCTGTGTGTTGCGGGCGGCACGGGTGGACGGGGCCGAGGTGACCACGCTCGAAGGGTTGGCCGAGGGTGACCGGCTGCATCCGGTCCAGCAGGCTTTCGTGGAAAAACAGGGCGCCCAATGCGGCTATTGCCTGAACGGGATGGTGATGACGGCTTGTGCGCTTCTGGCGCAGGAGCCCGCACCTGACCGCGCCCGCATCCGCGAGGCGCTGCGCGATAATATCTGCCGCTGCGGGACCCATCAGGAAATCATCGAGTCGGTCGAGCAGGCCGCGCGGCTGATGGCTGCGGCGCGGGAGGTGTCCCATGGCTGAGGATATGGCAGTGCTGGACGTGCAGACACAGGGCATCGGCCAGATCTCGGTCTTCGAGGATCGCGCCGAGGGCCGGATCACTCATGTCATGATCACCGCCGATGGCCATGCCTGCGGGTTCAACGGTCATGTCGATCTGGGCACCGGTATCGAGACGGCGCTTGCGCAGATCATGGCCGAGGAACTGGATCTGTCGATGTCGCAGGTGCGCATCGTGCTGGGGGATACCGCGACAACCCCCAATCAGGGTCCGACGATCGCCTCGGAGACGATTCAGGTCGCGGCATGGCCGCTGCGCCGCGCGGCGGCCCAGCTGCGCCAGTTTCTGGCAGGCGAGGGCGCACGTCAGCTGAATGCGCCAGTGGCCGAGGTGGTCACCCGTGACGGCGCCGTGATCTGGGGCGACCGGTCGATCTCTTATGCCCGGATCGTCGCGGGGCGCGACACGGTGATGCGGCTCGACCCCGAGATCCCCGTCAAGGCGCCCTCGGAATACCGGCTGGTGGGCCAGCCCGTGCGTCGGCGCGATCTACCGCAGAAAGTGCGGGGCGAGTTCACCTATATTCAGGATTTCAAGCTGGCGGGGATGGTGCATGGCCATGTCATCCGCCCGCCCTATGCCGGGCGTGACAGCGGCGAGTTTGTGGGCCGCAGCCTGATCTCCTATGACGAGGCGGCCATCGCGGGCCACGCCGGTTTTATCGCCGTAGTGCGACAGGGCGATTTTCTGGCCGTTGTGGCCGAGACCGCGCCGCAGGCGAAGGATCTGGCCGAGGCGCTGCCGGTGCGCTGGCGCGCGCCGCCCGTTGGTCCGCAGACAGGTGATCTGGCCAGTGCGCTGAAAGAGGCGCCGTCCACGCCGCGGCGGCTGGACGAGAGCGGCGATTTCAGCAAGGGGCTCGCCGAGAGCGACAGGAGCTTCAGCCGCCGCTATGTCTGGCCCTATCATCTGCACGGGTCCATGGGGCCATCCTGTGCCGTGGCCGATTGGAATGACGGAAAGCCAATTATCTGGTCGGGCACCCAGAACCCGCATATGCTGCAGGGCGATCTGGGGGTTCTGACAGGGCTCGACCCCGCCACTGTCGAGATCCGCCGTTTGCAGGCGGCGGGCTGCTATGGCCGCAACTGTGCCGATGATGTCTGTGGCGATGCGTTATTACTGGCGCGCGCCTTGGGGCGGCCGGTGCGGGTGCAGCTGACCCGTGCGCAGGAACATATGTGGGAGCCGCGCGGTGCGGCGCAGCTGATGGAGGTTGAGGGTGGCTTGAAGGCGGGCAGCCTGCATGCCTATGCGCTCGATACTTGGTATCCGTCCAATCGCGGCCCGAACCTCTCGCTGCTGTTGACGGGGATGATCACCCCCGAGCCGCGCCCCTCCGATATGGGCGACCGGACCATCATCCCGCCCTATGAGGTGCCCAACAAGCGGATCACCGTGCATGACATGGCGCCGCTGGTGCGCGCGGCATGGATGCGCGGTGTCTCGGCGCTGCCCAATACCTTCGCCCATGAATCCTTCATGGACGAGATGGCCTATGAGGCGGGCGAGGATCCTGTCGCGTTCCGCCTGCGCCATCTGGAGGATCCGCGCGCCCGCAGCCTGATCCAGCGCACCGCCGAGGAGGCGGGCTGGGAGCCTAAACAGGGGCCGCAGCTGCGCCGCGAGGGGCGCATGGCCTATGGGCGCGGCTTTGCCTATGCCACCTATGTGCATGGCACTTTCCCTGGCACGGCGGCGGCCTCGGCGGTCTGGGTCTGTGATGTGGCGGTAGACGTGGTCACTGGCGAGGTGACGCTGTCGCGGGTGCTGGTGGGCCAGGATCAGGGGCTGGTCATCAACCCCGAGGGCGTGAAGGCGCAGATCCATGGGAATGTGATGCAGACCACCAGCCGCGTGCTGCAGGAGGAGGTCTCTTTCGAGGCCTTAGCCCCCGTGCCGCAAAGCTGGGCCAATTATCCGATGCAGAGTTTCGACAAGCTGCCCGAGGTGCGCTCGGTGCTGATCGAGCGGCCCGAGGATCCGGCATTGGGGGTGGGCGAAAGCGCCGCCGTTCCGGCCGCCGCTGCCATCGCCAACGCGATTTTCGACGCAACCGGCCTGCGTCTGCGCGAGGCGCCCTTTACCCCCGATCGCGTGCGTGCGGGGCTGGAGGCCCTGCCGCAGGGCCAGCGCGAGCTGCTGGGGCTCGCGGCCCCTGCCGCAAGACCGCAGGCTCCGGCCAAACGTTTTGCCAAGATCGGGGCCACGCTTGCAGCCTCGGTGGCGGGGGTGATGACGCTCGGGGCCGTGGCGATGCCGATGGCCCGCGCCATCCCGCCGCAGGCGGCACCGCCTGCCTCGTCCTTCTCCGAAGATCTCATCGCGCAAGGCGCGCAGGTCTTTGCGGCGAGCGATTGTGCGGTCTGTCATACGGCGGAAGGGGGGCTGCCCAATACCGGCGGCCGCGCCATGGAGACGCCCTTTGGCACGGTCTATACCACCAATCTGACCCCTGATCCCGAGACGGGGCTGGGCAACTGGTCCTTTGCCGCCTTTGACCGTGCGATGCGCAAGGGCATCTCGCGCGAGGGGCATAACCTCTATCCTGCCTTCCCCTATACGGCCTTCGCCAAGATCACGCCTGACGATATGTTCGCGCTTTACGCCTATCTGCAGACGCTACCGGCGCAGAAGGCAGAGGTGCCCAAGGCGCAGATGCTGGCACCGGTCAACCTGCGCCCTGTCAATGCAGTTTGGAACGCGCTCTATCTGGACCCCGCGCCGTTCAAATCCGATCCGGCGCAGTCCGTGGACTGGAACCGCGGGAAATATCTGGTGGAGGGGGCGGGCCATTGCTCGGCCTGCCACAGCCCGCGCGATCTGTTGGGAGGCGAGGCCAAGGGCGCCAAGGCGCTGAGCGGCGCCGAGGTGGATGGCTGGTATGCCCCGCCTCTTGCGGGTGCGAACCGCGGCTGGGACGAGGCGAGCCTTTACGCCTATCTGCGGGGCGGCCATGCGGCGGGGCTGGCGAGCGCCTCGGGTCCGATGGGCGAGGTGGTGGAGAGCCTGACCGCGCTGCCCGATACCGACATCAAGGCCATGGCGACATATCTGGCCGATATTGCGGGGCCGGCAAAGCCTGCGCCCGATATGAAGGCCCAACTGGCGCCCGAGATGGCCGCAGGCCCGTCGGCTGTGCTCTTCCGCTCGGCCTGTGCCAGCTGCCACACACCCGGTCTCGAAGGCGGGCTGACCGCGGCGCAGGTGGATCTGTCGCACTCGATGGCGATCCGTGCACCCTCGCGCAAGCCGCTGGAAACCGTGATCAATGGCGGGATCGAGGCACCGCTGTCATTGCCGCTGCGCGATATGCCGGCCTTCGGGGGCGAGCTGTCCACAGAGCAGGTCACCGGACTTTCCGATTATCTGCGCGCGCGGTTTGCACCCGATCTCGCGCCATGGACACCCTGAGCCGCATGTCGCGGAAATATGTTTGTATAATAACGATCAACTTTGGATCATCTGTCGCCAGATCTGCCCGTAAAATATGCAATAGCTCCGGTGTAAAATCATATGGCTCAGAAACCAGTTTAATTTGATGACTTACAAATATTGTTTGTGCACAAACATAAATAGAAAACACAGTTGAGGATTTCACCATGAGCACCTCCGAACAGATCGACATTGCCGTCATCGGTGCGGGCCTCGGCGGGGCAGCCGCTGCAGCGCTTCTGGATAATGCGGGGTTCACCGCCCATTGCTTCGAGCAGGCGCCCGAATTCACCCGTCTCGGTGCGGGTATCCATATCGGCCCCAATGTCATGAAGATCTTCCGCCAGATCGGGCTGGAGGACACGCTTGCCAAGATCGGCTCGCATCCCTCGCACTGGTTCTCGCGCGACGGGAATACGGGCGAATATCTCTCGGAGATCCCGCTGGGCGACTATGCGCTGAAGGAATATGGCGCGCCCTATATCACCATCCATCGCGGTGACATGCATGCCGTGCAGATCGAGGCGCTGGACCAGAGCCGCGTGCATTTCGACCACCGTCTGGAGGATCTCGAGGAACGTGACGATCATGTTCTTCTGACCTTCGCCAACGGTAAAAAGGTCGAGGCTAAGCTGGTGATCGGGGCCGACGGGATCAACTCCAAGATCCGCGAGCGACTGCTGGGCGTCGAGAAGCCGCGTTTCTCGGGCTGGGTCGGGCATCGGGCGCTGGTCAATATGGACAAACTGCGCGCGACGGGTCTGGAATACGAGCGCTGCGTGAAATGGTGGTGGGAGCATTCGCGCCATATCATGGCCTATGCCACCAAGAACGACGGTTCAGAATATTACTATGTGACCGGCGTTCCGGTCGATGCCTGGGAACACGAGACCTCCTTCGTCGATAGCTCGCGCGAGGAGATGGAGGCGATCTTCGGCGGTTCGCACAAGATGGTGCAGGGGCTGATCGACGCAACCGAGACGGTGACCAAATGGCCGTTCTGGAACCGCGACCCGATGGGCCTGTGGTCGCGCGGGCGTCTGGTGATGCTGGGCGATGCGTGCCATCCGATGCGCCCGCATATGGCGCAGGGCGCGTGCATGGCGATCGAAGATGCCGCCGTGCTGACGCGCTGTCTGGTCGAGACCGGCACCGAGGATTACGCGACCGCGTTCAAGCTTTACGAAAATACCCGCAAGGAACGCGCCACCAAGGTGCAGACTATCTCCAATGCCAATACATGGTTGAAAAACCCCGAAGATCCGGCATGGGTATATGCCTATGACCCGCTAACGGTCGAACTGGGCTGAACACTGGCGGGGCCGGAGGGAGTGGCCCCGCTGACATAACAAACAACAGGGAAACAGATGTCACGCAAAACAGCTCTGGTGCTGATGGCACTGGTGGTATTGGCCTGCTACGCGGTGCCATATCTCATAATCGGACAGGTCGCTGCATGGTATGGCAGCTTCCTCTTCTGGATAGTGGCGGGTCTGGCCGTCATCGTGCTGAACGCGGTCGCGACAGCGGGCTTTGGCAAGGAGGATGCGCAATGACGCTTTCTCTCGTGATCTGGGGCATCGCGATCTATATCGCGCTGTCTTGTGTGGTGGCCTATCTCTCGCGCGGTGGCGCCGAGGAGGGCGGTGCGACCATGTCGGGCTATTTCCTGGGCGGGCGCCATATGGGTGGGCTTGTATCGGCGCTCAGCTATTCGGCGACGACCTATTCGGCCTTCATGATGGTGGGGCTTGCGGGCCTGACCTATAAGGGCGGCGTCGGCGCATTGGGCTTCGAGATCGTCTATTTCGCGGGTGTGTCGCTGGTGGCGATCTTCGGGCCGCGCTTCTGGCGCGCGGGCAAGAAATACGATTTCGTGACGCCTTCCGAGATGCTGGGGAAGCGCTATGGCTCACGCTGGGTCGCAGTGGCCGCAGGGTTGACCAGCCTGATCTTCCTGATCCCCTATTCGGCGGTGCAGCTGTCGGGTGTGGGGTATCTGCTGTCGGGCATGACCGGTGGCGGGATCAGTTTCGGTGTGGGCATCGTGATCGCGACCGTGCTGGCGATCTTCTTCTCCTATGTCGCGGGTATCCGTTCCGTCATGTGGACCGATAGCCTGCAGGCGCTGGTGATGATCGTGGCCTCCGTTCTGGTCGGTGCCATCGTGGTCTCCAAGCTGGGTGGGTTCGGCGAGATGTTCGCCACCATTTCCGAGCGCAAGCCTTCGATGCTGCAGGTGCCGGGGCCGGGCCTCTTCTCCTTCCAGACCTTCCTTGGCCTGACCATTCCGTGGTTCTTCTTCTCGATCTCCAACCCGCAGGTCAGCCAGCGGCTCTTCATGCCCGAATCCATGGGCGCGCTGCGTCGTATGTTGCTGATCTTCCTGTGCTTCGGTCTGATCTATACGGTCGTATCGGTGATCTGGGGCTTCTCGGCTTTCGTCGCCTTCCCCGATCTGGAAAAGCCCGATCTCGCGACGGCCACACTGCTGTCGTCGGAGTATGTGCCGCCGGTTTTGGGCGTGGTGGTGATGGTAGGCATTCTGGCGGCGGCCGTTTCGACCATCGACTCGATCCTGCTGACGCTGTCCTCGGTCTTTGCCCGTGATGTCTATGGCAATCTGTCGGGCAAGGCAGAAGATGCGCAGCAGCTGAAGATCGGTAAATTCGTCATCCCCGTGATCTCGATCCTCGCGCTAATCTTCTCCTCGCTCCAGATCTCGATGATCTCGATCCTGTCGGTTGCGGCTTCCGTCGGCTTGATCGTGGTCGTGCCCGCCATCATCGGCGCCTTCTTCTGGAAGCGCGGAACGGCGGCAGGGGCGCTCGTCTCCATCGTCGGCGGCGTGATCTTTGTCCTGTGGATGTATCTGTCGGGCAATTCGCTCTTCGGGCTGAATGCGGGCATCCTCAGCCTGCCGGTCGCGGCGCTCCTTTTTGTGGGGGTCAGCCTTGTCACCAAGCGCGCCGCAGGAGAGGCGATCGACGGTTTCGTCGATGAGGCTCCGGCCTCGATGGCCACCGCGCGCGCGGTCGCGGGCGAATAACCCCGCCCCTCGTTGGTAACCAGTGATGGCCGCCCTCCGCAAAAGGGGGCGGCCTTTTTCATTTTGGCTATCCGGTCTATGGACGCATCCAGCGCACAGAACCGGGCCTGTCTTCGCGGCAGCCGCATGGCCGGATGCGTCACGCGCGCTATACTCTGCCCGAACAAGGATCGAGGACCAAGATGAAGCAGATGAGCATAAAGGCCCCGGGCGGGCTCGACAGCCTGGTGCTGGCCGAGGTGCCCGAGCCCCGCGCCCCGCAGGCGGGCGAGATCACCGTGCGGCTGCATGCCACATCGCTGAACTTCCACGATTATCGCGTTTGCTCGGCGGAAAACGGGGCCGCGGACGGGCGTGTTCCGATGGCTGACGGTGCGGGTGTGGTCTTGGCCGTGGGTGAAGGCGTGCAAGAATATGCAGTGGGCGATCATGTGGTGGCCTGTTTCTTCCCCGACTGGCAGGATGGTGTGGCGCGGCCTTCGGATTTCTCGCGCGTGCCGGGTGACGGGATCGATGGCTATGCCCGCGAGGCGGTGACGCGTCCGGCTAACTGGTTCACCCCCGCGCCAAAGGGCTGGAGCCACGCGCAGGCCGCCACCATCACGACCGCCGGTCTGACGGCATGGCGGGCGCTGGTGGTCGATGGCGGGCTGAAGGCAGGCGATACGGTGGCCGTGCTGGGCACGGGTGGTGTCTCGATCTATGCGCTGCAGCTGGCGAAGGCGATGGGGGCCACGGTTCTCGCGACCACCTCGTCGGAGGCGAAGATGGCGCAGCTGAAGGAACTGGGCGCCGATCATGTGATCAATTACCGCAAGACGCCGGACTGGGGCGTGGAGATGGTGCGCCTGACGGGCGGGCGCGGGGTCGATCTGGTGGTCGAGGTCGGCGGTCCGGCGACGCTTGCACAGTCTATCGCGGCGGGCCGACCGGGGGCGCATCTTGCCCTGATCGGCGTGCTCACGGGCATCAGCGGCGAGATCCCGACCGCCACCCTCATGCGCAAACAGCAGCGCCTTCAGGGGCTGATCGTCGGCTCCCGCCAGCATCAGCTCGATTTCGTGAAGGCGCTTGAGGCGCTGGCCATCACGCCGGTGATCGACCGGACCTTCCCGCTGGAAGAGCTGGCAAATGCCTTCCGCCATCAGGAAAGCGGTGCGCATTTCGGCAAGATCTGCGTGACGCTCTCGCCCGAAAGCTGATCCTGCAGGCGCGCTCCCGTCAGGGTGCGCGCCTTAGAGGCGGTAATCCGTGCCCCTACCTTCGATCGAGCGCAGATGGGCGTCCCATTCAAGGGTCAGATCACCGTCCTCATCCAGCATCTGTACGGTCTGCTGATAGACGTGATCGGCCATCGCATCATCGATGAGGCGCAACGGGCGCCCCGACGAGGTGGCCGCGATCTGG
>NZ_JAYWLC010000024.1:0-28363 GCF_040297545.1 Thioclava kandeliae
CGCTGATCAGATGCGTCCGAAACTGCCAAAGCTGGCGACCCTCATGGACGGCGCCGAGGAGGATGTGCTGGCCTACATGACCTTTCCCCAGCAGCATCGAACGAAGCTACACAGCACAAATCCGATTGAGCGCCTAAACGGCGAGATCAAGCGCCGTACGGACGTGGTCGGGATCTTTCCTAATGAGGCTTCGATCCGCCGCCTCGTTGGGGCCATCCTGATGGAGCAGACCGAGGAATGGACCGTCCAGCGCGGTCGATACATGACACTGGAAACGCTGGCGCCAATCTGCGATGATGTCGTGGTCAGCTTGCCTGCAGCGCAGCGCGACTGATCAGCTCGGCCCGCCAGTCAGCACGAGGCCCGCTATGAGCTACACCATCAGGTGGGACACGATCAAATATTGGCTTCCGAGTGCAGCAACGAAACTAAAAACCCTCCTGCGCAAAGGGTGGTCATACATGTTGCGAATATCGGTGAGGCGGATTCAGTCTGTGCGTGCTGAGGTTTAAAAGGTTGGCATGTCGCGGCCTTTCGCCATTCGCTTCCCCGGTCCGACTACAGCGCGGCACTGCTGGGACGTGGCTTGTCGTCGGTCTGGTTCGATCCGCAGCTGACCTTGAATGCGGAGCGCAGCGCAATGCGCAGGCGAACTGGGACTACTTCCGATGGTGCTATACAGATCTGCCTGACGCTGAAATTGCTGTTGCGCCTGCGCGTTCGCCAGACCGTCGGTCTGGTCCCGAGCCTGATCAAACTGGCCAGGTTGGACTGACCTGTGCCGTATTATTCGACGCTATGCCGCCGTCAGGCCAGTACCGCGGTGTAGATCCCATGTCGCCGCTCTAAGGGACCTTTGAATTTGCTTATCGACAGCACTGTGATCCGCTTTCGAAACGAAGTTGAATGGCTTTCGCGTAAGCATGGCCTGACGCGTAGACGCGAGTGGCGCACGGTTAATCTTGCGATGGACGGGGCATTGGAGACATCCGCGCGGCCAAATTCATCTCCAGCCGGCAGAGGGACAGCCTGATCCTGCCAGAGCTCCTCTCGCAGATCCCGGTTTGGGGAAAGATCGAAACCGTCACTACCGATGGCGCCTAGAAGCTGGACTACCTCGCCGCGATATCGTGAAACTCGATCTTATGGGCGACGCAATATCTGGATCTATCAATCTGGAAAAATGGACCGGCTATTACGCGCGAAGTCGCGTCGAGGCCTAGATGGACTGCCTCAAGCAATTCGGTGGTCAGATCATATCACGAGCCCCTGATTGCCGGCTCGTGGATATCAAAATTCGCATCGCCATCATGAACCGCTGCTTGGCCTTTGACTGGCCGAGATCGAGGCAGTCGCCTGAGGCCGACAGGGAAAGGGGGAGATCGCTCTACCGTCAAATCAGCGCAGCAAGGTCCAACGAATGGACGAAATTAAGTCAGATAATATTCAAAGTTAGGCGGGCGTCTTGGCAAAACTCGACAGTGAGGCCTAAATCACATATAGTAATTTTGTTGCTATGCAACAGTGCTAAATTTGTCGCCGCTAAATTCTACTTACTCTAAGTCTGTTTAGCTGGCGCCGTACCCATTTAGTTTTTTTAGTCATATTTTCCAATGAGGTGTCGCATGAGCACGTCGGTCTATAGATTGGTTTGTCCAGGTATGATCTTAAGTGTTAGGCTAAGCCCTTATCGGTTCCTTTTGCTCGATGCTAACAATACGAATATTGAACCCAAAGATTTACCCATTTCAGATTCAATGCATAGATGTCTTTATGAAGCACGTGACATGTACTGGAACAGCTCGCGGGCTGACTTGGTCGGAAAAGAAATGATGAAACGGCTGACGCCGCGCGATTATCTAAACCTCGCGTTTAAACTTAAGATTGAATTGGAAGACTGGAAGATTAATTATGTAGAGTGTACAGGTGGGAAATTTCACGGTCATTCGGACATGGGGTTTCAAGAAGTCACTTTAGACATGGCAAAAGCGAACGCTAACTTTAAACTAGGAAATTGCGCAAAAATAAACCCTGGGTCTGATCTTAAATTGGAGGGAGTTATTAAAAAAATCAATAAAAATAATATCCATTAATCATTATATATTTTTCGTTTGGAATTTATGTTTTATTGCAATCGAATTCGGTGTTTTAAGTTAGTACTCGGCGCCGTTTTAGCCATAAAACTTCATATGTATTTAGTAGTGCTCCATAGATAGTTTGGGATTTTTATACCTTTTAACTGCGAAGAAAGGTCGATGAGGATCACATGTCTTTCATATTGCCGACGCTTTGTAAGAAAAGATCTGAAGTTATTAGGCTGGTTCCTGATGTCAAATCTACGCTGGCCAAAAAAGTGCTCGAAGAAGTTCTTTTGTTAAAAGGTGGAAGAATAAATTATAATGGGCTTCTGCTAGAGCCTGCTGATAGACAGGGTGCTTTGCTTCAAGATTCATATGCTCTTGACCGATTGACACCGAATGGTGCAAGGCTTCTAAAAAAGCTATTTCTTGCAGGCATGATTGATCAGCGACATAAAACATCTAATAAAGATGTGTTTAGACTGGATAGGTACATTAGGAGTGAGCCCGAAATAATTGATAGATCAATGGAGATATTAAGAAAGAGAACTCTCTCACACGATGAATGGAGAGACGTGATAGAGAGCGCTGATTTGTTATTGAATGGCGAAGAAGTTGAATTGACCTCACATGTGGTAGATCGGGTTTTTATAAATAAATTTGGGTTCGGCGCTTCGGGTCGCATAGATATTGGGGGGTACCGATTGTTTAGGTACGTTGGGAGCTCATACTCATTCTCTCCTGAGAAGTTCGAAGTCTTGAAGTATGCTTGGTGGGTGTGTCCGAAAGGAAAGCTCTCCGGTGCTCCTCCGATGTGGCAAAATTATTTACATGGGTGAAATTTTCTAGCGTTGAATTATCCAATCGCACCCAAACTGCATCTTTATGCCAAGTGGAAGCGCAATAATGCATTGTGCGAGGCGGTTATGTTTGAGGATATCACCGTCGGGCTGAATTTGGCGTAGAATGTGTTTTAAGTCTATGGAGGAGATATCGCTGGCAGAGCGGTTCTTTCCAAAAAGTACCCGCGAAGTCAGTTACTATAATTCTTCGCTAGGCTTCCGCCTAGCCTCGTGGCGATGGAAGCCAGAGCAGGTGTTCGTTTCTGGGACCGGGAATTGACCATGCCCGGACCAGAGGTCAGGCTCATTTCGTCTATCTGTCTGGAGTCATTCGTCGAACGGCATCCTTATCGAACGCAGGCGCAAGCATTGCAACACGGTGCGCCAGCATAGCGCGTCGGGTTATCGCCCAACAGTACCCGAGAACATCGTGCCCATAAACCGCAGGCTCACGATGCACCAGCTTTCCAACAGGATCACTTAAGTGGGGCAGGTTACCGGCATTCGTGTTTGCGGCGATGGAGAATGGTTTTCGCGCAGTAATGGTGCGTCGTGCTTGCGAGTGCGGCTTGGGGGACATCTTGCACTGGTACGGCCAAAGGTGAAATCTGCACGATCAAATCTACCCCGGTTAGGTAAGTCGGTAGTCCAGTGCTACCGTAACTACTGTAGCAGATGTCCTCCGTAGAAGAGATCGAAATCATCGTCATAGATGAAGTCTATGACCCGCGCCACTGATGCGCAGCAATCCTTGAATGTGAAGCAGAGCCTCTCATTTCGATCTGTCGCAATGACCGTTCTTAGAAGCCGGACGGCCGCGCCGCGATATTCTGAAAAGAGATTTTGTAGGTGACGTGATGACTGGGGTAATCGATCTGAAAGCAATGTGCGGGCTATCAGGCGCGAGGTCGTATTGTGGCTTAGATGAACCGCTTGAAGCTCTTTGGCAACAGGATAATTTCATAAGATCCGGACTGCCAGACCGCGGAAACCCAGATCAGCACCGCTAGCATGAACCGCTTCTCGGCCTGAAACGAGCCGAGATCACAGTATTCGCCCTACGGCTTGCTGTGACAAGGGGTGGAGCGTCTTGCCACCCGAGTAGTGCAACGTGCGCTATTGGTAATCACAATTCACTTTCTAGTTTATCTAATTAACTATTTTATTTTTGTTTTTGTTGTGTTATTAATAATTCGTATTATTTATATGAGATATGTGATGCCAAAATACTTTATGGACAACACAAGTATTTATAGAGTTTTTTCGTTTTCTTTTCCTGCTTTAGTTAGCATCGCTAGTTTGGTTTCCATATACTATAAAAACCTCACACTGGCTATTTTGCTCTTTTTGTTTTTATTCGCCTGCTATTTAGTTGTCCAAGCGAAGCGACGAAGTGCAGTGCATTTGTATAATAAAAAGTACTGTTCAGGTTGTGGGTATGGTAAGACCACTAACAGAACCTGCATGTATTGTGATCATCGCGACTGAAAGTTTCGACGAAGGCGGGCGGCAGTGATCTGCCCCACTTTAGTGGTCCGGTCTAAAAATTAGTGCATCGTGGGCCTTTGGTCTACTGGCATGATGCTTTCTGGTGCTGGTGGGCGATAGCCCAGCGAACTGTGCGGGCGCACCGTGTTGTAATGCTTGCGCCAGCGTTCGATGAGGATCTGAGCCTCTCTCAGCGTATAGAACACCTCTCCATCCAGTAACTCGTTGCGAAGTCTGGCGTTGAAGCTCTCCGCATACCCATTCTCCCAAGGTGACCCCGGCTCGATATAGGCCGTTATAGCCCCCACCGCCTCGATCCAGTTGCGAAGCTCAGTCGCGATGAATTCGGGCCCGTTATCGGACCGTATGAACTCGGGCGAGCCGTGAAGGATGAATAGATCGGTCAGCGCGTCGATGACGTCGACCGAGTTGAGCTTGCGTTTGACGCGGATCACCAGTACCTTCCGGGTGAATTCATCGACAATGTTGAGCATGCGGTAAGCCCGCCCGTCTGCCGTCCGGTCCTGGACGAAATCGTATGACCAGACGTGGTTTGGCCGCTCGGCCCGCAGCCGCACGCAGGAGCCATCCGTCAGCCAGAGCCGCCCGCGTTTCTTCTGCGTTTGCGGAACTTTAAGCCCCTCGCGTCGCCAAATGCGCTCGACCCGCTTGTGGTTGACGCACCATCCCGCCTGAACCAGAAGGCCCGTGATCTGGCGATAGCCATAGCATCCGTATTGCCGTGCCAGTTCGGTGATGTCAGCGGTCAGTAGGGCTTCGTCCTGACGACCGAGTGGGATCTTGCGTTGGGTCGATCTGTGCTGTCCCAAAGCCCAACAGGCACGGCGTTCGGAGATGCCGAGCGCCGAGCGGACATGGTCGATGCACTGGCGGCATTGCTGCGGGCTTAGAAGTTTCCCCGCGTCGCTTCCGTCAGGATTAGCTTGTCGAGCGTCAGATCCGACACGGCCCGTCTGAGCCGCGTATTCTCTTTCTCGAGCCGCTTGAGCGGGTCGCGGTTCATCCCGCCAAACTCACGACGCCAACGGTAATAGGTCTGTTGGGTTACGCCAATCTGGCGCACCGCATCTGCCAGTTTCGCGCCTTGACCCTGCAAGACCTCAACCTGACGCAGCTTCATGACAATGTCTTCCGGCTTTTCGCGTTTGTCTGCCATCTAAGTAGTCCTCCATCATGCGGGATATACTAGCCCAAAAGATGGACCACTTCAGGGGGGCAAGACCACAGCTCCGCAACTAGATCGTCGCGGTGGGTGCCAAAATTGCCGTTATTGAGCCGGGACCACTTTGGGAGAGCGGTTACGTGGAGAGCTTTAACGCAAGACATCGGGACGAATTACTCGATGGGGAGGCCTTCTACTCGTTGAGAGAGCCCCAGATCCTCATCGAACGCTGGAGCACGCATTATAATAAGCCCGAATTGCTTCTTGCGCTATCGTCCACAGGCCCAAGATGCACTAACTTTTGAACCTGACCACCCGAGTGGGGTAGACCAGCTTTCGGCTCACATGAATAATTCGCCAGAAGAAATAGATGCTGACACAACGGCGCAAATAAAGAAGTAGCTCGAAATTGCAACGGATGCTGCGCCTAAG
Organism: Thioclava kandeliae; assembly: GCF_040297545.1. Lineage (NCBI taxonomy): Bacteria > Pseudomonadati > Pseudomonadota > Alphaproteobacteria > Rhodobacterales > Paracoccaceae > Thioclava > Thioclava kandeliae. Next base: position 6,024 of record NZ_JAYWLC010000024.1, read on the forward strand.
CCGAACATTAAAATCATCAGAACTAAATCCAAGAACGTCCGCTTCGAACTATCTAGCGGAATGCCAAATTCATATTTCTCATAGCCACTTGACATCTGTTACTCCTAATTTTTGGCTAGATACTTCCTAAAAGGCCCCTATGACGCTCACACGCACAATGCGTCGATCAGGCGCCTAAGTTAGCGCTGATGGAAATTGAAGAGCAATTTGGGGATAGGGCTGGTTATTTCAGGTGCGAGATTCTAACGTTTCGCCCGCACCTGAATGCCTGTTTAGAACCGCTCATGACAACGTATGGTTGATTCTAGACCTCTATCGGTCAGATTGCCAAGAATAAATTGCCGTGATTGTGCATTATAAGTCATGTCAAACAGCTCCGTGTTGAACTTCTGCGAGCTTTTCGGACATTGGATGATTTGGCACTTTCTATGAGCATTTGCACAATGTCATCGAGACTATCGGTATCAGATTTTGGATCGCGATTCAGGACCGCGGCAACGTGTGTAAGGTTCATTTGAGCGCCCCCCCAGGCGATATCAGGAATGCGCCTTCAAGTTGAAATGATTCTGGTTTAAAAACTTATAAAGTTACTCAGCTAACCAACTCGGGACATAGCTTGAGGGCTATATGAGTGGTTTGCCCCACTCAGTTATGACGTTCTCCATAAATTGGAGCTCATTCTCGCTAAACTGGCAACTCGTTCGGGAAGAGCTGATATCTGTTCATCGATATTACCTTTATGCATCCTTTGCTTGTCCTGCGGAGCTTGATTGTCGTTAGAGCCGTGAAGTGGCCCCCAAAAATCGGACGGTCAAAAGCTTCTATGTGTCCTATGTGTCTTATGTGAAACTGTGAGCCGTATCGGGGAGACATTTAACCTGAAGGTATTGCCAGCCAGAGAAGTCGGTGAGCTTTGGGTTTCAAGTCATCGCGAATAAAGTTTAAGTTCTCATTGAATGAAAGCAAATAAAGTCAATGAAAACAGTGGTTCATTTGGTTCTTTGATTCCAATTTAAATCGAACATCACAGCTGACATTCCTAACGCCTCATCGTCCAGAATCCTTACGAACTAACAGGCATTTGCGCCGGTGTGATCTCGTCCCTAAACTGCGGTCTGACGAGTACGGTGGGCACAGATATGGTCTACTGGTATTCGGCCGACCTGCACCTCGGTCACCACCGCATCATCGACTTCTGCAAGCGTCCCTTCGCCTCAACCGCGGAGATGTATGCGGTCCTGAGTGCTTGCCGATCACCAAATCTATGGCGCCTAAGTACACGTCCTCTATCTCAGCCATCGCAATTTTCAGCGAAGGTGCGCGTCTTCCTCGACACGCTCGTGGCACACATATCCCCTGATCGCTGTCGAAGGGACGGCTTTGAGCCAGAGCGGAAGCTGGTGATGGCCGTCAGGCGCCGTGGCAATGCCGAAACCCTGCTGCATCAGTCATCTAGGTATGGGGGGCATCATTCCCTTTTTTTCGAGCCAAGCCCTATCAGGGTTGACGGATGGCTTCAGTGGCGACAGGCCATGCACACTAGTAACCCTTCTCGCGGTCCACCTGCCAGAGCAGCGGCTCGCCCGCGCGGTCCCTGCACAGGTTCGTCACGATGTTGGCCACCGCGCTCGCAGGTTCGATGCGACCGGCAATATGTGGGGTCACTAGGCAGTTCGGCAGGTCCCAGCCGGGATGTTCGGCGGGTAGGGGCTCGGTCTCGAAGACATCGAGCATGGCCTGCGACAGCTGGCCGTTTTTCAGCGCGGCGCGCAGGTCCGGTAGGACACAATGCGCACCGCGTCCGACCTGGACAAGACTGCTGCCCTGCTTCATCCGCGCGAAGAGCCCGGCGTCGAGGATGCCCGTTATCGACGGCGTCAGGGGCAGGAGGCATACGAGGATGTCGGCTTGCGCAAGCAGGGCGTCGAGCCCATCGGCACCGCTGTGGCAGACGACCCCGTCGATCTGCCGAGGCGTGCGGGACCAGCCCTCCACGCAGAAGCCCATCGCAGCCAGACGACCGGCCGTCATCGCGCCGATCTCGCCCAACCCGAGGATGCCGACGGTGGTGTCAGACATGAAGGGCGCCGTCGCGGGCACCCAGTCGCGGGTTACCTGTCGGGCCGCGTATTTCGGCAGGTTGCGCAGGCAGGCGAGGCAGGCGGCCTGCACGAATTCGCAGACCCGGCGGGCATTGTTCGGATCTACCATGCGCACCAGGCGGACATGGGCGGGCAGGTCTGCGAACTGGTCGATCCCGGCACTGACCGAATAGACCGTGCGCAGGTTCGGATAGACCTGCCAATCGGGCATCGGCAGCCAGGTGAAGATCTCGGTGATCCGGGCCGGGTCCATGCCGTTGTCGGGTCGGACGACCGGGACGTCAGGCAGGGCACGGCCAATGGCCTCAACCAGAGCGGCGTGGCGGTCTTCGCCCGCGGCTGCATTCAGAAAGATCATGTTCGTCTCCTCAGGCCCGCCTGTCACGGCGATCACGCCAGGCGTAGTATTTCGTCATCTGGCGAGCGCCGAAGGGCGCCAGGGGACGGAAGGGCACGCGCGGGAAGTCGAGATCGTCGAAAGGTGTCTCGCCGCCCGCCCGGCCGGTCATCTTCCGGACGAGCTTGTCGGCGAAGAAGAACGAGCGGGTGACGCCCGACCCGCAATAGCCGCCCATCAGCCACAGCCCGTCGACCCGGTTCAGATGCGGGGCGTGATCGGTCGTATAGGCGATGCGCCCGGTCCATATCTGTTCGAAGTCGTCCGCCCGGAGGTCCGGGTGGATGCGGCCGACGGCGGCGGCTACCTGCGCCTGTTGCCGGGCAAGACCTGCCGTCACGGTCGAGAGCCTCCCGCCGAAGATGAAGCGACGGCCATCGGGCGTTGGGCGCGACCAGGTGAAGACTCGACCGGTTTCACCATGCATCTGAAGCCGGGGCGACATCTGCCGGATCCGCTCCGGCCCGAGATCGCGCGTGGCGGCGACGGTGATGTCGATCGGGACGACCCGCTCCCGCATCGCCCGTACGCCGGCGCCGGAATAGCCGTTGGTGCAGACCACCACCTCCGCAGCGCGGAGGTTGCGGTCGGGTATGGCGATGTCGAAGGCACCGGGGCCGCCCGAGATGCCCGCCACCGGGGACTGCGGCAGCAGGAGCGCGCCCGCGGCCTCGGCGCGGGCGGCCCCGGCCTGCACCAGTTTCACCGGGTGGATGCCGCCGTCGCGGGGGTAGCGCACCCCGCCGACATAGCAGGCGGCACCGGTCTGGCCGGCCAAGTCCGCCCGGGCGACGACGTCGTATTGCAGACCGACCGCAACGCGCAGCCGCTCGCATTCGGCGATCATCGCGGTCATGTCGGCCTCGGTCCGTGCGCCGCGGAAGCGGCCTGTCAGGGCCAGGTCGACGTCCACGCCGAGGCTCTGGAACAGGTCCTGGCAATGGTCCAGCGCATCGATCCCGGCGCGCATGATCGCCTCTGCCCGGGTCTGGCCATAGCGGGCAGTGAGCCCTGCGAGGCCGAGCTTGTGGAAGCTGGGCCCGACCATGCCGCCCGAGCGCGACGAAGCGCCGTGGCCGATCGTCCCCGCCTCGAGCACCACCACCGAGCGCCCCGCGCGGGCAAGCCCCTCGGCGACGGCGAGGCCAGAGAACCCGCCGCCGATGACGGCGACATCGACCGCGGGGGGCAGGGGGGCTGTCCGCGGGCGATAGGAAGGGGCGGCGTTAGTCCAGTAGTTGTGCAGCATCGGGCCGCCTCGATCGTTGAACATCTGGTCCTGTCTTGTCGTTTGCGAGGTCTCTCGCGGTTGTAGAGGAGCGGCCCGGCGGCTGCCGGGCCCGCCCGGGGCGCGTCACACGCCGGTGAGCCGTTCTATGCCGTAGGTGCGGTGGATCACCAGGAGTGCGGCCAGCGCGATGATCATCTGCAGGGTGCTGACCGCCGCGATCGAGGGATCGAACTGGTTTTCCATGTAACTCAGGATCACCACCGGCAAGGTATTGGTCTGCGCGGTTCCGAAGAAGTAGGACAGCGGCAGGTTGTCGAAGGAAATCAGCATCGAGAACATGCCGCCCGCGAAGACCCCGGGCATGACCTGTGGCAGTACGACGTGGCGCAGGACCTGCCAGCGGTTCCCGCCCAGCACGGTTCCGGCCTCTTCCTGTGTCACCGGGATCGCACGGTAGACCGCCAGCACGGTGCGTGACACATAGGGGATGGCGACCATGGAATGTGCGATCAGCAGCGCAAGAAACCCTGCCTGGATGCGCAGTGCCGACAGGTAATAGAGCAGCGCGAAGCCAAGCACGATACCGGGCATCGACAGCGGCGTCAGCAGTGCATTGCCGATCGCCGTCGCGATGCGGCTACGCGACCGCGCCACGCCGATGGCGGCGGGAATGCCCAGCACCACGCCGACGAGTGTGGCCGAGACCGCGAGCTCGAGACTGGTCAGCATGCTTTCCATGAAGGGGGCATAGCTGAAGACGCGCTCGTACCAGCGGAGCGACACGCCTGGGATCGGGAAGACGATGAAGGACGCATCCGAGAACGAGACGGCGACGACGGCGATCATCGGCGTGACAAGGAAGATCACGAAGACCGCAACCCAAAGGCCGAGAAGCAGCGGGGCGAGTGATCGGCGCCGGCGGCGCGTTGCGATGGGGGCGGTGGTATGCGCGTCGTCCGCGGAAGGCAGGGCGACCATCAGACGATACTCCGGCGCTTGATCCAGGATTGCACGAACAGCCCGAGCAGAGCCATCATCAGCAGCACGTTGCCCATGGCGCTGGCGAAGCCCACGTCCTGGGTCAGGTTAAACTGCTGGTAGACCAGCAGCGCGAGCGTCTTCACCGTGCCGCCGCCGAGCAGGAGCATGGTCAGGAACATTCCGTTGGTCAGCACGAAGACCAGTATCGAGCCGGTCAGCACGCCCTCAAGGCCGAGCGGCCAGGTAACGTTTCGGAAACTGCGCCATGGCCCGGCCCCCAGCACGCAGGCGGCCTCTTCCAACCGACGGTCAAGCCCTTGCAGCACCGCCGTGATCGACAGCACCATGAAGGGGCACAGGACATGTACCAACCCGAAATAGACCGAGACCGGGCTGTCGAGGATATTCAGCGGGCGCTCGATCAGTCCGAGGTCCATCGCCCAGGTGTTCACAAGGCCGCGCCGCGCGAACAGCACCTGCCAGCCGAAGGTGCGCATGATGATCGAGGTCAGCAGCGGGGCGACCAGGCAGAAGACGATCAGAGTGTTCCAGCGGCCCGCGTAGTGGACCATGAAATAGGACACGGGGTAGCCCACCAGCAGGCAGAGCAGCGTGGTCACGACCGAGACCTTCAGTGTCTCCAGTAGTACGCCCAGATAGAACGGGTCGGTGAAAAGGCGTAGGTAGTAGTCGAAGATCCCCGACTGCGTTGCGCCCTCGCCCGAGAGACTGACCCAGGCGTTTCGGGCCAGTGGCGCAACAAAGAAGGTGAAGAGAAAGATCAGCGCCGGCAGCGACCAGCGTGGGTTGGCGAGGCGGAAACCGGCGCGGCGGCGGGGCTTGAGCGGAACGGGGTCTGCCATCATGCGTCCTCCAGCACGACCGCGCCGTCTTCGGGCCAGATCAGCGCGACGGATGATCCAGGTGGCGGCAGGGCCGTGCCGGCTGCGGCCTGCACGATCACTGGCGTTTCACGCCCCGGCAGCATCACCTCGCAGGTGACATAGCTGCCACGGAAGACCGCGTCGGCCAGCGTGCCATCGAGTGTGCCGGTGCCTGCTGGGCCGAGTGCCAGCCGCTCGGGGCGGACGGCGACGGGACCCGTGGCGCCAGTGGGTGCCAGCGCGGGCACCACGGCGCCGTTCAGCGCCAGTCGTATGCCGCCGGCAGTGCGTCCGGCCACCTCGAAGAGGTTCGAGGACCCCAGGAACTCCGACACGAAGCGCGAGCGGGGACGGGCGTAGATCTCGGTCGGGCTGCCGATCTGCATCACCTCGCCGCCACGCATCACCGCGATGCGGTCGCTCATCGTCAGGGCCTCTTCCTGATCGTGGGTGACGAGGATGGTGGTGATCCCAAGTCGCTTCTGGGTTTCGCGCAGCTCGAACTGCATCTGCTCGCGCAGGTTTTTGTCCAGCGCGCCGAGTGGCTCGTCCAGCAGCAGAAGTTTCGGATCGGTGACGAGCGCCCGGGCGAGGGCGACGCGTTGCTGCTGGCCGCCGGACATCTGCCCGATCATCCGGTCGGCGAAATCCACGAGGCGCACGGTGTCCAGCATCTCCAGCGCCCGGCGTCGCCGTGCGTCCCGGCCCATGCCGCGCATCCGTAGCCCGAAGGCCACGTTGTCGACGACGCTCATGTGCGGGAACAGCCCGTAGTTCTGGAACATCATCCCCAGGTCGCGCTGGTTCGGCGGCAGGTCGGTGACATCGCGGTCGCCAAGCAGGACGTCGCCCCGGTCGGGCGTTTCGAACCCGGCGATGATCCGCAGCGTCGTGGTCTTGCCGCAGCCGGAGGGGCCCAGCAGCGACAGAAGCTCGCCTGGCGCGACCTCAAGGTCGAGCGGCTTGAGCGCCTGCACCTGGCCATAGAATTTCGACACGCCGCGCAGTCGCAGCGAGATGGATTGGGTCATGAGAGTTCCTTGCAGGCGGGGGAAGGGAGGTGTGCGGGCCGGCAGGACGCCAGCCCAGTTCATCCGGTCACTGAATGGTGCGGTTCCACTGGTCGACCCATTTGGGCAGTTCCGCCGTGATCTCGGCGAAGGGAGGGATGACGATCTCGTCGAGCTTCGTGATCTGCGGTGTCACCTCGGGCGAATAGGTCACGTCCATGTTCGACATGCCGTAGCGCATCTTCTCGGTGTAGCAGGACTGCCCCTCGGCCGACAGGATGATGTTCATCAGGTCCCAGGCGGTGTCGGGACTGCCCTTCAGCTTCTGCACCCAGGTCATTGCCGCCACCGAACCGGGCGCGGGGTTGGCATAGGCGATCTCGGGGTGGCCATCGTCGATGAAGGCCCAGCTGCGACCGTCCCAATACATGCCGATATCGGCCTCGCCGGAGCTGATCTGGTTGATGAAGTCGTTGGCGTTGTTCCAGAAGATCAGGTTGCCGGAGGCGCGCATCCGGCGGATGTCCTCGATTGCGTGATCGACGTTGTCGGTGTTGCCGCCCGCCACATGCTCGAGCATCCAGACGGTCGAGGCGAGGCCGCTGGAGCCGTAGTTCAGCCCCGGGATCGAGGCGCGCCATTTGCCCTCGACGGTGCCTTCAACGAAGTCTTCCCAAGTGGCGGGGGGCGTCTCGACCGTGCGGGTATCGTAGGTCAGGCCCATCGCACCGTAGACATAGACCGAGCCGAGACCCTTGGTGAAGTCGCGGAACTGCGGGTCAATGCGAGCGTAGTTCGGCACACGCGCCTCGTCAATGGGTTCGACGAGGCCCTTGTCGATGGCGTCCAGGGCACCGCTCGAGCTGATCATCAGCAGGTCAATCGGCGGCTTGCCGGTCGCGGCGGCCAGCTGGTTGACCCATTGGTTTGGCGCGCCCAGCGTGATCGAGACGGTGTTGCCGGTCTTTTCGCGGTAGGGAGCGGCGAAGCAGGTCTCGAAGGTTTCGCTCCACAGGCCGCCGTAGCCGGAGACGACGATGTTCTCGGCATGGGCCTTCGAAACGAGGGCCTGCGCGGCGATGGTGGAGCCGACGAGCAGTGCGGCGAGTGTGTACGGTCTGGTCATGTTCGGAGTCCCTGTTGTGGCGTCCCGCCTTGCTGACGCGGGATCTGCCCTCATAGGGGCGAGGCCTGCGCTAGGTCTCAAGCAACGCTTGTATGCGATAATGTTATGCTCGGCGCGGTGCGGCCGGGGGCTGATGTCCCACGGAGACGGTCCCCGATAGCGGGGCGGGTCGGTCCAAGCATCTGAAGGAATGTCATTAATTGCAGCTTTCATGGTCCCGGTGGCCCGGGTGCTGCCGCTGGGTGCCATGACCGAGGCCACAGCGCGGGATATGGCAGGGAAATGTGGTGGCGCCTAGAGAATTGGCGATAGGACACTGCTCAGTACCTGGCCGGGACCCAGTTAGGCCCCGATCAGGCCTCGTTCAGGTTGCGGACCTGACGTCCGATCTCTTCGACGAAATGCTCGGCCAGGTGGGAGAGACGCGCCCCAAGCGGCTTGATCAGAGCGATGTGCATCTCCTCGCGCACCCGCATGGGGCACGAGATGCCGCCGGCCATGCGGTGCTGGGCGGCGGTCCAGGGGTCGACGACCGAGACGCCGAAGCCGCGCAGCACGAAGGCGCTGATGACATTCGCAAGGTAGGATCGCAGCAGGAAGACGGGCCCGGTACCAAGCGTCGAGAACCATCGCCCTTGGATCTGCCCGGTGACGGTGCCTTCGTCGAAGCCAACGTAGGGCTGGCCGGCCAGGTCTTCCGGCGTCACCTCGTCGCGGCCGGCCAGCGGGTGGTTCGGTGTTGCGATCAGGTGGAAACCAACTGCGTGAGAGGCCACCAGGTCGACTTCGTGCTGGTGGTGGCTCGCCATGTTGAGCCCGAGCTCCGCCTGCCGCCGCGCCACCTGACGCACCACGGGAAGAGTCGTGATGTGCAGCGCGCCCATGTCCTGAAGCTGGCCCCTGCGCGCCAGCTCCGCGATCGCGTCGGCCAGTAGGGTCGGGGCGAAGACCGGCGCGGTGGCAATCGACAGGCCCGAGTGGCCCCCCGCCCGGATCCGCTGCGCCGTCTGGTCGAGCACGTCGAGCCCGATGAAACTGCGTTCTACCACTTCCCAGTATTCCTCGGCAGCCGGGGTGGGCATCACGCGCGAGCCATGGCGGGTGAACAGCGGGAAGGCGATGCTGGCTTCCAGGTCGCGGATCAATCGACTGACGGCAGGCTGCGACAGCCCGAGATATTCAGCCGCGGCCGTGACGCTTCCGTTACGCATGACCTCACGAAAGGCCTCGATCTGGCGGTGGGTGATCATCATAACATTTTAGCATGACAGTCGGCGTGGTAGTCAATAGGCAAAGCTGGTATCTGTTGAAGGAAACCGGCCCCTCGGCCACCCCCTTAGCGCTGCGGGAGACCCTCATGCAGATCGGCAATCGTATTCCTTCGATGAAGGCCTCCGGCAAGGACGGCTGGGAGATCGTGTATCGCACCCGGGCGCTGCTGGCCGCAGGAGAGCCGGTGGTCAACCTGACGATCGGCGAGCCCGACCGGCCCACCGACCGGAGGGTGCTGGACGCGATCCATGCGGCCGCGGTCGGCGGGCTGACCGGCTACACCCACGGCCCCGGCCTGCCGGAACTGCGCGTGGCGATCGCCGAACGGGTGACCCGGCGCACCGGGGTTCCTACCACCGCGGCCAATGTCATCGTGACACCGGGCGGCCAGGCGGCCTTGTTCGCCGCGCATATGGTGCTGCTGCAACCCGGCGACACCGGGCTGTTCGTCACGCCGCACTACCCGACCTATCCTTCGACGATCCTGTCGACCGGTGCCGCCTGCGCCTCGGTGGCCGCCCGCGCGGAGGACGGCTTCCAGCCACGGGCCGAGGCGATCATGGCGGCGCAGCAGGGCACCGGTGCGCGTAGCCTGCTGGTCAATACGCCTAACAATCCGACTGGCGTCGTCTATGCCGCGGAGACGGTAGAAGGCATCGCTGCCGCATGTCGCGAGACCGACCTGTGGCTGATTTCGGACGAGGTCTACGACACCCAGGTTTGGGAAGGGCGGCATCTGTCGCCCCGGGCATTGCCGGGCATGGCTGAGCGGACTCTAGTGATCGGGTCGATGTCGAAGAGCCATGCCATGACGGGCTCGCGCTTGGGCTGGATCGTGGGCCCCGAGGATGTAATCGCCGCGGCGACGGTGCTGGCTACCAACACGACCTATGGGGTCGTGCCCTACATCCAAAAGGGGGCGCTGGCGGCGCTGGCGCTTGGCGAGGCGCTGGAGGAAGAGATCGCGGCCCCGTTCCGCCGCCGCCGCGCGATTGTGCGCGATGCGGTTGCGGGCAGCCGAGCGGTGCGGGTCTCGGCGTCGGCGGGGGCGATGTATGTGATGCTCGACATCCGCGCCACGGGCCTTTCGGGCGAGGAATTCGCCCACGGGCTTCTGGACGCCGAGCGCATCGCGGTGATGCCGGGCGAGAGCTTCGGCGCGGCGGCTGCAGGCCATCTGCGCGTGGCTCTGACCCTCGCGGACGACTGGCTGCCCGATGCGCTTCACCGCATCGTCGCCCATGCCGAAAGGGTGATGCAGCAGTCGGGCTGACCCACAGATGATTTATCCGGCTATCCTGCATAAGGGGTTGGTGGAAGTCAGAATGGCTGACGCCTAGGAGTCCGCTTCAGGGTTGATGGGGAGAGTTGATCGGTCGGAGCTGTGGACGACCGACAGGCTCATCAGCGGGTCCACTTCTTCACCGGTCAGCGCGCTCGGATCAAATCGCACCACTGTCTCCATCGGGACGATGTTCCCGTTTCTCAGCAGCAGTGCTCTGCATCCCCTGCACCTCAACGGCGGCCCGAGCCCCAGGGCGGAAGTTGGTGCCCGGCGCAGCATAGCGCCAAGCATCGACACGAATGACTTTTTTGTTGAAAAACTCTCACTTGATCGAAGGGCCATCGACTGATTCAATTCCTTGGAGGGATGGGAGGATCGGTAATGATGGGACAGCGGCAGGAGGCGCAACCGGCGCTGTTCTATGAGTTCTCGCTCGAGGATCATGTCCCGCAGAACCACCTGCTGCGCTTGATTGATCGGTTCGTCGACCTGTCTGGGATCCGCACCTACCTTGCCGATTTCTACAGCCAGACGGGGCGCCCCTCAGTCGATCCTGAACTCCTCATCCGGATGCTTCTGGTGGGATATTGCTTCGGCATCCGGTCGGAGTGACGGCACTGCGAGGGGGTGCATCTGAACCTGGCGTATCGGTGGTTTTGCCGCTTGGACCTCAGCGACCGCGTCCCGGACCACTTGACCTTTTCCAAGAACCGGCATGGACGATTCCGCGACAGCGAATTGCTGCGCCACCTGTTTGAGACGACCGTCGCGCGGTGCATCGAGGAAGGCCTGGTAAACGGCCAAAGGATGGCCGTCGATGCCAGTCTGATCGAGGCGGATGCCAACAGCAGAATTCGACGCCAAAAGAGGAATGGGATGCAAAGCAGATCGATGCCGCTGATGCGCCCCGCGCTGTTCGCGAGTATCTTGATACCCTGGATGAGGCCGCGTTTGGTGCGGCCAGCGAGGTGCAACCGAAGTTCACCTCGCATTCCGACCCAGCCAGCCACACCATCGATGGCGCGACAAGGCTCATCTTCGAGTGGGACGCGGAAAACAACCAGTACATCTGCCCAGAAAGAAATGAGTTGAAGCAATTCCGCCGGAACTATTCTGATCCGAACCGTAGGCCGAGCGGCAAGGGTGTCGCCAAATATCGGTGTCTGAAGCACACCTGTCAGGCCTGCCCTTCAAACGCGCGCTGCTGCCCCAATATGGACTTCCGGTCGATCACCCGCGAAGAACATGAAGGCGCACGCCATCTCGCCCGGATCATCGCTAAAACCGATCAATACGCCATCTCGATGAAGCTGCGGAAGAAGGTCGAGATGCTCTTTACTCACCTCAAACGGATCCTTCGCCTGAACAGGCTTCGATTACGCGGGCAATGCGGTGCGAATGACGAATTCCTTCTCGCAGCAACCGCCCAGAACCTTCGGAAACTGGCCAAGATCCTTCCTGTACCGCAGAAACCGCGAAAAGCCTGACAAGAAAGGCGCTCGCTCATCAATCTGGGCGCAGCATTCTGCGCCAGCGAACGGGTGTTTTTCCAGGGAATCGGCGGAGAGCTGAACTGCGCCGCAGACGAGCAATAATCACCTAGCCAAGATGGAAGCCGACATTCGTAATGGACCAAAATCAAAGACTTTCGGTATCGAAGGATGTCGTCCGTGGACCAGAAGGGCGACACACCTCTGTACAGCCTTACATAAAAATGAAGAGGTTCTGCTGGCGATCGCCCCCTGAACGCTTAAGCGGTTTCGACAGCGAGCCGCATTTCCCTTCGCGATTGCAATTCTTGGCGGAATGGATGTTATGTCGCCTACTGCGGACCTTCGTGATCTTAACTTTCGGCGTGATGTTACAAATGGCGGCTTTGGAGAAGCCGCGCTGCAGCAGAACCGAACCTGGTGAAGGTCGACTTAGGACCGAGAGCGTTAAAGCTATTCCGTTCAGAAATCAATATATTACGTTTTCTGCGTGATACACACTGATGTGGCAGGTGAAGGGCGGCCGATATGATAACCTTGGGCCATCGTCACACCGATAGCTTGAATAGCAGCCAGGTCCATCTCCGTCTCAATTCCTTCGGCAAGTAATTCGGCGCCGTAATTCGTGGCGTAATCAAGAATGGCCTTGATAAGCCCACGCTGGCCTGATCGTTTGTCGATTGCGTCGCAAAAACTCCGATCTAGCTTTATGATGTCGGGCTTGAGGTGCATTACATGCCTCAAAGAGGCGAAGCCAGCACCGACATCGTCGACCGCAAGTCGAAGGCCAATTTTACGCATGCGTCCAACGGCTGCCAGAAATTTTCCGTAATCGTCGACTTTTTCGTGCTCAGTCACCTCAATCACGATTTTCTTGCGATCCTCTGGGCTGAAAATCGTGGTAAAATCGAGATCCTCGATCGAGCTGACCGAAAAATTCAGCGCAAGAAAACACTTATGGGGGAGGGTGGGGATGAACTGTGCTGCCTGTATTGCTGCCCTCTCTTCGAGTGAGGAAATCAGATCGAGATGTTTGGCATGTGAGAATACCTGCTCCGTCGTCCCCGGGTGATCGGAAAAACTGGTCAAGGCTTCAAACCCGCAAACCTCGCGCTGTGGAAGCCGAATTATGGGCTGCAAATTCGTCTGAAATTCGTTTTGCTCAATCAATTTCTGCATCTCTTCGGTTCCGAGCATATCTGCTGGGTTATTGATGAGAAGAGAATCTATATCACGACCAATCAGAGCTGCGCATAGTTCGAACATGGACAGGTCACGTGCCGTCAGGTCGTCGCGGGCCGAACGTTGAAAAGCGCAGAGCATGCCGTGAATCTTTCCTGAAGAAAGCCTAATGGGCACGCTGATATGTGCCCCGATTGGGAGCAGTCGTGTCTCTGGAATATCGACAACAGAAATCTCTTTACGCGCATCTTTGATTAGGTTGGGGGTTTGACCATTCGCTACCCGATAGCAGTAGCTTTGATCGAGACGAGATGAACTTTCTTTGGAAATACCGCGGAATGCGTCGTGGTCGCTGATTACCTCATCAATGATGCGCTGATCTTTAGTAAAGCGGGAGATGAATGCAACCTCCATGCCGTAGAAATCCCGTAGCGAAGCGAGAATTTTTCTCTTTTTCCATCGAAGATTTTCAAGGCTATTACCAAGATCTGTCGAGATCATTTCGCGGAATTCTGATGAGAACATGGTCAACACCTTTGTCTGGCCTGAAACATAGCGAATCTTTGACAGGCATACCGTTACAACCATAAGTAGTTTGATTGGCGCTTTGCATTTGGCAAGCTGAAACACGGATGACAGGGCGACAAAGCTCCGCAGGGCCCTAAGCTGCCGTCTGTCGCAATTCCGGTTTTGCCCTTTCGCGATATCAGTGGTTCCTGCCCGGCCCGAAGGACCGAGCAGGAACCTGATCAAATTTTGAATGCCGAAACCACCAGCATCATTGGCCGTTCCTTCTCTTCGGCCAATTCGGGCATTGCCTCTATCTGATCCTGCGTCGGTGCAAATTCCTTGATCCGACGCGGCGCGAAGCCCGCGACAAGCAGTGTGTTGATCGTGGTTGCCAGCGTTTGGTGATGTTTCAATATACTTTGCGCTAGCCAGTCGGTGCGGTGCTCGCTCTGCATCGAAAAACTGTTGACGGGCCAGGTTCTGCGTCCGTCCTAGTCCTTGACCCAATGCAGATAGGCCGCGGCCAGGAAGATCGGGTGCTCCACGGTAAAGAGCAGATCCCCGCCGGGCAAGAGCGTGCGGTGGATCGCACGTATCAGCTGCCTAAAATCCTGCACATAGTGGAAGGTGAGTGCATATAGAACGTAATCGCCCGATTAAAGCCGCCTGCCTGACGGAGGCTGGGTGAGCTAAGACACGTGCATAAAGACGTAGTTATGCACGTGTCTTAGCGGGGGATGCCATGTTGGGCGAGGTTCTGGGCGTTGAGCGGCGCCGTCGGTGGAGTGATGACGAGAAGCTCGAGATCTTACTCGAGGTGGGTGTTGGTGGAGCCTCGGTCACGCAAGTTGCTCAACGGCACGAGCTTACGCGGTCGCAGGTCTATTGCTGGCGCCGCGACCTGAAGCAGAAAGGGCTTTGGTCACCGGATCGGGGCGCGGTCTTTCTGCCGGTCGATTTCGGGCTGCCGTCCGAGCCCGCTCACTCCCCGCCCCCTCTCGGCCGGTCCTTGTGGAGCTGCGGCTTTCCAATGGTCGTTGCCTTCGGTTTGACAGCAGCATGGATGGCGATGCACTGACGCGGCCGATCCGTGCGGTGGAAGCGGCATGATCGGTCCGGGCACCGGCGTTCGCGTCTATTTGGCCGTTCGGCATGGCCCTCGAACCATGTATGGATGGCTCCCGCGTGGCAAGGGCGTTTCGTGGGCTTCAAGCTTCTGGTCGGGTGCGGCCATGTATTCGGCGTCTGTCTGCAGCACGGTGGCTGCGTGCCCTGACGAAAGTCCGCGTGGCTGCCGTAGGTCCCGATCAATGGCACGCGCTCGAAGCGCTCCGGTCCGAACAGGGTATCCCGGCAGCTTGTCCGTCAGATGGCCATCATCCCACCTTGCACCTCACCATCTCGTCTGGGGCCGTGAGCCCCGTCGTTCTCTCAGGCGGCGTGCGCCGCGTCGTAGCTGGTCCCGTTTCTCAGCAGGGCCCAGACGGTTCTCGCCATGCGGTTCGCCAGGGCGATCGCGGCCTGCTTCACGGTCTTGCGCTGCAGAAGGCGCCACAGCCAGTCGCCGCCGGGCTGCCCGCGCCGTCGAGCCGAGATCACGCCCATGGCACCGAGATAGAGCAGCCTCCGCAGGTAGCGGCTGCCCATTTTCGAGATGCGCCCGAGTTTCTCCTTGCCGCCGCTTGAATGCGGCTTCGGCGTCAGCCCCAGCCAGGCCGACAGGTCGCGCGACGTCCGGAAGCCGGTCACATCTGGCAGCGTCGCTGCCAGCGCCGTGGCGGTGATAGGACCGATGCCAGGGATCGTCTGCAATCTCCTTGCGGCCTCGCCGGCTTCCGCTTCTCGACGAATGTCCTTAGTGAGCGCGTCGATCTTGGAACGGGTCTCGGAGAACTGATCAGCCAGCAGGCGCAGTGGCACTCGGGCAGCGGCCGGCAGATCGGCCCGCTCCCCGGCCTCGAGCAGGCGGCCGACATTATGGACGCCCTTCGGCGCCACGAGGCCGAACTCGCCCAGGTGGGCGCGGATCGCGTTAGTGACCTGGGTCAGCTGGCGGACCAGAAACTCGCGCGCCTTATGCGTCATCAGCAGTGCCTGCGTCTCTTCGCTCTTCACCGGAACGAAGCGCATCGATGGCCGGGTGACGGCTTCGCAGATCGCTTCGGCAACGGCCTGGTCGGTCTTTCCGCGCCGGACATACGGCTTGACGTAAGACGGCGGCATCAGCCGGACGTCATGACCGAACTTGCCCAACTCGCGCGCCCAATGGTGCGCCCCGGCACAGGCTTCAATACCGACCAGGCAGGGCGCAAGCCGCTGGAAGAACTCGAGCATCTGGTTCCGCCGTAACTGTCGCCGCAGCACGACCGCACCTTCGGCATCGACGCCGTGGACCTGGAAAACGGACTTGGCGAGATCGACGCCGACCGTGGTAATCTCCGTCATGGATGGCTCCTTCCAGGGTTGGCTTTGACAGAACCCAATGTGGCACATTGCGATGCCGGGAGCGGGAGCCATCCACACCATCAATGGCGTGATCCTGCTCACCGCTCCAGGCCCATGAACAGCTGGTTCAGGCCTTGCGTCTGCGGATCGCTAAGCTTCAGAAACAGGCCTTCGGAAAATCCTCGGAAAAGATCGAGCGCGAGATCGCCCAGCTGGAACTGGCGCTGGAGGATCTGCTGGTCGCAGCCGCCGAGCAGCGCGACGGGCCGGCCGAGGACGATGCGCCTGCCGCGACCGATGTTCCTGTTGCCGAGGCGAAGCCGCGACGTAGGCCGCGCGTTTCGGAGGCAACGCCTCGTGAACGCCGCGAGTTCGATCCCGGCTCCTGCTGCCCCGATTGCGGCGGCGACCTGCGCAAGGTGGGTGAAGACGTCAGCGAGTTGCTCGATTTGGTCGCCGTGCAGATGAAGGTCATTCAGATCGCGCGGGTGAAGAAGTCCTGCCGCCGCTGTGAGCGGATGGTGCAACCTTTGGCGCCGAGCTGTCCGATCCCCGGCTGCATGGCTGGGCCGGGTCTTTTGGCCCAGATCCTCGTCTCCAAGTTCGACGATCACCTTCCGCTCTACCGTCAGCACGAGATTTACGCCCGCATGGGTGCCGACATTCCGGACAGCACGCTGCTGGATTGGGTGAAGACCGGTCCCGTAGGGATCGAAGCGTCCAGTGGACGGTTCGAAGGGATGAACGCGCAAGGCGCCGGAGCGGGCGCGCCATGAAGGTGCTCGCCCCTGTCATCGAGCGGATCGAGGCGGAGGTCATGGCCGCACCCGTGCTACATGCGGACGACAAACCGATCCGCGTGCTGGACAGATCACATCGAGACCGCGGTCTCGGCAAAGAGGTCAAGCAAGGTCGGGTCTGGGCCTATGTCCCCGACCAACGACCTTGGGCCGGCACGGCGCCCCCTGGCGTCGTCTACCGCTTTTCCCCGGATCGGAAAGGTGAGCATCCGCAGCACCACCTACACGCCAGCCGTGGTATCCTCCAAGCAGATGCCTATGCCGGCTTCATCCCGTTCTACGCAGCGCGTCCGGATGGCAGCAGCCAGTTCCGCGAGGCTGCATGTTGAGCGCATCTGCGGCGCGACTTCCATGATGTGTGGGAGGGCACGAAATCCGAGATCGCGCGGGAGGCTCTGGACCGGATCGGCAAGCTCTACGATGTCGAGCGCGACATCGCCGGCCTATCCGCCGAACTGCGACAGGCCGCACGTCTGAAGCACTCGCGCCCCATGGTCGATGCATTCAGGGCATGGGCCGAGGCCCAGCTGCTACGCATTCCCGGCAAAGGTGATCTCGCCAAGGCCTTCCGATTTGGTCTCAGTCGTTGGCACTCCTTCGAATTCTTCCTTGAAGACGGCCGCGTCGGCATAGACAACAACCCCGCCGAGCGTGCCATGCGCCCAATCGGTATCGGACGGATGAATTGGCTCTTCGCCGGTGCAGACAGAGGGGGTGAAACGCTGGCCCGGGCAATGATCCTCATAGAAACGGCCAAGATGAACGGCCTCGATCCGCAAGCCTGGCTCGCCTACGTCCTCGACCGCATCCATGATCACAAGATCAACCGGCTTCACGAACTGCTTCCATGGAACTGGGCGCAGCCAAGCTGAACCGCGGTGACAATCGGTCGGTTAATATAGAACAGATCGAACGCGGTTTGAGGAACCTCGAGCGTGTCGAGATCGGCAATGCGTTAGTCGATGGCGGCATCGTCGGTGTCCGCCCGGGCTTGGTCGCCCATATTCCGCGACAAATCAAATCCTAGAACAGAGACTGCACCTTGTTCGCGAATCCAACGGGTTCTCAACCAAAGCCGCAGCTCAGGTCGGCCACGCTTTTGCCTGTGACGTCCGGCAGCAAAGCGCGGATCATGGGCCAGTCCAGCGCACCATCCAGCCCTTGCACCTGCCGGGGAAGCTGGCTGTAGCCCGCGAAAAAATCGGTATTATCTTAGATATTCCGTGCCTGAAGAATTATGTTAAGCTATTGGAAGACATTAACAATATAAAACAGAAGTACGCTTGCGATAGATGGCATCACCTAAGCAAAAATGAGCTGCACTACCTCATAGGGCTTTAACGTCAGTAATATTTCCGGCCCACTGAGATCTGCATACGTAATTTTGGCTGCGACATCATGTTCATCGTAAAAATATGGCGTCCCATCTATGAAAATATAGTCTGCCTGAAGCCGCCCTTCTTTTGCAGAATAATAGTACCCATCTGATGTGCTTTGATCGATACCGATAGTGACAGCAGTTCCAATCGCATCTGCGTCAACCAGTTCTCTAAGATCGAGCTCGAAAGTTAGTATGTCGATGGAGCGTGATGAAACATAAATCACAGTTGCACCATCTGTCTGGTAAGCTGTGATCTCGAGACCGGTTACCTCATTCGCAATCACTAGATCCAGAAGCTCAGCACCCGGCAATTCCTGAGCCATTAAATCGAAAATTGCACCACTAACAGAATTCGTTAGCACATCCTCGTCATTACTATCTGCAGTTTCGTCCGTTCCTCCGGCCAGATCGTTTGCAGTGTTGTGCTGGAGTGGCCAAACAAACGCGCTATCCACTCCCATATCTGTCATGTTTTCAACCAGCTTAATTAAAAGAGATGCCGCCGCCATTCCATTTTGTTCGAGATTGGTCATATCGACATTCCACTCGGTAATATTCAGGCTCAGATCTTGCTCGCAAAGCTCGTCCCAGAACTGGTATTGGTGCTCAATAAACATACGCTCAGACTCATTATTCTTAAAGTCCGTGGTATCTTGTTTCCAGTAATAGTGCTCTACAACCCCATCAATGAGTGAACGCGCCTCATCGTCTAGCTGAGCTATGATCGTTTTGTTGGCGTCCGTAAGTCGTGCGAAATATCCTCGATCATCCAACGTCGTACTGAACGAAGACTGATTGTAGGTGTTTCCCATTTGAACGAAGATATCGGGGCCATCGTAAGAATCGATACCAGCATCCTGCATGCCAGCAGCTAAAGCTTTAATGGCGACGTTCGCGGCTTTTCCATAGGTTTCTTCATCCGTATGACGCCAATATTCGTTTCCGATTTCAAACGCGTTAACAACGTCAGGATAACTTTCAAGAACAAGCTGGGTGAATGTCTGAACATCCTCCGCGTATCTGTCGAGTTCGTCCTCAGAAATATGAAGCGTTGGAATAACAAGGGTCAACGTGATAGCGTCATCTGTGTTGCCATCGCCACTGGGATCACGCGCCCAATCTAACACCGACGTCAGTTCTTTACGTAACTCTAGACCGTTGGGATTCTCATCCAAAGCTGTGATATTGATCCAATCCACACCCTCAGTTTCGGCTGTGCCATCGCCTTCACCACTTGGATAACGCAAAGACTGCATATCTGTAGCGTCAACAGCAGATTCAAAATTACTGGTGGGAGCTCCCTCATTTGTATTTGCGGAAAAAATTATGTTAGCTCCAAACAAGTCAGTAGGAACAAATTTTCCGGTAGCACTCCCTAAGACAATAATTGCTTCATTCTCGCCATTGGGCTGCGACTGTGTATCCTCCCCGAGAGGACTGTCTTCGCCACTACTCACCTCATGATCCGACCGACCCATGGTGCCTGCAATAGATAAGGCAAGGCCGGAGGCCACCAAAGATAGTAGTAAAATGTCCAACGCAGACTCCGAGTACAACGGAACGGAAACTATATTGGAAAATGCTTTCCAACAGGTCGATTTCTATAACTTCGATATACATCAAAAATCCGCCTAGCGATCGTAAAATCACACAGTGATCTTGCCGTTTATACATAAGCGTTGTTCTGCCCGACCTACTGCGCGGCTTCTTGATCTAAGATTGGCTCTTTCGGAGTAGATCGAAAATAGGGAGCTTCTCCATGGATGCTACATTGCTCTGCATGTGACCTTCGGCGATGGCTGTCAGTGTCCTTGTCAGCCAAGCGTGAGAATCGACGCCATTGAGTTTGTATGTCTCGATTAGTGAGGCGATGAGGGCCCAGTTTTCGGCGCCCGCGTCGTGACCGGCAAAGAGGGCATGTATTGACCCACTGAGAATCTGCTCATGCTACAAAGGAGAACGTGGCAATGAGTATGACAATGGACGACAGCATCAAACGTTGGACGGCAAAGCGCAAAACTGCGCTCGTCATTGAGATCATTCAAGGCAAGACGACGGTGGCGGAAGCCAGCCGGTCGTTTGACCTGACGCCTTCCGAGATCGAGGTCTGGGTCGAGGATGCAAAGCGGGGCATGGAGAATTCTTTGCGCGCCAACCCGCTCGACATTTGCGAGCAATACGAAAAGCAGCTAAAGGACCTTCAAGAAGCCTAGGACGAGGCCATGCTGGAGCTGCGTGCGCGAAAAAAGCTGCAAGCCCTGCTGGATGCGCAGGACGGGAATTGATCCGGAACATCCAGCAGGGCTTGCTGTCGGAGGGTGTCATGGTGTCGATCGCCAAGCTGTGCGTCTGGTTCGGCGTGCCGCGGCTTTGGTCTATTACACACCGACCAAAGCCGCACCGAAGGTCGATCCTCGCTTCGCCGATCCGATTAAGGCGATGATCGAGCAGGAGCCGTCGTTTGGCTATCGCACGGTCGCGTGGCTTCTGGGCTTCAACAAGAACACGGTGCAGCGGGTCTTCCAGCTCAAGGGCTGGCAGGTTCGCAAGCGGGCGATTGGCATGCGCCCTCGCATCCAGGCGTTCCCTTCTGTCGCCACGGCGCCCAATGAGCGCTGGTCGACGGATCTCGCACGCGTCTGGACCGGCAAGGATGACTGGGCCTCACTGGCGCTGGTCATCGACTGCCACACCAGAGAGCTCCTAGGTTGGCATCTGTCGCGCTCGGGCAAGGCGACCACGGCCAGCGCCGCGCTCGAACACGCCCTGATCGCTCGGTTCGGCACGCTTGGCAGGGTCGATCAGGAGTTCCTGCTGAGGTCAGACAACGGGCTCGTTTTTACCAGCCGCCATTTCACGGCCTTGGTTCGCAGCTATGGTCTGAGGCAGGAGTTCATCACCCCCCACTGCCCTCAGCAAAATGGCATGGTGGAGCGCGTGATCCGGACGCTGAAAGAGCAATGCACCCACCGCCACCGCTTCGAGAGCATCCAGCACGCGACGCGTGTGATCGGTGACTGGATCAGCTTCTACAATAACCGCCGCCCTCATCAGGCTCTTGCAATGCGCACGCCTGTTGAGGCATTCAAATTAGCGGCTTCACCTGAGCAGATTCCGATGGGTCATTACATGGACGCACTCGACAATGATAGAAATACGCGCCCCTCAGCAGCCAATTCGGGAAGCCCGAATTTTTCCATACCCAAGGTTACTTAAGAATATCAGATGTTTTTCTCGATTTAGCCAGATATCCTGAAAGTGTGTTGGGGTTCACTGAACTGCACCGTCTGCAGTGCGACCGTTTTCTACCTGAAAATAATTTACTTCGTTCAACTCGGAAATTATGCCAACCGACTCGGCAAAAAAAGGCACCTATCATGACATATGTCTTGCAAATTTAGCGGAGTTGAAGCGAGGTTTTGTCTTTGGATTATTCATAACTACTCTTCCAGACCAGTAGAGTACGCCAAAATAAGGTCCAATGTGTTTAGTATCTTTCAATGTGTCGCATCCCGCTACATTCTAGGACAGCCAACTGGAAGAACCTATTTATCGGTGCAACCAATTGATGCCCTTTCTGCTTATAGACCTGTGTTTACAACAGATTTCTTAAAGTTTTTTATGCCGCTTTAGGGTGTAATGTAAGACATATCGAGCACTGTAGCAGGAGTAAGGACTTTGTCGTCCTGCGTAATTACGTAAGTCTCATCAGAAGAATATATGTCTTAGCTTTAGAAGCCGATGGGGCTGTGAGCCTATCTCCAAGTAAATATTTAATTTCAAAGGTGGTTACTTGAAGAATTCTTAATAATCTCTGAGTATAGTTCCAGATGCAGTTGAGCTAGCTCTTTTTCAGTTCTTGGAGGCAAGAACCTTAGCCAGATATCCGCGGCTACCATTTGTTCATATAGGCGATCCGTTAGCGGATTCACTCCATGATCTTTTAGCACTCCTACGAGAATAATCGCGCGCTCGTGCCAAATATCATATTCTTCGGGAACGTTCTGAATATCCATCTAAGAGTAGCCCCTGAAACATCACTAGCCTGAGGTCGATTTTGACACAATTGGCTGATTAATGCGAGTATATTTAATAAATATCAATTTGTTATGTATGAAATCGATCATGCGTCTTTATTGAATGCTATTCAAATAAACTCCAGTTTTAGCTTATGGAAGACTTGGTCTTGCCCCACTGAAGTGGTCCACCTTTTGGGATAGTTTATCCCGTATGATGGAGGAGTA
>NZ_JAYWLC010000025.1:0-25776 GCF_040297545.1 Thioclava kandeliae
GGAAGCCCCGATCTTCCAGATCGCCGATTACGGCCTCGTGGCAGATCTCTTCGCCGCCGTGCCAGAATTGACCTCCAAGGTCTGAGACAAGAAAGGGGGCCGAAAGGCCCCCTTTTGACTGCGCTGGTCAGTGCTTCAGAACCAGCGCTTTTCGAAACTGCGCCCGCCCAGTTCGGAGAGCATGGGCCGCAGCTGGCGCGACATCATACCGACATCGGAGCCGAGCCCCACCATCCGGAAGCCCTGCTCCAGCCGCGTCACGAGATCCGCATTATCCATCGCCATGATCCCCGATGCGATCCCTTTCCGGCCCGCCTTCTCGAGCACCGTCAGGATCTCTTCGGCAACACCCGGCCCTTCCCATTCGCCCAGAAAGCCGCGCGAGGAGGACAGATCGGCAGGGCCTAGAAAGATCGTCTCCAGTCCCTCGACCTCGAGGATGCTGTCAATATTATCAACCGCATCGCCCAATTCGATCAAGGGAATGACCATGCATTCCTCATTTGCCATCGCCAGATATTCCTGCAGCTTCAGACCCCAACGCAGCGAACGTTCGCCACCGATGCCGCGTTGTCCGCGAGGCGGATAACGCCCGAACTGCATGCCCAGCTCCAGATCCTCCGCCGTGCGCACCAATGGCAAAAGCACGCCGTCCGCGCCCAGGTCGAGCGCGCGTTTGATCGTATCCACGGTAATCGCCGGCACGCGCACCAGCACCGCCAGATCACTGCCGCGCGCCGCCCGCAGATGCTGGGCCACGTCCTTATAGTCGAGGCAGCCATGCTCCATATCGAGCGTCACCCAATCAAGGCCGAGTTCAGCGGCCAGTTCGGTGACGGTTGCGGATTCCATGGTGACCCAGAGCCCCTTGCAGGGCGCATCGCCCTTCAGTTTGGGGCGGAGCGGATTACTAAAGTCTGGTAAGGGCATTTCAATCAATCTTTCAGCGAGACATTATTTGCGTTTGGTCCAGAAGACGACGCGTTTTCCGATCAGGCGCAGGCAGAGGTTCAACACCGCCGAGATTGCGCCCAAGAGCAGCAGGAGAGCGAAGACCGAGGCGAGATCCAGCGAGAAGTTGGCCTGCAGGATCAACACACCGATGCCTTTGCGCGCGCCCACAAACTCGCCCACGATGGCGCCCGTGACCGACAGCACCAGCGCCGCCGACAGCCCCGCAAAGAGGTAAGGCAATGCCGAGGGGATCAGCACCTGTGTGAGGATCTGCAGACGCGAGGCCGCAAGTGCCCGCATCAGCTCTATACGGTCATGTTCGGTCGCATGCAGACCCGCGAGCATATTCACCAGCACAGGGAAGGCCGCGACCATCGCGACGATGGCGATCTTGGCGCCAAATCCGAAGCCAAACCACACGATCATCAGCGGTGCGATGGCGATCTTGGGCATGGATTGCAGCGCCACGATATAGGGGAAGACCAGCCGGTCGAGCGCGGGCCAAAGCACCATGACCACGGCAATCGACATGCCGATCAGGGTGCCCGCAACAAAGCCTGCCACGATCGAGCTGGTGGTGGCCGCCGCCGCCTCGACATAGGCACCGCTTGCAAGGCCGTTGATCAGCGAGTGGACGACAGCCATGGGATGGGGGAGCACATAGCCCGGCACATCGAAAATATCCACACAAAGCCACCAGACCACGATGATAAGCGCCGCCGGGATCAGGTATTGCGCGCGCTCATAGACCCCGCGCAGAAGAACAGGGCGGACCGTGCGGAATTGCGCGGGGGCAGCAGTTGTTTCGGCAGGCATCAGTTATCTCCCATATCGGAGGCGCCAAGCAGGCGGCGCAATTCGACCGAGATCTCGGCAAAGGTGTCGCTGGCCATATGGGACAGCTGGCGCGGGCGCGGCAGCGGGTTCTCGATAACTTTCAGCACCCGTCCCGGACGGCCCGTCATCACGATGATCTTGGACGAGAGGAAAACCGCCTCCGAGATGCCATGCGTCACGAAGACCACGGTTTTCTGCTGCTTCATCCAGATCTTCTGCAGCTCGAACATCATCTTCTCGCGGGTCAGCGCATCAAGCGCCGCGAAGGGCTCGTCCATAAGCAACACATCGGGGTCATGCAAAAGCGACCGCGCAATGCCCGCACGCTGCTGCATCCCGCCCGAAAGTTCCCACGGATGGCGGTCGCCAAAGCCTTCAAGCCCGACCATCGCCAGCAATTCGTCGGCACGCTTGCGGGCCTGCACCATATTCTCGCGCGCGACACGGGCGGGCATGGCGACATTCTCGCGGATATTGCGCCATGGCAGCAGAACGGGCGCCTGAAACACCATGCCGAACTCGCGCGTGGGATGGGTGATCTGGGTCGCCCCATGACTGACACGGCCCTTGGTGGGGCGTTGCAGCCCCATCAATACCCGCAAAAGGCTGGATTTGCCGCAGCCGGAAGGGCCGACGATGGTGACAAATTCGCCCTGTTTGATCTCGCAGGAAAACTCCTCGATGGCGACCACCTTGGCGTCCCCCTGCCCGTAGGCAAGGGTGATATCGTCAAGGCGGATTGTCGTATCCGCGCGCGTTTCGGAGGCCATGGCGCTATCCAGCGGGGTCATTGCGCAGCCGCCTTGGTCGCAATGGACAGATCGACCGTGTTGACCTGATCGATCAGCTCGTCGGTATAGAGCGATTTGACGAAAGCATCCAGTTTGGCCTTATCGGAGAACTGCTCGGCGACAGAGGCAAATTCCATCAGGCCAGTCCATGTGCTGTCGGACATCTCGCCCCATTTGGTGGAGCTATCCTTGTAGTCCTTCCAGATCTCGGCGGTGCGGTTGATATAGATCTCGCCCTGTTTGAGCGCTTCCTCTTCGGAGATACCGGCAGGCTTGCTGGTGAAATCCCAGAAATAGCGGGTGGCTTTCTCGGGGTTGATCTCCATGAAGGTCTGGTTCAGCACCACCCCTTCAAGCGTGCGGGCCGCAACATCGGGATGCTCCTTGAGGAATTTGGTATTGGCCACAATCACCCCCGACGGCTCGGGCGGAGCGTAATAATCGAAGGACGCGCCAAGGATCTCCAGCGCCGCCGACAGCCCGCGCGAGAAGCTGATCGCATCCACATCGCCCGATTTCAGCAGCGAATAGGCCTGTGCCCCCGAGCCGATGGCCACGATCTCGTATTGATCCGGCGCGACGCCCAGCTTGGACATATAGGCCTTCACCCAGGTGACCGCGCCCGACGACATGCTGAGCACGCCGATACGCTTGCCTTTCAGCCCCTCGGGACCCGAAATGCCGGTGCCTTTGGGGATGGCCACGGAATAGACCGGCGCGATATCTTGCAAGAACACGGCCTCGACCGGGAGGTCGGGCTGCTTGAGCTTGGCATTGATGAGCGCCGAAAGACCCATATAGCCCATATCGGCATCGCCCGACGCGACAAGCTGCAGCGCCGCGGCCGAGCCCTGAATGGTCATCACATCGGCATCGAGACCGAGTTTTTCATAAAACCCGGCGGGAACGCCTAGAAAAACGAAGCCGTGATAGGGCAGAACGGTCGAGCTGGGCAGAGCGATGGAGACATCATCAAGCTCTGCGGCCTGACCCATGCTGGCGGCGAGGCTGGCCACCAGAAGGGCACCGGCCTGAAGGGTTCTCGTGAAACTATGGTTCATAATCTTGCTTCCCTGTTGTGGTTGCTATGGCTGGAGAACCGCATCGCTGCTCTTGCCGGCGGCTGATGCGCGAGAAGACGGGTCAGGCTGCAGGAGCCTCAAACGCGGACATAGATGCCGCCGTCGTATTCGGCGGTCGCAAAGATCGGCAGCGCCTTGTCGGTTGGCGCGTCGATCGGCTCGCCGGTCTTGATGGAGAACAGCGCCTGATGCAGCGGGCATTCGATGCAATCCCCGTCGAGATAGCCCTCTGTCATGATCGCATAGGCATGGCTGCAGATATTGGAGGTGGCATAGATCACTCCCTCGACGCGGTAGAGGGCGATCTCTTCCTCGCCTACATTGACAGAGGTCATCTGGCCTTCGCCGAGCGCGTCACTATCGAGCACGCGGACCATGTCTTGCACATTCTGGGTCATGGGATTTCCTTGGCTAGGTGGGGGCTAGGGTTTCAGGTTGGCAACAAGGCGCCGCGCGGTGCGGCTGCAATGGATGGCGCATAGCTCGCCCGCAAGCTCGCTATCGCCGGAGCGCATGGCCGACAGGATCTCGCGGTGGTCGCGGCTGGCCTCGGTCACGTCACCGGTGACCGACAGTTCGATGCGCATATAGGGTTCCACCTGATCGCGCAGTTGCAACAGAAGACGCCGCAGCCTCGGGCGGTTGCAGCAATCGAGGATGTAGTCATGGAAGCGGCGGTTAAGCAGGCACCATTCGGCCAGACCGGTCGCATGGGCCGTATCGGTTGCCTCCATCCGGTCCAGAAGGTCCTCGAGCACCAGCATATCGCCGGGTTTCTGCGCCTTGGTGGCGATCTGGCCCGCATGGCTTTCGAGCACCATACGAAGATCGAAGATCTCGCGGATCTCGTCCTCGCGCAGGGACACTACGGCAAATCCGCGCCGCGGGCGCAGCACGAGGAACCCTTCGGCCTCGAGCCGCGAGAACGCCTCGCGCAGCGGCACACGGCTGGTGGCATATCGGCGCGCCAGATCCTCCTGGCGCAGCACCACCCCGGGCGCCCAGATACCCGACAGGATCTTCTGCCGGATATCGGTGTAAAGCGTTACGGCGACAGGTGTGACACTCATGGCTTCCTCCTGCCCCCTTACCCGCGTCAGATCGCAACGACCGCTTCGACTTCGAGGATGAACTCGGGCTTCACGAGGCCCTGCACGATCAGCAGGGTGTTCGGCGGGAAGATCCCCGACGGATACCATTCGGGGAAGTGGGCCGCGCGCTTGTCCATGAAAGGCTGGATATAGTCGCGCGAGGTGGTGAAGGTGGTGAACTTCACAACCGACGCCATGGTGCCACCCAGACCCTCGATTACCCCTTTGAGATTGCCGAAGACCTGATCGAACTGGGCGTTGAAATCGCCAGCGCCCACGATATCGCCTGCGGCATTGACCGACAGCTGCCCCGCAACAAAGCGATACTGGTCGCCCGCGACATGGCCCACCGAGGTATAGAGGCCCTGCGCCGGAACCGAGCCCGGCGGATCGATATAATCGATTTTCATAACTATGTCCTTGAGTTAGTCGATAAAAGTCGGCTCGGGGATATTCAGCACTTCGTAAAGCGACTTCGGTCCCTCGAAGATGGTCAGCCAGTAATCCTCGGTCTTGCGGAACTCCTGCACCTTGGCGAAGATCTCTTCCTCCCATTCGAGCGGCACGACGGTGATCCCGTCCATATCGCCCAGGATCAGATCGCCCGGTTTGACGGCCAGACCACCACAGGCGATCGGGATGTCCATCTCGCCGCCAAAGGCCTTGTGCGGGCCCTTGGGCGTGACGCCTTTGCAGAAGATCGGATAGCCAAGGTCGATGGCTTCCTTGATGTCACGCACGGCGCCGTCGATCACCAGACCACCCAGGCCCCGCTTGATCCCTTCGAGCGCGGTAACGCCGCCAAACATCGCGACCTCGCAATTGCCGCCGGCTTCGGCCACCACCACCTCGCCCGGGCGGGCATAGGAATTGGCGTAATGGATGATCGAGTTATCGGCATGGATCGCGCGCACGGTGCGTGCCTGCCCGCAGATCCGCATGGAACGGTCGAGAGGCTTGATGTCATGGCCCATCGCCTGACCACGGTTCATCATATCGGAGGCCGAGGCGGTGTTGACCTTGCTCCATACTTCAAGCCGTTCGGGGCTAAGCTGGCGGAACTGGGATTTATATATGTTGTAAGCCATTGTCTTTCCTTTCGCTTAAAGCGGCACGGCGATCAGGTTCGGCACCGAGAAGGTATCGAGCACCACGATCCGTTCGCGCAACTTCGCGCCATCGGCGGTGAAGACGATCTTGTCTTCGTAATGGCCGGCCACGAAGAGCTTGGAGAAGCCCTCGAGCGTGGATTGCACGATCATGAAATTGGTATGCGCAATCAGGATACCGTTCTCGTAGCTCTGGAACTGTGTGCCGTTCAGGAAATGGCGGTCCCAATGCGGGTTGTATTTGGAGGACACATCCAGAACCATCAGCCGGTCCTTGATGATATCGAGGCTATCGCAACGGATGATCGCCGACGGGTAGCCGCAGTCGATATTCTCGCGCGGGATCACATGATAGCACGAGGTCTTGTCGAAACAGTCGATCCATGCCTCCAGTTCCATCCGGTCCAGATGCAGCACACTGTCGAGGATCAGCTCGGAGGCCTGCTGGCGGATCTCTGCGGGAATGGTGGGGTTGGAACGCGCAACCACCACGTCTTTCATGTCTTTCATTGTTCTGCTCCTTCCGGCGCAAAGCCCATGAGCTGCGCGTAATAGGCCCAGAAGCCACGGATGGTGACTTCGTTCACACGGGTGTCGCGGTCGCCGATGGAGCCGATACCGCCCATCTCGATCACCGCCATCTCGTCCTCAGCCGCCGATTTGGTGGTGCGGTGCACCATCTCGAGCGCCTCGCCGTCTTCCATGGAGATCAGCCCCGCCGGACCCACCATATTGGCCTGGTTCAACCGGTGCTGGACCATCTCCTCGCTGTCATCGGCATAGGTATAGAGCACCCATGTCAGTTCGAACCCGTCCACACCCAGAGTGCGGATCTTGCGCATGGCCAGCGTGTTGCCGATCTGGTGGAAGAAGCAGTTCGGGAAGACATTCATCACGCGGGTCGACATGCCGAAGGGGTTTTCGTCGATGATATTGACCATCGAATAATCGTTGAGACCCGCGATCTCGCCCTTCTTCACGCCGTTCTCGATATAGGCTTTGAGCGCCTCTTCATCGCTATCCGAGCCCTTGTACTGGAACAGGATCGAATGGCGGTGCTTCTCGTCCATATAGCCGCCCGCGACCTGCGTCAGGCGCGACAGGCCGAAGGTGCGGTTGAACTCGTGCAGGAGCGAGCCGTGATAGGCGTCCTTGATATTCTCGGGATAGAGCTTCCAGTTCGCCGCGATCCGCTGGCGCTGATAGCCGAGGATCTTGATCGGACGGTTGAACATCTCGCCCACATGTTTGGTGAAGAGCGGGCCGAGATAGTCCTCGATCGGCTCCATATCATGGTGGAACGTGCCGAAGATCACCCCGTTGAACGACGTCACCCGCACTTTCACCAGATTGTGGTTCTTCATATCAAAACATTCGGGCATGCCGCCCTTGCCATTGGCACCACGGCGGAAAGGCACACCCTTGAGGTCGCCCTTACGGTTATAGAGCCATGCGTGATAGATGCAGGTATGCTCTTTCGCGGTGCCCCAAGGCTCGCGCACGATCTCGGCGCCACGGTGGGCACAGCGGTTCACGAAGGCATAAAGCTCCCCGTCATCGTCACGGTTCACAACGACCGGCGTATCTCCCACATGGCAGACGCGGAAATCACCCGGATTGGGAATTTCGGCCTCGAGGCAGAGCACATTCCAGCAGCGGCCACGGAAGATCTTTTCCTGCTCGAGCGCATAGATCTCGGGGTCGTGATAAATCGAGTAAGGCACGCGCGAGTAGTCGTTGCGCGGCCAGTTCACTTGCACTCCGGCAAAATCCTTCATCGGTCTGAATCCTTTGGGGTTACGGCAGCTATGCCAGTTGGCTTTCGTACTCGGGCCTCTTTTGTATTCAGAAAGACAAAGTAAACCTGAGTCAATGGTGTTTATTTAAGCGTAACCCCAAATTTCTGGGGTATGCTTACATTTTATGCATTCAAAAGGCGGAAATTACCCGCATTATGTATTCAGAATCGAAAAAGGAGAGAATTCATGAGATTCGTTCGCTTCGCTCTGAAATCCGGCAACATCGATCAGGCCCGCATTGGAGCCCTGTCCAAAGACAGTAGCCAGATTCTACCCTTGGATGCGCTGTGCCGGTCAGGCGATCTGCTCGATCTGATCGGGCGCGAGGCCGAGGCCGAGGCGCTGGCCGCCACCGTCACCCCGATTGCCGCCGCCGATGCCACGCTGCTGGCACCGATCCCGCGCCCCGCCCGCAATATCTTCTGTGTCGGAAAAAACTATCACGCCCACGCCGCCGAATTCCACCGCTCGGGCTTTGATGCCTCGGCCGGCCAATCGGCCACGCCCGATTTCCCCATCATCTTCACCAAAGCCTCCAATACCGTCACCGGTCCGGGCTGCGAGATCCCATCCTGGCTCGATGACAGCCAGAGCACCGATTACGAGGGCGAGCTGGCCGTGATCATCGGCAAAGGCGGGCGCGGCATCAGCAAGGAGAACGCGATGGACCATGTCTGGGGCTATACAGTCGCCAATGACGTCACCGCGCGGACCCTGCAAAAGGACCACCGCCAATGGTTCATCGGAAAATCCATCGATGCCTTCTGCCCGATGGGCCCCTGCATCAGCACCGTCTCCGAGATCGCCGATCTGAATACAATGCGGCTGACCACCCATGTGAATGGAGAGAAACGACAGGATGCGGTGATCGCCGATCTGATCTTCGACATCCCCACCCTGATAGAGACACTGTCGAAACGCCTGACACTCGAGCCGGGCGATATCATCCTGACCGGCACACCCGAGGGTGTGGGCATCGGCATGACCCCTCCCGTCTATCTGGCCAAGGGCGATGTGGTCAGCGTCGAAATCTCGGGTATCGGCCTACTGGAGAACACTGTGGCATGACCCATCACATCATCATCGGCGCGGGCCATGCTGGCATGGCGGCCGCCCGCGAGCTGGCCAAGCACGGGCAGGTGACGGTCATCGATGCCGACCCGCATCTGCCCTATGAACGCCCTGCGCTCTCGAAAGAGTTCCTGCTGGCCGACAGCTTTCCCGATCCCCAGTCGCATGACTGGGGCGCGATCACCTTTGTGGGCGGAACGCGCGTGGCCGAGATCCGGCCTGACGCGCACGAGATCCGGCTCGAGGACGGAAGGGTTCTGGGCTACGACCGGCTCCTGCTGACCACGGGTGGCACCGCGCGTGCCCTGCCGGTTGCGGGGGCGGAAATGATCCTTGGCCTGCGGGATCTCGGGGATGCGCGCAAGCTACACGGGCTGTTGCGCGAGGCGCTCGACATCGCGATCATCGGGGCGGGCGTGATCGGGCTCGAAGTTGCATCGACCGCGCGCAAGCTGGGGCTTGGTGTGCATGTGATCGAACTGGGAGATCGGGTAATGGCGCGGTCGCTGCCGCCCGAGATCTCCGATCTGCTGATGGCGCGCCATCGCGCCTCAGGCGTGCAGTTCCATATGGGCACGGGGCTCGATCACCTGCGCACCCGCGACGGGCGGCAGATCCTGCATCTGGGCGATGGCAGCGATCTGGAGGTCGATCAGACCTTGGCTGGTGTGGGGTTCACTCCCGATACCGGACTGGCCGAAGCCGCGGGGATTGCCTGTGATCACGGGATTGTCGTGGATGGCGCGGGCCGGACCTCGGCCCCCGATATCTTTGCTGCGGGTGACGTGAGCGTGTTCCCCGATAGTCAGCAGAGCCCCAGCCGCTGGCAGACATGGCAGCATGCGCAGCGTCATGGTTCCCATGTTGCCAGGGCGATGGCGGGACAGAGCAGCGACTACATGCCCCTGCCATGGTTCTGGACCGACCAGCAGGGGATCAACCTGCAGGTTCTTGGCAGCCCGCTCCGGGCCGATCACTGCGTCCTGCGCGGCGCGCCCGAGGGCCCTTCGACCCGCATCTATCTGCGGGATGGTCAGGTCGCCGGAGCGGTGATGATCGACCAGGGCCGCGACACGCGCCCGCTGACTGCGCTCATAGAGAGCGGGGCCAGCCCCGATCCGGTCGCGCTGGCAGACCCTGCCACCCCGCTGCGCAATCTGATCCCCGCGCGCTCTGCCGCCTGACCGCCTTGCGCGCGCCACTTCCGGCGCGCGGCTCCCCTAGTTCCGGACGTCCCATGACCCAGACCCGCCATGACTGGACGGTGATCGCTTCTGTCTCGACCGTGCATTTTGTCAGCCATATCCATATCCTCGCCCTGGCGCCGCTCTTTCCCTTGCTCCAGAAGGAGTTCGGCTGCGGATATACGGCGCTCGGTCTGATCGTGATCGGCTACAACCTCGTCACGGCGCTCTTGCAGACACCAATGGGGCGGATCACCGACCGCTTCGGCGGGCGGGCTCTTCTGGTGCTGGCTCAAATCGGCGCGGCGCTGGCCTTTCTGGCCGCCTCCATGGCCCAGTCCCTGACCGGACTGGCGATCTGTGTGGCACTGGCCGGCATCGCCAATGCGGTCTACCACCCTGCCGATATGGCACTGCTGAGCCGTCATGTCAGCCACACGCGCCGTGCCCAAGCCTTTGCCACCCATTCGCTGGCAGGTATCGCGGGCTTTACCGCAGCCCCCCTGCTGATCGGTGCATGGGGGCTCATTGCAGGCTGGCGCGCGGGCTTGATGTTGACCGCCACATTGTCCTGCCTTGGTCTGATCGCCCTAATTGTGTTGAATACGCTACCGCTCGGAAAGCATATCCCCAACAACACCGGATTTTCCCGACGCGTTCCGGCATGGAAAATCCCCGTCTTCCGGCGCCAGTTCGGGCTGTTTGCGGCCTTCGGAGCAATCTCGGCTGCCTCGCAGGGGTTCATGATCCCCGCGCTTCTGGCCTGTAGCGGCATGAAAGTCGGCGCCGCCACGACATTTCTGAGTGCCTATCTCCTCGCCATTACGCTCGGTGTGGCTCTGGGCGGCATGACTGCCCGCAGGCTACTCCCCGCCCGCAGCCTGATGTTCGGCATGGGAGGCTCGGCGCTATGCTGGGCATTGGCAAGCCTCACCCTCCTGCCACAACCGCTTCTCT
Organism: Thioclava kandeliae; assembly: GCF_040297545.1. Lineage (NCBI taxonomy): Bacteria > Pseudomonadati > Pseudomonadota > Alphaproteobacteria > Rhodobacterales > Paracoccaceae > Thioclava > Thioclava kandeliae. Next base: position 10,876 of record NZ_JAYWLC010000025.1, read on the forward strand.
TCGCGGTCATCTGCGTGGCAGGTCTTGCCAACGGCCTGGCGCTTCCCTCGCGCGACACGCTTCTCGCCGGTCTGGCGGAGGGCCCGGATCAGGCGGCGATCTTCGGCTTTGTGACAGCCGGTCTGGGCGTCGGTCAGGTGATCGCCCCGCTGGTCGCGGGACCACTTGTCGATCAGGGGCTCGGGGTCGCGCTTTTTCCGCTGCTGGCGGCGCTCTCACTGGCCTGCCTTTTGGGCCGCGAAGCCGCGCCTAGCTCCGAAACCGCCGGTCATTCCCTGCCCAGATGATCCAGCAGACGGCGCTCGGTCCGACGGCAATGGGCCGAACACAGATCTCCGGCCAACTCGGCATCACCGGCCTGCAATGCCCCGATAATCTCCAGATGGTCCTGCATCGCTTCGGCCACATCCACGCTGAGGGCGACCTCCATACGGACATAGGGCTCGACCTGATCGCGCAGCAGCAATGCGATCCGCTGCAGGCGCGCGCGTCCGCCAATCGCAAGGATCCGCTCGTGGAAAGACCGATTGGCCTGCGCCCAGATCTGCCGACCCTCGGGGGTCGAGGCATCGGCCGTCACCATCTCTTGATGCAGCTCCGTCAGCGCCGCAAGGTCCCCATCACTGCGTTTGCGGGCCGCGATCTGCCCTGCCTGACGCTCGAGCACGCTGCGCAGATCGAAAATCTCGGCCATCTCCTCTGCCTCGAGCGAGACCACCGCATAGCCCCGCCGCGGGCGCGACAGCAAGAACCCTTCGGCCTCGAGCTTCGAGAACACCTCGCGCAACGGCACGCGGCTGACCTCCAGCTGGCGCGCGATATCTTCCTGCCGCAAAACAGAACCGGGCGGGTATGCGCCCGACAGGATCCGCTCGCGCACAGCCGCATAGATCCGGTGCGCAATCAGCTCGCCATCTGCCAGTCCCATCTCGCGCCCCTTCATGCTACTTGCCACAGATAGTCCGCCCCGCGACAAAAGTGAATACAAAAACAGCCCCCGTCCCGGGCACCGCCAGCGGGAGAGCATTTGACGTGAAGACACCGCTTCTATATCCCAAACCCGACGAGACGAGGTCCATATGCCGCCAATCCCATCCCCTGCAGCTCCCTCATTGTCCGAGGGCCGCGAAATCGAGGATATGATCGACCGCGCCCGTGTGATCGCCGCAGTCGAGGCCGGACGGCTGGACGCGAGATCGGCGCGCACCTGCCTCGCACATCTTGCCGCAGGGATCGAGGGAAACCGGCAGGGCGCGCTCCATGATCCACTGGGCGGCCCGTTGCCACAGGCCGAGCGACAGGCGCTGCATTTCCGTATTGGCAGCCGCGAGACCCTGCTGGGCCTGATGCAGGCCAATTACCGTTTGCGCGAGGCGGTCATCGGCTTTGCGGAAACCCACCGGCAGGCGATCTATCTGCATTGCGCCTATGGCGAACCCGCCGAGCCGCGTAATTTCGGACATTGGGCGCTGATGGCCGACAGCGCGCTTGCGCGCGATTCCGAGAGGATGGTGGCTCTTTATAACCGGATCAACCGCTCGCCCGCCGGGGCCGCAAACGGCAATGGGGCCGAATTCGGGCTCAACCGCTTGATGCTGGCCGATCTGCTGGGCTTTGACGGGTTGGTCGAGAACACGCTCGATGCCGCACAGAGCCGCGATCTGGTGCTCGAATGCGCCGGCGTTCTGGCGATCTGGGCGCAGACGCTGGCGGGTATCGTAACCGAGATCCTCGGCCATGCGTCCCCCTGCGAACGGCGGATGGTGCTGCCGCTCTGGGTTCTGCGCCCGAGCCTTCTGAAATCGGAGCGCGCGCCTGAGCAATTGCTCGAATTGCGCCATTTCTCGACGCGCGCAATCGGGTTCATGAGCGGCCTTTTCACCAGCGAGAGCGCCGCGTCAGGGCCGGTCGAGCGTCTGGGAAACCAGCGCCAGCTGGGCGAGCTTGCCAATGAGCTGGCCGTCCGGCTGGAGGTATTGGCGCGTGTATTCGAGGATCTGGAACTTGTCCCCGAACGCGGCACTTCAACCGTAACCGATGCCGTTTACCGCTCGCCGCCGCCCGAACTGACCCGCTTCCTGCAGGACCGCTCGGGTCTCTCATGGACGGATGCCACGCTACTCATCGACGCCGCCCTGCGGGATCTGGACGCCAAGTCCCGCCCGCTTTCGGCGCTGGCGCCCGAGGATATCGCGCGGGCTGCACAGGCCGAGGGCTTCCCCGCTTTCGACCTTTCAACAGACGAGCTGCGGAGCCTGCTGGCGCCAGAACATTTCATCGCCCACCGTAATACGATCGGTGGCCCGGGGGCGGATTCGATGGCAAGCGGCATCATCTCGGCACAGGCACGCATCCGGCTCGGCCTCAACCGGCTGGACGAACGGAGGCGCCAGGTCGATGCCGCAGGGGCCCGCCTGCGCGCCGCGATGAAGGCGATCTGAACGGGCGCCTCAGGCGACCTTCGGGCCGTAGCCCGCACGCCCGAAATCGCGCCCGCCAAGGCTATGATCGAGCGTCTTCAGCAGCGTCTGCGTATAGGCGTGGCGAGGGTTGGCGAAAATCTCCTCGGTCGGCCCGATCTCCAGCAGCTCGCCATGATAGAGCACCGCGATGCGGTCGCACATATAGCGCGCCACCTCCAGATCATGGGTGATGAAGACCATCGAGAGACCCTGCTCGCGCTGGATCTCGCGGAAGAGGTCCAGAACCCCCGCCCGCACCGAGACATCGAGCTTCGACACGGCCTCGTCGGCGACGATCAGCGAGGGCTGCAGGCAGACCGCACGCGCGATTGCCACACGCTGCAGCTGCCCGCCCGACAGTTCGTGCGGATAGCGCCCGGCATGCTCGGGCGTAAGCCGCACGCGCTCCAGAAGTGCGCGCACCTGTGCTGCAAGCTGCGCCTTGTCGCGCAGGCCGGTGAGCCGCAGCGCCTCGCCGAGCGACTGGCCCATCGTCTTGCGCGGATTGAACGAGCCACCCGGATCCTGGAATACCATCTGCAATTCGCGCCGGATCTTGCGCAGGCCCGTCTCGCCCATGCGGGTGATGTCGCGGCCCTTATAGGTGATCTTGCCGGTGGGATCATAAAGCCGCAGCAGACAGCGCCCGAGCGTGGTCTTGCCCGAACCGGATTCTCCCACAAGGCCGATCACCTCGCCCTTGCGGATTTCGAGCGAGATATCCTTCAACGCCTTGAAGGCCGCGCGGGGGCCCACCGGCGGGAAGGTGAGCGAAAGGTTCTCGACCTCGAAAAGCGGCTCCTTGACGATGCTCGGCGCAGCCGTTGCAGGGCGCGAGAGCGCTCGGGCTGTATCGATCAGGAGTTTCGTGTATTCATGTTGCGGCGCCTCGAAGAGCTGCGTGGCAGGGGCCACCTCGAGCACCTCGCCCGCGCGCATCACCGCAATCCGGTCACATAGCGAGGCCGCGACCGCCATATCATGGGTGACAAAGATCATCGCCGCATCAAGACGTTGCTGCAGCGCGCGGAAAAGCGTGAGGATCTGGTGCTCGACCACCTTGTCGAGATTGGTCGTAGGCTCGTCCGCCACGATCAGATCGGGCTCGAGCGCCAGCACCAGCGCGATCAACGCCCGCTGCAACATGCCGCCCGACAACTGGTGGGGATAGAGGTCGATACTTTCCTCGGCGCGGCGGATACCCACCTCCTGCATCAGCGCGATCGCCCGCGCGCGTGGCGCCGTCTCGCTGCGGGCCTTCATCCCGCGACGTTCGACACGGGCAAAGATCTGCTCGAAATGCCAGCCGATACGCTTGGCGGGGTTGAACGAGCCCACGGGATCCTGAAAGATCATCGCCATGCGCACACCGCGCAGCCCGTCAAACTCGGCCTCACTCAGCGCGGGAAGCGCCGCGCCATCAAAGCGTAGCTCGTCCTGGGTCACATGCGCATTTCCGGGCAGAAGCCGCAGCAAAGCCATGCCGGTCATGGTCTTGCCAGAGCCGGACTCGCCAATTATCCCCAAGATCTCGCCACGGTAAAGATCGAGATCGACCCCGTGCAGCACCTCTTTGCGCGAGGCCCCCTTGCCGAATGCGACCTTCAGATTGCGGATCGTTACCAGAGGTTGCTTCATGGCTCAGGCCCTTTCGCGCAGTTTGGGGTCGGTCAGATCACGCAGCCCATCGCCCAGAAGATTGATCCCCAGAAGCGCGATCGAGATGGCCACGCCGCTCATCGTCAGCACCCAAGGCGCACGGGAAAAATATTCGCGCCCATCGGCCATGATGCCACCAAGGCTCGGCGTAGGCGGCTGCACGCCGAGACCAATGAAGCTCAGCCCCGCCTCGAGGATGATGGCAAAGGCCACCCCCACCGACGCCTGCACGAGGATCGGCGCGAGGATATTGGGCAGGATATCGGAGACCATGATCGCCAGCGGATACCGCCCCATCAGGCGGGCGGCCTGCACGAAGGGTTCCTCGCGGATCAGGCCGGTATTGTTGCGGGTGATACGGGCAAAGATCGGCAGATAGACGAGCGCGATCGCGGCCACGAGATTGGCGGTGGAAAAGCCGAAAAGCACCATCAGGAGCATCGCCAGAATAAAGCTGGGGAAGGCAAAGAGCAGATCCATGAGACGCATCAGCACGCTATCGACCCACCCTCCCCAATAGCCCGACATGATCCCGATGGCCGAGCCCAGAGCCGCTGCCAGCAGGATCGAGCCCGCAGAGATTACCAGCGAGACCTGCGCCCCCTGCAGCACGCGTGACAGGACATCGCGCCCGAAACTGTCGGTGCCGAACGGATGCGCGAGGCTCGGCGGGGCCAGCATCGCCATGAAATCCATATCTTCGGGACCATAGCCGATAACATGCGGCCCGATCACCACCACAGCGACCATCACGACCACGATGAGAAGGCCCACAAGCCCCGTCGGATGGTGTAGAAGACGTTTGAACGATGACATAGGATACCCCTTATCCGGCCTTATTTGACCGTCTGGCGCGGATCGAGCGCCGCACACAGGCAATCGACCGCCAGATTGACCGCCAGCACGATGACTAGAAACACCACCGTGCAGGCCTGCAGCACGGCATAATCACGCGCGAAAGCGCCATCGACCATCAGCGAGCCGATGCCCGGAATGCCGAAGATCCGCTCGACCACGACGACCCCGCCAAGGATGTAGCGGATCTGCAGCCCGACCACCGTGAGATAGGGCACGAGCGAGTTGCGCAGCACATAGTGAAGGAAGATGAAGCTCCTGCGCAGGCCGAAGGACGTGGCCGCCGTCACATGTGCCCGCGAGATCGTCTCGATCAACACGGCCCGCAAGGTGCGGGCAAAGACCGCAGCCATCGGGGCTGCAATGGCCAGCGCCGGCAGAAAGGCGGCATGGAACGCGCCCGTGAGGCTCTCGGAGGGCGCGACATAGCCGAAGGCCGGAAACAACCCGAGCCCCAGCGACAGCCCGAAGATCAGCACATAGCTCATCCAGAAATCGGGCATCGAGATGCCGAAAACCGCGATCGAGGTGGCGATGGTGTCGGTGGCCCTGCCACGGCGCAGCGCCGCCGCTGTGCCCAGCACGAGCGAGATCACTACCGCCAGCACCAGCGCAAGCGTCCCCACGAAGATCGTGGCAGGCAGCTTCTGCGCGATAAGCCCCGCCACCGGCAGCCCCCGTGCGACCGCCAGAGACTGGCCGAAATCGCCGGTGACGAACCCGCCGAGCCAGCCGAGATACTGCATCCAGACCGGTTGATCGAGGCCGTATTCGGCACGGAAGGCCGCGATGGCATCCGGCGTCGCATTCTCGCCCAATGCGGCCAGAGCAGGATCGCCCGGCGCCGCCTGCATGGTCAGGAACACCACCAGAGTGCCCGCCAGCAGCACCACGAGCCCACCCAGTATCCGCTTTGCCAGATAGGCGGCAAGCGGCCCCCATCTCTCGGCGAAGGACAGTCCGGGCGGCGCCTCGGCCCCGATCAGATCCGACATGGGATCAGGCCTCCTTCATCTTGTAAAACTGGTCGCCGTAATTCGAATAGGCTTTCTGGTCGAAGCCCTCGATGCCGGGACGCAGCAAGTTCGAGATATTGGAGAAGAAACACGGGATCAGCGCCACCTCGTCCATCGCGATATCCTCGGCCTGCTTGTAGAATTCGGGACGTTTGGCGGGGTCGGTCTCGGCTGCGCCCTTGGCCGCCAGTTCATCGACCTGCGCATTGGAATAGCCCTGGAAATTGCGCCAGCCGGTGCTGGTCAGCAAACCGCCCACATATTCATCGGGGTCGACCATTCCGAGCCAGCCCCAGACACCGGCCACGAAATCTCCCGATTTCTGGCGCGCATAGGCGGCATTGGCATCGGTGACCTCGACGGTCAGCTTGGTGCCCAGCACCTGATTGACCTGCGCCACGAAGATCTCGGCAAAACGCTTCCACCAGCCGCCACCCCATGTGATCACCGGCACCTCCATCTCGTCGGGCTTGTATTTGGACTTGGCAAGCTCGGCTTTGGCGGCCTCGGGATTATAGGTCATGTATTTGCGGGTGGTGCCGGATTGATACTCGGCCAGCTGCGGCGGGATGATCCCGTCCGCGGCCACGCCCTCGCCAAAGAGCACAGCCTGCACGATCGCCTCGCGCTGGAAGGCCATCGAGATGGCGCGGCGGAAATGGATATCGTCGAAGGGCGCCTTGGTGAGGTTGATCGAGATGAAGCGCGTGTTGAGCCCCGGCTGGCGCAGGAGCGTGACGCTGTCATCCTTCATGAGTTGCGCCACATCGGCGGCGGGAACGGTCGAGGTCATATCGATCTGCCCGCCCTTGAGTGCGGTCACACCCGAGGCTTCCTCGGCAATCAGCGGCACCTCGATCTTGGCAAAGGACGGCGCGCCCTCGAAATACTCGGGATGGGCCTCGAGCGTCAGCCCCTCCCCCGCATTCCATTCCTTGACCTTATAAGCACCGGTCCCAACGGGCGCGCGCGAGAAGGCATCGGCGCCCATCTCCTCGAAGGCTTTCTTGTTGATGATCTGCGTACCAGTCCGGCTATTGGACAGGAAGGTCAGCAGCGGCGCATAGGGCGCTTTGGTATGGATACGCACAGTGAGGGGATCGGGCGTCTCGATCTTGCTGACCTCGGAGAGCTTGGAGGCATTGGGCGAGGCCAGATCGGGCGACATCACCCGCTCGAAGGAGAATTTCACATCTTCCGAGCTGAGCACCTCGCCATTGTGGAATTTGACGCCGGGGCGCAGCTTGAACTCGAACCCACCGGTCTCGATCGGGCTATAGCTCTCGGCCAGATCGGGCACGAGCTTCATATCGGCGTCGAATTTCATCAACCCGTTGAAGGTGCTCCACATCACATAATATTCGGGGATCAAGGTCGCCTGCGCCGGATCGAGCGTATTGATCACGCTATAGCCGGTGATCGCGGCGCGCAGGCTGGTGGATTGCGCCATCGCGGCACGGGTTGACAGGCCAAGCCCGCCCAGCAGGCTGGCCGCGCCCATGCTTTGCAAAACAACACGTCTGGAAATCGAGGAGGTCATTGCAGTCTTTCCCTGTTGCTGCCCGCGTTGATGCGGATCGTTTGACGAAGACGGAATTAGAGAGAGGCGCTTACGCCTCGGCCAGCGTCCTGGCTGCGCCGAAAACGGGGCGCTTGCGGCCCAGCGTCTCGCGCAGCGTCGTGCCCGGATAGTCGGTGCGGAACAACCCGCGGCTGCGCAGCTCGGGCAGGATGAAGCGCGAGAGATCCTCCATACCCTGCGGCAGGAGCGGCGGACAGATATTGAACCCGTCACAGGCCCCCGTCTCGAACCACAGCTGCATGTCATCGACGATGCTCTCGGGCGTGCCGATCATGTAGCGCCCCGTAAAGCCCGCCGCGACAGTCTCGTAGAGCTGGCGGATGGTCAGATCCTCGTCTTTGGCCTTTTGCAAGAGGCCCTTGGCAATCGAGATATTGCTATGCGGCAAATCCTGCGGCACCGGACCATCCAACGGATAACCCGACAGATCGCCTACGAAATTATAGAGGATATTGAGCCCCGCCAGCGGGTCGATGAGCGCCTGCAGTTCGTCGAATTTTGCCTGCGCCTCGGCCTGCGTCGCCCCCACATAGAGCGTGATCCCCGGCATGATGAGCGGCGGCTCCTCGCGGCCCAGCTCTGCCGCGCGCGATTTCAGGTCGGCATAGAAGTCCCGCGCCTCCTCGACCGTCTGCGCGACGGTATAGACGATATCGGCATGGCGCGCGGCAATGTCCCGCCCCTGCGCCGAGGCCCCCGCCTGCACGATCACCGGATGCCCTTGCGGGGTGGGTGCCGAATTCAACGGCCCGCGCACCTTGAAAAAAGCGCCTTCGTGATCGAGGACATGCACCTTCTCGGGGTCGTAAAACTCGCCTGTTTCCTTGTTGCGGACAAACGCGTCCTCCTCCCAAGAGGCCCAGAGCCCCTTGGTCACATCGACGAATTCCGCAGCGCGCGCGTAGCGTTCCTCACGCGGGAGATTGGCGGTCTTGTTGAAATTCTGTGCCTCCTGATCGGACCATGAAGTCACCACATTCCAGCCCGCACGACCGCCCGAGATATGGTCGATCGAGGCGAATTTGCGCGCGATATGATAGGGTTCGTTATAGGTGGTGGAGGCGGTCGCCACGAGGCCGATATGGCGCGTCGCCCCGGCGATCGCGGCCAGCAGCGTGAGCGGTTCCAGCTCGGCATTGCGCATGTCATGCGACATCGCGCCTTCGGGCCGGTCGACCCCACGCACCGCCAGACCATCGGCGAAAAAGATCATATCCAGCTTCTCGGCCTCGGCGGCCTGCGCAATCGCACGGTAACTGGAGAAATCGAGATTACATCCCGGCCGGTACTCCGGATGGCGCCAGGCTGCCACATGATAACCGTGATACCGCATCGAAAGCCCGAGGCTCATCTGTTTCATCGCGAGACACCCATCCAGTTTTTGTATACTGAAATTAAGACTCGCCTTTAGCTACGGATCACGCACAAATCCGGACTTCCGAATGTTTTTAGCTCATGCTTTTATATATGCCGATTATTTATACTATTTTCCACCATCATGTCCTAATTGACACGCAGAGACTCCACACCTACCAAAACATTCCGGCCTAACAAGATCCTAAACCTTTCTTATTGGTATACTGAAAATATATGCTCTGGCGTTCATGCGTCAGACGAAACTGGCGCAGGAGAGGTCTCCTGCGCCAGTGGGGCAACCGGAATTGCCCATGGGGAACCGGTCGTGAGGACCTTATCGTGAGGAAGCCTAGACTGGCCCCGTCAGGCGCTTGCCGCGACCTGCAACTCGGTCATCATCCCTGTCGCGAGATGGCCCATATGGTGGCAATGCAGCATCCAGCGCGCGGCCTCGCCCGCATCGAAGGCGATGGTGACCATATTCATCGGCGGCACCACGACCGTATCGCGTCTGGCGCCCGCAAAACGGCGGCCATTGATCGCCACGACCTGGAACACATGGCCATGCAGATGCATCGGATGCGCCATCATCGACATGTTGTGGAAGGTTATCTCGACCCGCTCGCTATGGATCACCGGGATCGGCTCGTGATCGGCCCAGACCTGACCGTTGATCGTCCAGCGATAGGGGTCCATGCTGCCGCCCAGCATGACATCGTGATGACGACTGACCTCGCGCACGGGGAGGCTCTGCACTGCCCGCAGCCGGTATTCCAGATCAAGATCTTGCGTCGCGGCAGGTGCCTCGACCTGCGCATCGCCCGATAGCTTTGCGATCGAAGCGCCTGCGCTGGCCAGAACAAGGCCGGTCTGCTTGGTGCTGCCCTCGCGCTTGGCGAGAACAGGATAGGCCCCGCTTTGCGCGGGCAGATCCACAAGAATATCCATCCTCTGCGCCGGCGAGATCGGGAAGCGGTTCCCTGTCACGGGCTGGACTTCCTCGCCATCCGCCGCGACCAGCGCCCCTTCGACCGTGCCTAGATCGAGCCAATAAGCGGTCATCGAAGAGCCGTTGATGACGCGCAGACGGACACGCCCGCCCTTTTCCACCGTCACGACCTCCGGATCGTCGAGTGTGCGGTCATTGGCGAGATAGGCGTCGAACTCGAAATCGTTCAGATCCATCGCCATACCGGACATATGGTTCATCTTCGCTCCGCTGGAGTGGTCCATTGTCATGCCGGACATATCCATGCCCGCCATATTCCCATGCGACATGGTCGCGGAGCCCATCTGGTGTCCCGCCATCTGATGGCCCTCCATGTGACCACCGGCCAGCGTGTCGAGCACCTCCTCCGGCGCGAGGAAGCTGAAATCATGCAGGAACATCACGACCTCCTGCCGGTCCTCGGCCAGCTCATCCGAACTATGGACGATAAGCGGGGCCGCCAGCAGGCCCAACTCGTGCTGGGGCACATGCGAATGCATCCAGAACGTGCCCGCGCGGGGCGTGAAATCATAGGCGAGGGTCTCGCCCACCTTCAGCATCGGGTTGGTATTGGGCGCGCCATCCTGCGCATTGGACGGGATTTGCCCGTGCCAGTGGATGATCGTCTCGACATCGAGATCGTTGGTCAGATCGACGTGGAAGCGCTCGCCGGGCGCGAGGCTCAGCCCTTGGCTGCCCTGTGCATTCACAAGGCCCATGACACTGGCCGCGCGTCCGTTCACCTCTAGGACGCGGGTGGTGGCCTTGAGGCCCTGCGCTGTGCTTTGCGCCTTCACACGGGCAGGAAGAAACAGGCCAGCAGATGTGGCAACACTTGCGGCCAGAAAGCCGCGACGGGTCAGTGTGGTCATTGGAAATCTCCGTAAAACCGTTGGGGAAGAGGTTTTGGCGAAGATCAGGAACGTGGGGGACGAAGGGGCGGCGCCACGTTCCGGGAGGCCAGATCAAGCCGGAAGCCCGATATGTTCATCTCGCGGGCAAGCGGGCGGAACGCGAGCGGTGCGCTCTCGTCCTGTGCGGCCTGCGACAGAAGGCAATCCATCATACAGGACGCGCTATGGGTGTGGCTGTCGTGGTGGTGGCCATGCTGCGCCGTTACGGTGCAGCAGCGATCGGCAGGCTGAATCATGGATGCAAAGCTGGCCCCCGGCCCGAAGACGGACCAGAGCACGAGCGTCATCACCAGAACGGGACGCAGAAAGCGGAGCATCGTTCCCATGCCCGCAACATATCCTCTGCCCCATCCGGCGTCAGGTCACATTCCCGAGATCAGAGTTTCTGCCCCCGCAACCGCAGCGCATTGCCGATCACCGAGACCGAGGACAGGCTCATGGCCAGTGCCGCGATGACCGGCGACAGAAGCACCCCGAAGACCGGATAAAGGATCCCCGCCGCAATCGGCACGCCAGCCGTGTTATAGGCGAAAGCAAAGAAGAGGTTCTGGCGGATGTTGCGCATCACCGCCTGCGCCAGCCTGCGCGCCTTGACGATGCCGCGTAGATCGCCCTTCACCAGCGTCAACCCCGCACTTTCCACGGCGACATCGGCCCCCGTGCCCATCGCGATGCCGACATCGGCAGCCGCCAGCGCGGGTGCGTCATTGACCCCGTCGCCCGCCATGGCAACAGAAGCACCTCCCTTGCGCAGCTCCTCCACCAGCTTGGCCTTACCCTCGGGCGAGACACCGGCGCGGATCTCGTCAATCCCCAGTTTGCGGGCCACCGCCGCCGCGGTGCGCGCGCTATCGCCAGTCGCCATCACGATGCGCAGCCCCGCCTCATGCAGCGCGCGGATCGCCTCGGGGGTTGTCTCCTTGATGCGGTCGGCCACCGCAATCACGCCGATGATCCGGTCTGCTTGGGCCAGCATCATTGCCGTCTTGCCTTCGTCCTGGAGCGCCTCGATCCTGTCTGTCACCTTCTCCGGATCGGCGCCGCAATCGCGCATGAGGGCAGCATTGCCAAAGGCTACCTGATGGCCGTCGATCCGCGCTTTCACGCCCTTACCGGTGATCGCCTCGAACCCTTCTGCCTCGAGCCTCGGCGCGTCTTTTGCCCCTGCCAGAATGGCTTCTGCCAACGGATGTTCCGATCCCCGCTCGAGAGCCGCCACCAGCGACAGGATGTGCTCCTCCTCGCCTTCCAGCACGACCGCATCGGTCAGGGTCGGGCGGCCTTCGGTCAGGGTGCCGGTCTTGTCGACCACCAGCACATCTACCTTGGCAAAGCGTTCGAGCGCCTCTGCATCGCGCACCAGCACCCCTTCGGACGCCCCGCGCCCCGTGCCCACCATCACCGACATCGGTGTGGCCAGCCCCAGCGCACAGGGACAGGCGATGATCAGCACAGAAACGGCGGCCACCACCGCATAGCCAAGCGTCGGAGACGGGCCGAAGACCATCCACGCAATGAAGGCCAGCAGCGCACAGGCCACCACCGCCGGCACGAAAATGAGCGCCACACGGTCGGCCAGCCCCTGAATGGGCGCGCGCGACCGCTGTGCCTGCCCCACCATCGACACGATGCGCGAAAGTGTCGTTTCGGCCCCCACCGATCGCGCCTCCATCACAAAGCTGCCGGTTTTATTGAGTGTGCCGCCGGTCACCGCATCGCCTTGCGCCTTCTCCACCGGAACGGGCTCGCCCGTCAGCATGCTCTCGTCGATGGTCGAACCGCCTTCGATGATGGCCCCATCCACTGGCACCGTCTCGCCCGGGCGCACCCGTAGCCGGTCCCCGGCCTGCACCTGATCAAGCGGCACGTCCTCCTCGCCCGCGTCATTCACCCGCCGCGCGGTTTTGGGCGCAAGATCCATCACCGCGCGGATCGCATCGCCCGTCTTCTCGCGGGCGGTCAGCTCCATGATCTGGCCCAGAAGCACCAGCACCAGAATGACGGCCGCCGCCTCGAAATAGACCGGCGGCTGGCCGTGCATATCCCGCAGCGCCTCGGGAAAAATGTCGGGGGCCAGCAGCGAGACCAGCGAGAACCCGTAGGCCGCCGCCGTCCCCAGCGCGATCAGCGTCCACATATTGGGCGAGCGGTTGGTGACAGATTTCCAGCCCCGCACAAAGAACGGACGACACAGCCACAGAACCGGCGTCGCCAAGGCGAATTGCAGCCACAGGAAGGGCCGCGCCCCGATCCAGTCCTCGAACGGCACCCCGATATGTGCTCCCATCTCGAGGATGAACACCGCCGCCGCCAGCGGCCCCGCAATCCATAGCCGCTTGCGGAAATCGACAAGCTCGGGGTTCGGTCCCTGATCGGCAGAAGGTGTCATGGGTTCCAGCGCCATCCCGCATTTCGGGCAATCTCCCGGCTGGTCCTCGACAATCTCGGGATGCATAGGACAGGTATATTGCGTGCCCTCGGGCATTGCCTTCGGCGCGGGTCGATCGCCCAGATAGGCCTCGGGATCCGCCTTGAATTTTCTCTCGCAGTTTTCGGAGCAAAAATAGAATTTCTCGCCCTCCAGCTTGTGGAAATGCGCCGCCGTCCCGCGATTGACCGTCATACCACAGACCGGATCCTTGGCCTCGATATAGTCTTCGGGCGCGGCCACGAATTTGTCGTGACAGCCCTGAGAGCAGAAATGGTAGCTATGGCCATCATGCGTGGCACGGGGCTTTCCGGCATGCGGATCGACCGTCATGCCGCAGACCGGATCGCGGGTAACAGTAGAGGAATGGGCGTGGTCTTTCATGATCGCGGGTCCTTTTCGCTGGTCCGCCTCTCCAGATAGGGCCTCCACTCACTGGAGGGTCAAGCATGAAGGACGAAAAGATCGGCTTCAGACCCAACGTGCCGGTCCCCGCCCTGTTCCAAACACCTTGCTGCGCTATCGTGATCCGCTGCAGATGGAGGGACAGAATGACCATCGGCGAGGTGTCCAAAGCCACCGGATTGCTTGTAAGGCCGTCAAACGGCACCGAATATTGACCCTCAATCGACGTCTTACCTTGACGCTTCCGGCTCTGCGGCAAGTAGCGCAACGCGGCGTAACCATCACACAGCGCAGCTGCGTCGGGCCAGCGTGCCTCTAGTTCTGCGCGAGTCTTGAAGAGGCAACTCTCGTTGCTGATTTCGCCCATGTCACAATGATGCCTGAGGCGATCGGGGAAAGCTGTCATCCTCTTGAGATCGCAGAAGACCGAACCACTCTTCGAAGTCGAGATCGGTCATTAAGATCCTCGAAGGTCGCTCGTAAAGGCGGTTGGTAAGGTCGGACGAGCGCTGTATAACGGCTTAGGCGAGCGGCAGATAACCCAGTTCATGCAGGATCAGAAAGACAAAGCGGCAGAGCAGATCAGCGGTGTGGCATTGGCGGTCAGCAGGGCCTCGGCAACCAATTTTTAACGAGTGCGACCACATTGAAAAACCGGCCGCGTTTAGAGCGCCTGATACAGGATCGCATGATGCCGAAGGCACCGTGTGGCTCGCCAATTCCGGTGCCGCTGATCGAGGAGTCACCGGGGGCGAGGGCCCGTACCAGAGACGCATTTACTGGCTTTCCCTCGAAGGTGAGCTCATCGACCTCTTTGGCCAAGGAGAGCTCCGCGATGGTTATCTGGTACTTGTTTGGATCGTGTCCCAACTGATGGTGTAGCTCATAGCGGGCCGAGCTGATCAGTCGCGCTGCGCTGCAGGCAAGCTGACCACGACATCATCGCAGATTGGCGCCAGCGTTTCCAGTGTCATGTATCGACCGCGCTGGACGGTCCATTCCTCGGTCTGCTCCATCAGGATGGCCCCAACGAGGCGGCGGATCGAAGCCTCATTAGGAAAGATCCCGACCACGTCCGTACGGCGCTTGATCTCGCCGTTTAGGCGCTCCATCGGATTTGTGCTGTGTAGCTTCGTTCGATGCTGCTGGGGAAAGGTCATGTAGGCCAGCACATCCTCCTCGGCGCCGTCCATGAGGGTCGCCAGCTTTGGCAGTTTCGGACGCATCTGATCAGCG
>NZ_JAYWLC010000026.1:0-25487 GCF_040297545.1 Thioclava kandeliae
GAAACGTGTGTTCTTCATCGGAATCTCCTCACTCATCCTGACGAGAAAATTCTACTTCCGCATCCCTTTGGGATCAGGGGAGATTACCCGCTGAACGGAAAACTTGGTCTGACCAACCATCATGGCCTGTGCCGGTGCTACATGCCGCTACATACGAGCGCATCTGGGACAGTTGTGCCGCGGCGAGCGACGATGAGGAAGTGTCTACAAAGCGCTGAGACCGGCCATCGGATGCAATGGCACGAATGACGGCAATGGGCCGTGAGTGTCAGGCAGCGGGAGGCCGGAGGGACCATGCGGTTTGTCCGCTTCAGCAGTTTCGCCACGGAATGCCGCGATCACGGTCAGTTGACCCGCTGCGCACAGATGAAGTCGGCGCGTGTTGTAATGTCGGCGCGCGGCAACTCCGTGATTTGGTATCCGAGCGCGGTGTAGGTCTCCCGTATGACGGCACAGGTCGCTTCAGCTTCGGCGCGAGTCTGCTTGCGTTCGCTGTCTTGCGTGAAGATCTTATCCCAGAACGGCACCAGGAAGGCGCGACGGTTGTGGCGGGCTGACTTGGCTGCTGCGGCGACGTGGGGCGGCACGGGGAGGCCGCAGAGGGTCAGGTAGCCCAAGATATCAGGGATGCCGCGGTCGAAGATCACGGCGCCTGAGAGTGCCTGTGTGGCGCTGTAGGCGCGCAGGTCCTGCTCCAGCATTCGTTCGGCATAGGCAAGGCGATCGGCCCAGGGGAGGGCGTCTCCGCCGCGCTGCAATTCTTCGAAAATGATCGCGCGGCCGGATTCGGGGATTGTATGGAAACCGCGGCGGGCGAGCTCGGTGATGAGGCTGGTCTTGCCCGCACCGGGACCGCCCGTCACGACGAAGAAATGGTCGCTCATGGGCCATCCTCGGGTTTTACAGGGGAAGGGCTGCGCAGCGATCGACACGCCGAAAAGGCGCGGATAAAAGCAGCATGGATTTTCATAGGGAAAACAGCACCCGCCTGCACGGCGGCAGAGGCAAATCCTCTGACGAAAAAGTCAGAGCTATCTGGTGCTTTTCAAGTAATGAGAAGAAGCAGATAGTTTTGCCTTTCCGAGCAAAAATTTTCCTTTAAAATCAGTGCGTCATAATCTTGGGGAGACACCGAAGCTGCCTTTTCCGTCACATAGGCTTGCCTCTCGGACGAGATGAAAAAGCCGACCCGAAGGTCGGCTTCTGATAGGGTAGCTGTCTCGGCTAGATCACATCACACCACCTGAAGAACCGCTGGCACTTCTCCCCGAGCCGCAATGGCCGGACGCCGTGGCGGTAGAGGTCCTTGCTGAGATTGGCCGCGTCTCGATTACGGCTGCCAGCCAACTCGGTCAGCGAAACGTGGTTAGATCGGAAATGCTCCACGCTTCTGGCGCAGATCACCCGCCACCTGCGGTGCTTGGCATCGGAGAAGGGCTGGATGTGGTCGATATGGCCGTGCTCCAGAAGGGCACGAATGGTGCGCGTATCGGTTTTCAGCCGCAGGCTGGCTTCGCCAAGGGAGAGCGCCTCATCTGCGGGGATGGTGGTAGTCTGACGGATGGCTCGGATGGAGACCGAAAGATCCCCGAACCTCGCCTTGGCTGGGACAGAGGCGAACAGGGGCAAGCGATTGTCCAGGACGCAGGCGACGACCTCGGCCAGGGAGGTCTGGCACTGAAGCGCGGCCTCGCGGAAAGGGACCGCATCCTCCGGCGCCTCACTCTCGGGCTTTGTCAGGCCTCTCAGCTTCTTCAGAAACTCCGAGACCTCACCTTCTTCGAAATATGACGCGCCTTTCGGGCAGGCCGGAGCATGAGAGACAAGTCCCTTTTGCCTCAGCAGCCTCAATGTCGCCAGCGTCACGCCGAGGATCTCTCCAGCCCGCGTTGCCGAGATCATGGTATCGACCTGGGTCGTGATCTCGGAAATTGTCTCTGCGGTTGGATAGGCGTGCAAATGGACGCCCTGTCCGTTGCTCCTCGGCCAAGCCATACCGCGCTGGATCAGGTGCTTCTCGATCTTCCACCGGCTCACTCCTGAGGCGGCTGCCGCAGTCGCGGACGTGTGGATCCGCTGTTGGGGCGCTGGCACGCCAAGAATAATGGAGCCCTCGGCCACAGGAAAATTCGACCAGATATACTCGCGGACGCTGTCGCGAATGATATCGAAGGCGGGGTCTTCGTCGCGGTCACGCAGCCAGTTGTAGAAAAGCCGGAACCTGTGACGGTGCAGACGGGCATCAATCGGCGTTAGGGACTGGATCTCGCGCAGGGTCGCCTGCATGGCATCCAACCCGTTTCGCATGACCTCGAACCCTGCGGCTCCCGCCCGCAGCCAATCCCGAGCCGAGATTTCCGAACGCTTTGCGTCAGCCCCCAAGGTCATTAGCGCGCCGAGGTTTTCGGCCGTCTGGGCGGCGACATGGATCGGCAGATCATCGAACCAGCCGTTCCCGCAACCAAGGCTGATCCGTTCGATGAGCCAGACTTCCAGACGTCGTTCATTCTCCTCCACATAGGTGGGAAGCCGTGGCGTATAGCCATCCAGAAGGCTGACGCTATCAAAGGCGTCTCTGCCGTGCCCGACTGGCACCAACGGCTCCAGCAGGCAACCGTGGACTTCGCAGGTGCGGATGCTTTCTAGCTGCCAGAGGCCGTAATGCCCCCCGTGATCGCGGACAGGGCGCTGATGCGCGTTAGAAAGGCAGGCCGGGCAGACACGTGCGGTCGTTCTCTGGAAACATGTGAACTTCAGGCTCGCTTTGCCCAGCTCGAACCATCCCTCCCCGATGAGGCGCGGCGTCCAGAATTGCAGTGCATGGAGATCTGCACCGCCCAGGGCCGCCAAACGTTCTATTTCTGCCGGGGCACCGTTCATCAATTGGCTGTAGTCGAGGCCGACATCAGAGCAGAAGGTGACAAGGCGCCGGACCCCATTGCGCCGTGCCAGGCGCGAAGCGAAGGAGGTTGCGGCTTCCCCGGGCGTATGGGGGACGCGAAGCGGAAGACGTTTCACGATCATGATCTCCGTCCTCCCCGTGTGAAAACCTGTCGGGCATCGATGCGGTAAAAGTCCGGAATGATGAACGGATTGAACTCGTCCTCACAGGAGGTGCGTAGCTGATAGGCCCGGCGGAAGTGCTTGCAGGACAGGGCTGTGTCTTTCTGCAGAAAGGCCTCTTCGATGGCTTCCAGGATCAGCTCGATCACCAGCCCGAACTGATTGGCCGCGGCATGTATCAACCGTTCACCGTGTTCCAGGCTCAGCAGCTGTGGCGCGGGTATCAACTCGGCCCTTTCGCAGTAGCTTTCCAACAAATCGAGCACATCGTTTGCATGGGCCGCCGGGCTAAGGCTCTCGAAATGCACCGTCTTCATCCGGCGAGCCAGTTGCGGATCGTGATTGAGAATGTCCTCAAGCTCTTCCGTACCAGACAAAATGATCCCAACGGGCCACTCGTCGTCGGTCATCAGGGTCTTCAGCATGGAGGCCACCGAGTTCAGTTCATGCTTCGTGCCACGGGATGCCAGATCCTGTGCCTCATCGAGGTGGACGAACATTACACGCCGCTCGCGGAGGTGATGGCGGACCAGATCCCAGATGTACCAGGCCTGCCGCTCCGAACTGATCTGATACCCAAGGGCTCGCAACAGCGTCTGACCAACGAATTTCAGCGTTGCAGGCGATGGCACACGGAGGCTGATGATTGTCGCGTCCCCATATCCTTCGTCATCCAATCGCGCCCGCTCAGTCTTCAGGAGATGCGCGATCGCGGCACTTTTGCCCGCCCCGGATGGTCCCGACAGCGCCAGGCCGTGGGCCTCGTTGACCCGGCCCGTCTGGATGTCGGCCAGCCGTTTCTCGGCAAGTCGGGAAAACAGCTCCTCTAACGGGGTGAAGCGGTCATGTTGAATAAAATGGTCCCGTAGCATTGCGATCCGCAGAACGGTTTGGTTGTTCGGATCAATTGTCATCGTTGAACCTCCAGCGATTGCGCCGCTCGCGTCTGTTGGCGTGGGGATCATCCGGAACATCCGGCTGTGATGGGGCGGTGCTCTCCTTGCGCGGGCTGATCTGGATGCCGTCTGCCAACGGATCGACCGATGGTGAAATATGCCCCAGACGCTCGGCGTCGGAACGGATTGGGTAGTGCAATGCGGCCTGATGGCGTTCGACATCGGCGTCGGTCACGTGGAACGGCGTCAATTCGCGGAGGGCAAAGGCGCGCCGATTGGCCTCGGAGATCCGCTCGATCGCACGCAGAACTGTCGGGGCGTCGATCAGGGCGTCTTTCCGATACTTGTGACGTATCGCCCGCATTCCCTCGCGAAGCTGGTCATAGCTGATACCGTCAAAACCGGGCTGATTGGCTATCGCAGGGTACCAGGTGGCACCGACCTTGACGGCGATCCAGCCGATGTCGCGCAGGTCGGCCCGGATTTCGACCGTTCGCGTCGGGGAATGCAGGAAGGCCTCCCGCAGCGCGTCGCAGCTGTAGGTCAGGCCGCAGAACATCACGCCATCGCCCCTGAGTTTGCGAGACAAGGGACGCCCGAAGGCTTTCCTTAGTGTCAGCCCATCCGGCACCGGCGCCGTGCCATGCTCGGCAACGAGGCGGGCCCAGGCCGCATTCGGGGTTTCCCCCTTCAGGGATCCGTGCGGCTGGTTGTGGTAGATATCGACGATGTAGGTCAGCAGGATCGTGATCAGATCATCGTCGCAGAGACAGGCCAGTTGCTCGGACGGATAGTCGCCACGCTGAACCGTATCGAAGAACGTCCGCCCCGCGAGCAACGGCATCAGCTGGTGTCCAAGCGTGCGGAAGAAGGACTCGATGTGTCCGCGTAACCACGGAAGACCGGCCGGCGGCAGGTGTGCGGTCACCCCCAAGGATGCCACGGTCCCCTGAAAATCATCGGAGACGAAAGCCGACCCCATATCGGTGACAAGGGTTCCGATGCCTCCGTGGTGATGCCAGGTGCTCTCGCAGCCCGCGGCTTTCGCAATCGGCGTCTTGTCCTCGAAGATGTCCCGAAGCGCCCGGATTGCGTCGTCGGAATTTGGCGTCTCTGCGAGGCGCATGGAAACCACGCATTTCGTGGCGCAGTCGATGGCGATATAGAGCCAGCGGCGTCCACTCTCGAAGCGTTCCTGTCGTTCCCGGGGCAGGTGATCCCAAATTCCGCTCAGGGTGAGCAGAGAGATGACATCAAGGCGGTTCTCGTCCATCTCCACGCGCTCCAGCGGATACTGAACATCGGGCCCGCTGCCGAACAGGGTAAAGCGCGATGCTGCCGCGGCGGCGCCGTATCTCTTGGCATAGACGTAAAACGGATCCGCCATGTTGAGGCGGCGCCGAATGCTTGCCGCAGACGGGATGACCAGAGCCTCCGCCCCTGCGTCCACCCGCCGTTGGTTTTCCGCCTTGAAGAGTGCCACGTTTTCCTTGATCGCCTGCGTCTTTGTCGGTCTCTGCGTGTCGGCATAGGTCTCGATGACCTGGTTCATCAGGGCCTCGGCGCGGGGGCACCATCGGGGGCTCTTGTTGCCCGACCTGTGTGTCGCCGGAATAAGCACCAAAGCGGAGAAGCCAGCTTTCTCGTACCTGCGGACCCATTGAAACAGCGTCCTGCTTCCCGGCAGCTGTCGCGTCACGATGTCGGTTCCGGGCTTGGCCGATCTGCGGGTTTCCGGTGTTTCCCCGAGGAGGCGCTGAACCTCCTCAGACAGCTTCGCGCGCCCCCGCGCAAAGCCGTCATGGGTTCGATTGATGTCGCCGGCTGCTGAAAGCGTCAGGAAGGCATCGCAGACCGCTTTCCGCCAGAGCGCCAGACGCCGGATCTTCGGCGGCAATTCATTGATCTGCTGAACGGGCTGTCCCTGGCGCGCCTTTTGCGCGGCCAGATCGAAGTAAGCAGGGTAATAGCTGGTATCGGGGCGCCGCATCAGCGCGGCGAGTTCATCGTGCGAGAAGGTCTCGGTGATTCCCGGCTGACCGACCCGCTCGAAAATACCGCCACTGCCAGTGATCTCCACCGGCCGCATCGCGACGCCTGCAGTCGTGATCATGTCGGACTTGGAAAAACGGAACCGAATGGTCATTGCGTTACCTCCGTCAGTTGGGGGCGGGCTTTCGCAAGCCTGCGTGCGGCATCGGCTGCCTTGGGACGCTCGATATGCTGCTCGGTGACAAGCAGCACCCGGTCGGCAAACCGCTTCGAAACGGCCGCAGCGATGTTTTCCAGCTGAGACACGAAGTTGAGGCGGAGCACCCGCGACATCGGTTTGATCGCGACGGCAATGCGCTCTCCGCTCGTCAGCGTGATCAGGAAGTCGAAGGTGTTGTGTGCAGGACGACCATCGGCGTCGGAAAAGGCGACGGCAGGCGGCTGTTCCTGAATGTGGTAGACATCATCGCGCTCCAGCATGAGGCACAGGAAAGCGTATTCGAGCGCACTCTCGAACTGGATGATGCGCGGGCGCGGAAAGCCCGGAAGGGCTGCCACGATCGAGCCGCGCAGGCTCCCCTTGGAGCGGCGCGCAATCGGTCGGGTCGCGTGGCTCGCTTCCGGCCCGCGGTAGATCAGGTTTTGATTCATCGTGATTGGAGCGCACCTCGCCTGGGCGCCGACCCATGTGGACCGGAGCTGGCGTGGTGCGGCATCCCCCTATGTTTGGAATGAGTTGAGCAGCCCTGCCGAGCGACGCTCGGCAGGTTGACTTTTCTGGAGACTCGGGGGATGAATAAGGGGTCGGTACCACACGACACTTATTCAAAAGGCCTTCCTGTTGGCGCAGGAGGGTCTTTTTATTTCCCGATGTCAGGTTTTGGTGTCCGGGCGCTCCTCCTCCTCTGCTGGATATCTGTCAGGGAAAAGCTCCTGGGGTGTCATCCCGATGGCCTCGGCCAAAGCCCTTTCGATCTTTTCGGACCGCCTAAGGCCTTGGCTCACCAAAGTGACCGATGAACGAAAGACGTCGAGCTCACGCGCAATGGACGCGATGGATTTGCCACGCAGCCGCAGCTCCATCTTCAGACGTTCATGAGGAATGTTGATGATATCGGGCACCTGTTCCGCAAACATGATTTCCTGACTTCGTACCCATGAGAGAATCAGCAACCGATTCGCGAGTCAATAAATGCTTTCCGGTTCAATGCGTTAAAAACTCGGGTGAAATTCCCGATCTTCAATTTCAACGGATAAATCGGAAATCTGGAGCAGGAAGGAAAAGATGGCGGTGCCGAAAAACTGCATCAGGATTCACGGCGAAGACATCATCGTCTACAGTTGCGGCGATGGGCGGATCATACACCACAGGGAATTTCTTCACGCGATGGTGGACAGCCGGTCTCTGGCCAAGGTCAAAGCGGCATTTCCCGCCAGTCGCAGGAACCTCCTGGAAGTCCTGAGCGCCTTTGGTTTCGACTTCGATCAGCTGCTCGCCGAGCAGTTTTCCGAAGGCCTGACTAACACGCGCCTCGCGGAACTCCACGGGGTCGATGCAAAGTGGATTGCCAAGAAGCGTGGCAACCTTGGGCAAGCTAGCCTGCCGGGTCGTCCGGCTGTCGACATTCCGGATGAAGCAGTCATCGACGCTTACGCAAGCGCAGGGAGCTATGCGGGGGCGGCCCGCGTGCTGAAGCTCGGTTCGCAAACATTCAGGCGGCTGTACCTTCTTGCCGCGTCTCGGACAGGTCAGAAGGCCGACGGCGAGAGAGAGGGATAACGTATCCGGCTGGGATGCCTCATTCCGGTGAGGACAGAACCCGTGCGACGGTTGCGGGTTCAGCTGCAATCAGGCGGAGGAGCAGGCAGGCTGCGCGGTCCGGGCGTCTTCGTCCCTGTTCCCAATCGCGAACTGTACTGACGGGCAGGCCGTAGCGTTGCGCGAAACGGCTTTGAGACAGGTTCTGCGCCTTGCGAATAGCAGCCACATCAACCGGGATCGGCTCAAATGCCGCTGGAGGTTCCAGCTTCCCTTCCGCGATCGCCAAAGCCTCCTTGGCGCTTGCAACGAGCTCTGTACCTAGTGTCATGTCTGGATCCTAGTGCTCACGCCCCACGAAATGATCATACGGCAATGCCGTATGTTTCGCCAATAGCTTTTCTACAAGCCGGTATAGAACCAAGCTCCGGTCCCGCTACGACCCAATGAATGGTGGCGTTTCTATTAGCTGCTGCCAGATATAGCGCGACAGATAATTGAATTGCGCAGATAGCAAAGTCTGCCTCTCTGAGTTCATTCGCCAACGGCTACAGTTCCGGCGGAGTGCAGCGAACAGTCCTTCCGAGCCCTTCGCGTTTGATGACGCTAACGTAGTATTTCGCAGATGCGGAAGGATTGTGCTGGCAATGTCGGCCCAAAGCGGACCCTCGCGAGATTTGTGTCGCTGCGGCGCAGCTTCGCCAAACCGGCCATTCGCTGAACGGAGATGGGCTCATCGAGCCCATCGGCAGCCTAACCAGTCTCGCACAGACTGAAACTCGCCACCTCGCGGAAGATGAAATATTCCTCAGCCTATCGCAGCCCCGAATTTACATACAAGTCTCAGAGACCTGCTTCTCCACGGAAAACCGAACGATACGCAAATGGCCAGAGCCACAAACGCCGAATCTAGTAAATTGTTTTAGACGCCTTTTTGGCGAACCAGAAGCGAGGGGCCTCGCCGCTGCGCTTTAGACCCACAAACAGACCTCGGACACCGGTTGAATCATCATAGCTATTGCTTGACTTATATTTCGAGAAACTGAGCTTGAAGATGAGGCTTTGCCCGTAGGATTTAAGCGCATCGTCAAGCCAGCCGTGTTTCGCCCACAGAATAGCGCCTTCATCCTGATATCTGCTCCTGTGACGATCGGGGTCCGGGCGCCACTCGCCCCAAACTTCGCTCTTCAATGCACGCCTGTTTGCGCGGTCACGCCAATGGCGTTCTTCAGCGTCGGGTGACAGCCCGAGCAGCTTGTTGAGCGCCAGTCCCAGCCTTGGACGGGCCATAGCTCCCCGGGTGGCCCACTCGTCATGTTCGTCAATGCCAATGGGATACTTCTCCGGCTCCCATATCAACGGATTGAAGGGTGTCGTCCCGGCGTGGCGATCAACACGCCCATCTGACTGAAAACTTGGCAGCCAGAGATCGTGTTGAGGTAATTTCGAGAACTTCGCACATTGCCCGACCGCGCCCCGCTCCCTGATCAGAGCGGACATGAACCTGACGAATACGCCATCCGGTGACTTCCACTCTCCGCAGAGGGGCAAGAAGCCATCCTCCGACCCCTCGGGGAACCCGACCTTCCGAAACAATGCTTCATCATCGACGAGTGTTTCCTGACTTCCTTTTCTTTCACCCAGGAGGTTTTGTCGGGCATGCGCCGGAACAGAATCCTTGTGGTCGAACAACCACGATCCGTCCTCAAACGATACGTCGTTTTCCCTTAGCCACTCGTTCCAAGGGTTCCCGTCTTCAGAGTCATAGCTGGCGCGTACGACGGGACGTGATTTCACCAGCGTCGTTGCAGCATGGAGGAGCGCATGCTTTTGCACGTGATCCCGGTAGGTCTCGAACCTATCATCTTCACCGTGCCGGTAATGAATGCCACCGGGGAAGTCAGACATGCTCTTTGCATCTGGCCACTGTTGAATTACTTCATCGGCAATGCAGTCGCTGGCTTCGTTGTCCGATATCCCGAAGAGCCTGGCCAGATTGGACACCTTGTACTTGTCAAAGTCGTAGTCAAAACCGAAGTCGATCCGCCGATCCTTTTTGTCAGGCCAACCATTGCGCTCAATGACCCCATGCGGAGGCGACTGAATTTCGCTCAATAGCTCCGCACCACGCGTACTAGTGTCTCCATCGCCCTCTATGTGTGCCAAACATCGGGCCACATGAAGCTTGTTAATCGCATGCAAATCGGCTCGGTTTGCGAGTGCCTCAAGCCGCGGCTTGAGGGCTTCCAGTTCTTCACCGTGATGCAGGGCGGCCCGTGCTATCCCCATCAAGAGCCATTGCTGTGAATTCAGGAATGCGAAGTGGTGACTGTCGGAGGTCAGCGATGCGTTCTCTTTCACATCGAAACGGTTAAGCAGTTGCTCGACATCCTCGGTCAACCCGAGAGCGACCATACCCTTCAGGCTTCTTGACGCACGCCATCTGACAAAGGCATCACTGTCTCCGAGCATGTGCCAAATGATGTCCGCAAGCACTTCGCTCTCGCTGCTCTTGCCCGCAAATGCGCTGCGATACGATCCTTCGCCGATCTCATCGCCGACCTTTGCAGCCGAGCTCGACAGAAGACTCTCGAACGCCTCCAAAGCTGTCGACGGATCAGTATGACCACACAGGCTGGTGGCTAACTGAAGCCACTCGTCCCCTCCGAGTTCGAGGCGCTCCTTTGCTATAGTCTCCAAGACCAATTGCAGAACAAACTTCGGATCACCGCATAGCTCCGACAGGCGGTAGATTTGCCGCGAAATTCCCGAGTAGCGAAGATCGAACAGCTCCGAGCCTTTGAATGCAAAAAACTTCTTGATCAGACTGAAAACATTGTTCGCTATATGCGCCGTGGTGCCGGCCCATGCTTCCACGTATTCGATAATCAGATCCAAAGCGCTATCGAACCTAAGCTCGGCGGATTCACAAAGTGCCTCGATAAAGTTCAGTCTCTTCGAATAAGGGCAGGTTTCACGTATTTCATCGAACAGGCGCTTCCTGTCGTCGAACTGCAACAACTCATTGGCTTGGAATTCTTGCAACGCTTCATCCAGCGACTGTGCGGACTCCGGATCGAACCTGGCGAGAACAGCTGAAAAGGCTTCCTCGCGAGACTCATCGGTCTGCTTTCTCGTGCCTACATGGAGGCTTTGATCAGTGACCGTACTGCTGTGATTCGATCTTGCATTCTGAAGGTCGCGCTCATGCTGTGCTGCGTCTCGCAGGCCCCGCAAGCGGTCTACCAATGCGTCATCGCCAATTTCTTCAAAGGCATCCACACAGTCGAGTAGGCTCTCCCACAGTGTTGGCCACCCGCCGAAACTGTGTTCGCGATCTAGCTTTCCGGCCACCAGTGAGAAGATGGCCACCCTATCTTCCGGCTTGGCAACTGAAAGCAGATCTCTCAGTCCCTTCCCAACTTGCCACTCATGCCAGCCGTGATCCTCACACACCGTAAGCAATACAGCCGCGCGCCGTGGGTCCAGCCGGCCTGCCTTCGCGAGGTAACAGACGAGTTGGGGCAGGCCGTAGGAGTAATCAACGACCTCCTGATCGAACCAGCGTATCAGCTTGTACATTGCCGAGAAGCCGATGGAGGAAGAGGCAGCGCGTCCGAACAACGTCCACCCAAACTTTGACGGTTCGTGTTGGAAAATTGTATGGCAAAGATTCATAAGACGGTGCGAGAGCTCCGGCCTGATATTTCCCCCAGGCTGCTCAGCCGCGTAGTGAAGGGCGGAATAGATCAAGTCGAAATCATCTCCGCCCATCTGGTCAAGCTGAGCCAAACCCTTGCTGTAATACTCCCTCGCCTCCGCGATGCTCATCGGCACCAATGACTCGGCCAATTGCCGGTAGGACTCGCCACGCTGCCCAATGTAGTCGTCCTTCACAATGTCTCTGGAAAGGGAGCTTGCGTAGGCTCCTGTCACATCAGACAGGTTCGAACGCCGGGCTATGAGTGCGAAAACACTCAACTTCTCGTCAAGGGAGAACCGGTTCGCTTCGACAATCCCTATAAGCTCTTCCGCTTCTTGTTTTTCGACGGCCTCACAATGCCGAAGCAATATCATTAAGAATCCAAAGCCGACATGGCGGGCAACATTGTCTCTCCCAGTTTGGGCATTCCAATGTACGTCAGGCCGCAGTGCTGATTTCCAAGCCGCCAAATATGTTGTTAAATCACTGTTTGATAACGCACGTCCGGAAAGAACGGCGCTCTCTATTGGCTTGGTCAGCTTCAAAATGCATGCGACGCCTTTAACAATGTTATCCCGCTCATGCTCTGAGAACTGCTTGGACTTAGCGGGCTGCTTGCTCCTCCGCTGCTTGCGGCGTTTATCTAAGACTGTGAGGCTGTCGAGATAGGCTTTTAGGTCAGCCTCTGACCCGATCAATTTGGTCGTCCGCGTTACTTCAACATCCTCTGGGATCAGGTCGCTAAACGACAAAGGCCTACCTACAGACCACGCGCCGACGCATGCAGATTGAACCGGCATCCATATTCTGTTGTTGCCGTGCTGCTCACCGAAATCATAGCTTGATGGCCTCCGGTGGCGATACAGCTTGAGCACCTGCCTTGCCGATAGTCTGGAGTTCACGATCATGGAGGCCATTGCCGCACTGGAGACTGCACCTTGCAGTTCCATCTCGTAGTCTGAATGGTCCTCCGGCACCGGCTTCTTGTACCGTGCCGAAAGAGTGCTTGCCGCTCGCGAAACGGCTTTCAGCCTGCTTTTCGCAAGGCCATAATCATTCGCTAGAAGCCCGATCTGGAGGGGGAGGGACAGGCACCTCTTCGAGGCAGCGAACTTGGCAAGAGACTGCAACGCCTCACTTCCATTCGCTGTTTCATGCTGCGCGCACAGCATGATCAGCTCTTCGATGACAGATAGCGCAAACCTAAAGCGCCAAATTTGCATATTGCGATTAAATGACGAGAACTCATTCCTCAACACACTCAGGAATATCACCGCAGCAACATCAGATGCTTCCGGACCCGAGCGCTGAATCCTTTTAGTCTCATCATCATGGTGGAGATACCAGTTTATCCAGCCGATTGCCCTGTTCTGATGGATGTGCGCTTCGTCAAGCTCGTCTGAAAAAGAGTACGCGACGATGAGGCGTGCATCACGGGCACCGCGCCAGCCGGACCGATCGTTGAACAGCCGGCGTGATGCATCAGAGTCTCCCAGGACTGTGGCCAGTGCCGGAGAACGCCGGATGAACTGATCGCCTCTCGCGTTTGCCGAAGCCACTTGCGAGAGTTCAATCGTGAGGCGCAAGACACGGTCTAGGTCGTTCTCGCGCGTGGCAAGCGAGAAAGCCGCGTAGAGTCGCGCAAGTCTTAACCGGCGCCGCCCATATTCGGATTTGACGGCAGCCGGAAATTCATCAGATCTAGCAATCTGATAGGCTCTGTTGCTGTCGCCGATGACCACAAGGAAGTGCGGCAGCGCCTCTGCAGCGTAGACCGAGTCCTTCTGGCGCGCTTGAAGCCGTTCCGCGATGGACTGCTGGGCTGCAGCCTCGCTTGCGTACTGTTCCTTGATATAGGTCTCAGTCGGCTCGTCTCGGAATATTGCTCCGTGTTTGACCATTTCAAGCATGGGCGCAAGATCGGATGCGGCGCTATTTACCTGCGATTCAGACCAGCCCAACGCCTCGGCAAGTTCAGTCAATGGAATAGGCGGCGGAAGAAGTGACAGAGCGGCAAATAATTCCCGAACGTCATTCTCGCTCCAACCTGCCGTGTGTAATTCACCAAATATTGTGGCACACTTTTGTTCGATCAATTGTTCCACAGATATTTCGGTCTGTGGCACGGTACCGGATACATTTGTGTCCCAGCTTTCGACAAGGTATTCGAGAACACGGGCATTGCCCCGCGAACGCGCGAGAGCCGTGGAGAACTCTACATCTGAGATATTCTCGCGCCTCGTTTCAAGGAAGCGCCGCGTTTCCATTACAGTGAAGGGCTCAAGCTCAAGGCGCTTTGTTTGGCCCTTGCCGATGACGCGATCCATCCGATGGGGACGAGCGGTGAGCAAGAGTTTCACGCCCTCGATAGGCTCCGCGCTGAGCGATGCAAGCAGAAGCCTTGGAAAGGCAGCCTCATTGCGCGCATCGGCTTCAAGCTGCGCATTGTCCGCAGCGTCCAAAACAACCAGTACGCCTTGCATTGCGGACTGTTTCTTGACGGTTTCACTCGCTTGCTTGAGGCGCTTTCGGGCAACTTCGACCAATCCATATTGATCGCTGTCGGTTGGAAGAAGTGGATCGCAGAGTCCGCGAGCCGCCAGTTCGTTGATGATTTGCAGCAAACCAATCCGAGGCAGGTGACGAGCCTGGGCTTCGGAGCGATACGAACCGCCTCCGAAACAATCGAACACGATGACCTCCAAGGTATCCGTTATATTTGCCGCAAGGCTTTGGATAAAGACCGTTTTTCCGACACCGCCGTCGGCATGCAGGAACACCGGTAAATTGCTAGTCAAGACGCAGTCTCTTACGTCTTGTATGACGCTGCGCTCAACGACGTCACCAACATCAACGAACCGTGTCTCCGCCGGAAAAAGCTGATCCTCATCACATTCAAGCGCATCGAGGACATCCTCACGCCTGATCGAGTTCTTGCCCTGCCCCTCGATCTGCGCCTTCTCACGGACAAGCTCTACAAGAGCGAACAGCCTTTTCGCCGCCTGACCGGCGGAATCAGCCGACCAGTCACTGACCGTTCTTCGCAAGGATCGGTTCTGTGAAGGCAGATCGCTTGTCGAGGCCCGAAACTCGATGAGCGGGAATATGTACTCCGCTTCAATTTTTTCTTCCTTACACCAGGTCTTGAGGTATTGAAGTTGGGTTTGAGCGCTATTCGTTGTGGGCTTTTCTCCTGACTTCGCGCATGAAATGGCTTCCCAAAGGTCACTTGAGAATTCCGCGTTTGTTACGAATGCAAACGAGAGCTTTTCCTCAATTTCCTTTTGCGTCACGCTCGTCCGGAAGTTTCGTAGCGTTGCGGCGAACTTCTTGATCGTCTTCTTGAGATAAGATGATGTGACCGGATCAGCAGCCTCCTTATATTTGAATTGCAAAATTTGCTGAGCTACGCAGGTCGCAAAAGTGTCGCCGCCCCCATAGTAGAGAACGAGATCGGCAATATCCTCTGCCTCCTGGCCAAGTTTGAGGCTCTCGTGAGGAGAAAGCCCTTCGACGACGACCGCAAAGAGATCGTCCTTTGGAAACACAAGCTGTAGGGCTCGCCGTGCCGCCCACCGTTCGTGAAAAGTGTGTCCGGCTCGTGATACTCTGACCGTGTCTATTCGTCGTCCGGCTTCGCGCAATGTAACCTCGAGAGTTGTAAAACAATGGTATATCGGCACGAGATCAACGGCCAGCACAGAATGTAGGCTGAATCTGTTGCCCTCGGCCAGTCCAATACTGAGCCCTAGCGCACCATCCAGGCCGGGCCGTCGTGAACCGGCCAGTCAAGGACCGCCTTGGCCAACTAACACTCGTGGCGCGGTGATCGAATGACCGCTCCAAGCAGATATTTTAACTATTTCGCTGCATCCGCATTTGTCGGCTTCCCGCCCTTTCCGCTAGACGTCCCGCAGTCGCGGCATGATCGTGCTGTCCCGGTAGTCGGCGTGCTCGCGTCCGTAAGGGGATCGTTCAGTGGACAGTTTTAGCGTGGCTTGCGAGTGGCAGCGAAGCCGCACTTCAAGTTGTATCATTTAGGTGGTACTATTTCATTCGCACATGACGCCCCATAAACGTACACTTGAGTATGACCGTGATCAAAATTGGCTATGCCCGGTGCTCTACCGACCGTCAGGATTTGGCAGCGCAACGTGCTGCCCTTGCAGAGCTTGGGATCACCGAAGACCGCATTTACACAGACCACGGTCTGACGGGTACGAACCGCGACCGGCCCGGCCTCGCCCAGGCCCTCGCCGCCGTGCGCGCAGGCGACATGTTTGTCGTGCCGAAGCTGGACCGCCTCGCGCGCTCGGTCCCCGACGCGCGGGCCATCGCGGAACAGTTGGAAAGGAAGGGCGTCAAGCTTGCCCTCGGCGCATCTGTCTATGATCCGACCGACCCGATGGGAAAGATGTTCTTCAACATCCTCGCCACCTTCGCCGAGTTCGAGGCCGACCTCATCCGAATGCGCACCCGCGAAGGTATGGCGATTGCCCGCGCCAGGGGAAAACTTCGTGGAAAGCAGCCGAAACTATCTGAAAAACGACAAAAAGAACTGAGCCGGATGCACGCCTCCGGCGAATATTCCATTAGCGATCTGGCTGAGCTCTTCTCTGTCTCAAGACCTACCGTCTACAGGACATTGCAGCGCAATTACCCAAAAACTAAGCCTTAGCGTGGGATTCTGCCCCGTCCGGCATCAGGCCCCGAATACGTCGTCGTCTAGTACCAGAAAGAACAGATATTGGGTGCGGATTCAGCATGGCTGCGTTCTCCAAAGCTGCCGTTCGAAATGTGCTACAACGCCACTCTCGCCCTTAATAATTACCCCGATCTATGGTTCATGCTACCCGCACGAACATCCACCCTCCATTAATCTTCCACGATCTCGCTAGGCCTTGCCCCACCAGCCGATGTCCGACACGATTGACGTCCCAGACTAGTTCGTCGATTGCATCGGCCAGTTCCACGGCGTTACGTGGCTGAACCTCGTCCATTGCGCTGAGAACGGCAGCCTCGATCTCCGGATTATAAGGCGGTTCGCGATTTCCCCTTTCAAATCGGTCGCACCACAGAATGTGGCCACGCCAGACGATGAAGTGGCTTTCGCACCCTCCTTCGCGCCATACCGAGGGAAAGAGGGTAAGTCCTTCTCCACGCAGGTCAAAGCGCCATGCTTTGTCGGCGCGACTGTCCAGGTTGATCACCAGGGTTTCGCCGCACCCATCGGGACACGCCATGACAATCGATCTGGGCCGTGAGCGAAACACCATGGATGTGTCACCTGGGGCGTTGAGGATTGCTTCGGCCTGGTCCCTGTATTCGGCATCGCCGACCAACCGGACCATTCGTGCAGGTTCTGTCATTTTTCGCTCCTTTTGTAAGGTGTCGGTCGGACCGGCAGATTCCAGGTTGGGCCTTTAGCGAAGGCGCCCATGGACGAGCAGGCCACGCAATTCGGCTGCACGGCGACAGCCATCTCCTTCACTCGGCCGCGAATGCCGTCATAAACCTGATAACGCGGTTTGATCGGAACCGGCGTTACAGCCCCGAGCAGCATGGTCATAGCGAGCAAACTTACGGTAGAGTTGATCGAGAGAACCGCGGGCTGGGGTTCGTGCTCGCCGTGGACATAGGGGTCCGCTGCGCGCTGTTCCGGAGTCAGCATTTCCCGCCGAATTGCCTCGCCGTCGAGCGCGCCCGAGCAGTTCAGGCACGGCAGACCCGGGGCGAGCATCTGCACGCGCCCTGTGATGTGGCTGACAGCTCCGTTTGCGACAGTGATGCTGACGCCCATATCGATTACGGGCACCAAATACTGATAGGCGGCTTGGTTGACGACCGCCCGGCTCGCGTGGGAGTCCGTGCACAACAGCACGAAATCGAAGGTCGCGATGAGCCTAGCTACCTCCTCGTCGACAATGTCGGCCTGAAGCGGCACCACCGTGGTATCAGGATGAGTGGCGTGGATCATCCTGGCCGCGACCTCGACCTTCGGTAGGCCAACGTCCGAGGGGATGGAGCCGACGAGGCGGTTCAGGTTCGTCTCCTCGACCAGATCGGGGTCGATCACCGTGACGCGCGTGGCGCCGAGATGAGCAAGTTGCTGGCACTCGAGCGATCCCGTCCCACCTGCACCAATCACGCCGAAATGAAGGCGGCGCAGCAGCCGTTGCCCCGGCGCTCCAAATGCCCGGACCTGCCGATCATCGCGTTCCTGATCGGAGACGCCGTGCATGGGCGAATGGAGCATGAGACTTTCGCCCACTTCCCAAACGTCAATCTCATCATCGTTTCCGAGAAGTCGTGCGCGACAACCCTCTGGGCCGATTACCAGCGCGACATGCGGCACTGGAGCGGCTCGACGCGCCAAATACGAACCCAGTTCCGTTTCGCCCGCATCGTCGGTCGTCGAGAAACGTGGATGGCCGGGACTGGCGGGATGCGTGTGGATCGCGACGACGGCCATGCCGGTGACCCGGCTGCGATTTGCAACCTCTATAAGGAAGCACGATTTCAGGACGGCAGATATGCGGGTGCGGTGCTCATATGCATCGTCCGGTACAGGTTTGGCGTCGGCAACGATCCACGCCGCGCTCTGCGCATCGTAATGGGCATACGCGATGGCACAGCTCTCCAGACCATCGGCGTCGAGCAGCGTCGACGCCAGGTCGGAGTAGAGAGATGCAGGAAAGCGGACGCGGCTCATTGGACCTGCCTCATTCGATCTATTACCACATTCATCCATGTCGACAGTGTGTCGCGGTTGGGGTTCCAAGGTCCCATCAGATGCCACGAGAACCACAGCGCCGGCTCGGCGGTCTCCGGGACAGGATTTGACGCCGAATTCTGTGGCGGGCCTCCATGTGCTAGCTGAAGATCAGAATCCGCCCAGAAGCAGTCGAGCTGTGCAAACGGGTATCCGGGCGGGACGATGAAGCGGATGGTGGTCGACGACTTCGACCACCCCTCCGGCAGGCGGACGCCCGGCACGGTGACGAGCGTGGTGCCGCTCGGCAACTGCCGGGTCTGAACCTCGCCGAAGCGCTCCCGCAGCTGCTCCAGCTGCATGTCGAGAACGCCGGGCATCAGCCGAAATTCGCCTTGGGGACCGACGAGAAACGGCGGACACCATGCTTCGGAATGACGCTCACAGCCTCATCATCGGCGATGATGCGGTCCGGGTCATCGCCCTCGCCCTCCAGCGACAGGTCATGCTGCGGATCCCAGTCAGATACCATCGCCTTGATCTGCGCGCCGGTCAGCTTCTTCTTATCGGTCTCGTAGGCCTTGCCGTTGACGAAGAACGTGTAGGTGACCTTGTTGGGCGCCGTGATGAACTTCTCGACGCCGGTGGCGGCGAGATCCGCATCGGTGCCCGGTTCGATCAGCTTGTCCTTGCCGCCGCGCACCTCCAGGAAGACCGCCTCGTCACTGCCGATGCCGGCGAGCGCACGCAGCACCGCTTCAGGGATGGAAGAGCGGCCCCACACGATGCGCGCCTCGTTGAGCTTGACGCGGTAGAGCGGGTCGGTGCTGAAAGTGATGAAGCGGAAGGCGGCACGATCGCGCAGATCGACCTGCTCATCCGCCCGGACATCTTCAAAGTCGCCTTCGGACGTGATCACGAACAGTGAGTGACCATCGATGTCGTTAATGCCGGCCTTCTTCAGGATCTGGCGGCCGAGCGGAACCGGATCGTCGAGGATAAGCGGGTGGAAATCTACGCTGTCGACAGCGAGCGAGATCCGGTAGCGACCGGGGCGCAGGGGGCGATCTTCCTGCACAGCGAGTGCGACATCGTCGATGTCGGGGTTTTCGATAAGAGACATATTTTGTTTTCCTGTGGACCTCGGCCTGATTGCGTCGGTCTCACAGGGTTAATCTCGCCAGCATCGGCCGACCGGTAATTTTGGTCAGAGTTTTTTTTGCAGCTTGCCGTCGGCCACTGGACCGCAGGTAAAAAAGGCGGGACAGAAGGGGCATGTGCGGTCGGATCGCTCTGGCGTGAAGTTACCGTCCTCTATCGCCGTGAAGACTTCAGCAAGCTTCTCTGCTCTCTTGCCGAGCGCCTTATGGTCAAACTCGACCCTTATAGTGTGATCGTCGTCGCCGAGGTGGACGATCTCGACCGTGCATCCGGGAAGTGAGTTGGCGGCGGCCATCTGGAAGGCGGCGTCGGCGAGGCCCCGTCCGGTTTTGGAGGATCGGTGACCGGTCCGAACCATTCGCACGACATGCCGTCCATTAGGGGTCATCACGACATCGTCTGCATTTGCCGAGACGGTCGTCGTTCCGATCCCTGTTTGGAGAGAAGGCGGTATCGAGCGGATTGTACCTGCGCGCATTGCCACGAACCTCTGCACAAGCAGGGTCGCAACTTCACGGTGCAGCCGATACTCTTCTCCAGCCAGTGGCCCTTCGGACCATCTCTGTTCCAGCAGTCTCTCCATGTCACCAAGCGACAGGACGGAGGGATCAGTGGCGGCGATTTCCGTCGCGATGGCGCGGACCAGATCGTGCATTATCGTCATGGTTGTTGGCGTGCGTCGACCGCCAACGCCAAGCACATGGGTGTACAAAAAGCGTCGCGGGCACCGATCATACAGATCCAGTTGCGCTGTCGTGACCTTGATACCAGGCCCCAATACGATCGGGAGCGGTTCATCCTCAGGGTCCGGTTTCCGGTCCGTGTGCGGCGTTGCCGCGCGGGTTGTCGTTATGCCTAACCGTGCGATGAAATCCGAGGGGTTGCGTCGATTGCCGTTCGCCATTCGGGTCGCTGAGTAGAGCAGGAGGCGGTTCCGGGCACGAGAGGCAGCGACATATAGAAGGCATTCCTGCTCGAGAGCGTGATCCGCAGCAGCCAGAGCAATCGTTCCGCCTTCTCCGCCAGCGATCATGCCATCTGGAACCGGACAGGCCGGCTTCCGTGCAGTGCTGGGCATGCTCCCCTTATTCAGACCCATGACATGCACCACGGGAAACTCGAGTCCCTTGCTACCATGGATGGTCATCAGCCGGACCGCGTCGATGCCCTGAGCGGCCAGTGGAATCTGTCTAAGATCCC
The DNA here is from genome assembly GCF_040297545.1 of Thioclava kandeliae. Lineage (NCBI taxonomy): Bacteria > Pseudomonadati > Pseudomonadota > Alphaproteobacteria > Rhodobacterales > Paracoccaceae > Thioclava > Thioclava kandeliae. The sequence goes on from NZ_JAYWLC010000026.1 coordinate 20,487, forward strand.
GTTCATCGGCGAGTTGGATAAGGCGCCTGATCCCGTCTAGCGTGCGTTGGATCGGCAGACCCGCCCCTGGACGTTGAACGCGCAGGAAGCCCATCAGCTGCCAGATCGCGACGCCCATGGCGCGACTCGAGATGTCGTCCGTTGAAGCGATCAGCGCCGCCGCTCGTGTCCGATCGAGTATGATATGCGCCAGCACGGACCAGGGAAGGGCATCGGTACCAAAGCCGTCCAGCATGCCGGACACCCGGCGCATGGCGTCAGCGTCAGCGGCGTCCAGTGTTGGTAGCGAGGGCGATGAACCGGCCCAGGCGAGCGGTCCAGCTTCCGCCTGCCGAAGGTGCTCGATCACCGCTGCGGCACCCGCCAGACTTAAACCGGACGACAATCCCTGAAGTGAGGGATTACGCACCAGTCCCATGGCACGCTTGTCGACGAGCAACGACAGAACAGACAGCAGATCCTTGACCTCGGGCCGTTCGAAGAGATTGCCGAGGTAGAGAACGGGAATTCCGCGTCGCTCAAGTTCACGTCCCATGCGGTTGAGCCGGTCGTTACCGGGGCAGAGCACAGCTTGGTCGCGGAAGGAGACGTCTTGAGAATGGCGCAGAATTTCGTCGGCGAGTGCGTCCGCCTCGTCGTCGTTGTCGCCAAAGGTCACATGCTCTGGCGGGACACCGCTAGACGGTCGATCTGCTTTGAGAGAGGCATCGCCAGTACCAGCCCGCATGCCTCCGCCGAAACTCGAAAATGCGCCGACGATCTCGGGGGTCGAGCGATAGTTGAGACGCAGTCGATCACCAGTCCCACCGGGAAAGTCCTCGGTCTTGAATCGCGACATGTTGAACGAGGATGCGCCGCGGAACCTGTAGATTGCCTGCCGAGCATCACCGACGGCCCAGAGGTTTTTGCCAACATCCGTCAGTCGTTGGAGCAGCCTCACGCTGCTGCGGTTCACGTCTTGATACTCGTCGACGAGGACGTGGCTATATGTTGCACGCAGAATCGAGACTGCCTCGGCATCGGACTCGAGCAGCTTTACGGGCAAAGACACCAGATCGCCGAAGTCCACCGCGCAGGCTGCGAGCTTCAACTCTTCGTATTTCTTATAAACAAGCGCGACTTCGGCGCACCGCTCAGCGGCATTGCGGGCTTCGGGGTCGGTGGCCCTGTCCAGCATCTCTCGCGCCAGCGCGGCGTAGCGGTCAGCGTCAGCGACCTCGTCCTTCGCCCGGGATATCGCGGTGAGCATGTCCTTGAGGGGACGATCTGGATTCATGAATTCCCGATGATGGGTGAGGCCCAGTGCGAGATATTCGCGCTCCATAATCGTGATCGCCTCGCTGCGATCCATCATGCGGGGCTCTCTCGGGAAGCCCAACTGCTTGTGGTATCTTCGCACCAGATCGAGGCCGAAGGCGTGGAATGTCCCGATCCACATCGCCGACGCTGCCTCTGGTCGCAGTCCGGCGATACGCTCTGATAGTTCTCCGGCAGCCTTGTTGGAGAAAGTAAGCACAAGAATTGATCGGGGGTCGATTCCTTCATCGACGAGGCCGGCGACCCGCGCGACTAGGGTCTGCGTCTTTCCCGTTCCCGGTCCGGCCTCGAGAAGATAGGGAGGCCCACGATGCCGTGCAGCCTCGCGCTGCTCATCGTTGAGCTGCTTCGGAGGCCTTGCCTCGGCCCCGTCAGGGTCCGGCTCGATCGCCGGAATCAGCAGCGCATCGAGAAGCTGTAGCGCGACAACGTCGAAAGGGGCTCCCAGCCTCGTCGCAATCTCTGATGCTGTCATGCCGTCAAGGTGGAGTGCACGAGCCCGTTTGCGCGGTAGCAAAAGCTCACGACTGAACAGGTCCATCTGGACCTCGCGGCGCTGCCGCCGACTGTAGTCGACGACCCGATCTGCGCCAACGGGGGCAGCTTCCGCAGGTCGCGTGGGATCGACGTCGTGGGCGACGTGCACAATCCGGTCGTCGCCGAGATTAGCGTGACCGAGTTCGTGGCCCACTAGGAAGGCCTTGAAGAAGGTTGTTCCCGAGTCCTCGTGCCTGATGGCACGATTTATGGGATCGAACTGTGCCCGGCCGCCCTCCAAGATCGCGCTGCCTGGCTCGACGAGCTCGATATCCAATTCCAGACTGGATGCGGCGGCTTTAACGAGCGCCTCTGGATCCCAAGGGTCGGCGCCCTTGGAGACCACTTCATCATGAAGCACAGAGGCGCGCTGGCGTGCGAGTTCGACAGCATCCATGGGTCAGTCCTGTGAGGACAGCAACTGCTGACGTCGCTCATCCGGCACTTTGCATTGCTTGAGCAGGTCCTCGAATGTGATTTTCTCCTGCTCTGGGGATGGAGCATCGTCGGCCTTGTAGCTGATGCCCGGAGCAAGTCGAGGTGGTGCTGCCATGAAGCGGCGCAGGTCGTCCGCAGTGGAGCGGAGACCGTGTGCAAGAGCGTCGACAAACCACGCGGGCACGCTGGCGATGTCCACAAGCCGAGAGCGAAACCCTTGGATCACCCCGCTGGGCACATCAAGGGCACGGCGAAGACTTACCAGTTCCTGGGGCGAGACGTTGGAGAATGGGTCGACCACCGCGGCGGGTGCCTGAGCCGGCGACGTGGCTCGGAAGGCTGCAAGGGACGCTTCTACCCACGTCTCATCGGCCGACGTGGTGATTTCTTCAGTCACGCGTTGCAGTCTCAAATCAAGGGATAGGTCGATCAACTCGTCCGAAAGGTGTGGGTATAGCTGGAGATAATGGTCAAGGGTTGCGTTGTCGTGCTCCTGCTCGACTGCGAATGCGAGGAAGATTTCTTCTGCGCTGTCGTTGTGGCTGTCAGTCATGGTCGTCTCCAATCGACAGAGCTTGGCGGATCAGTCGGTATGCCTCATCACGCCGGTTTCGAACGGTCTTCTCGGATTTCACGCCGATCAACTTTTGAATGGTTAGGACACTATCTTCGGTAGACGTGATTGGTATTTCCCTAAGGATCAGTTCGATGACTTGTCGGTTCTTGTATGGTAATGACCTAATCGCTTCGGCTACGCGTAACCGGTAAATTGGGTCGTCGGAAAGCAACTCCTCCTTGAGATCCAGGCTTCCGACGGCGCGTTCTACAGCGAGAGACGGTTCGCATGTCTCGTCTTCGATGGCTTGGGTGCGGAGTGCATTTTTTCTCTCTTTATTCATTGACGTCGCCCGGAGTGCTGCGATGGCTCCATCGAACATCACTTCGAAGTAATCGAGAGCCGACCCTGGCTCTTCCAGATCTTCCAAGAGCTTCTCGTTGAGTGTGTCTCTTACTCGTTCGCGCCCGGCAGCAGCATGTATATCTTCTGATCGGTCCGCCAACTCGCCATAGACGCGTGGTAGCGCAGAGGCGATCCGGCGCATGAGCTCGCGATATAGTTCGTTAAAGTAGCCTTCATCGTTGTCGTCACGCGTGTTGCGTATGAGATAGACGATGCACTCGGACTTTATATAATTATGTGACAATTTGTCACGGATCTTCAGAGCTGCAACGATATCCTCGCGCGGCTGAATTATCAGTGTTGCCAATGCCTCTTCCACGTCAGCGCGACGCGTGTAGAGCGTGCCGTCACGTCGACGCTTAGTAAGCGGCCTTATGAACCCATTACACAAATGTATCCCCGTAATTCAATTAAGCCTTTGGAAATTATAGAGGAGAGAAAGTTGCTTTGATAGAGAGATCAGTCTCCCCGTAATCCTCCCCATTTTATCGGGGCGCACCTGTAGGGTTCACGCGGCCATTTTCAGTTTCATGGCGGGTGTGATGCCGCCGCTGAGCGTCCTCGTAGGCGCGCAGGTCCTGCTCCAGCATCCTTTCGGCATAGGCCCTGCGATCCGCCCAAGGGAGGGCGTCTCCCCCGCTCTGCATCTCCTCGCGGATGACCGCGCGGCCGGATTCGGGGATTGTGTGGAGGCCGCGGCGGGCGAGCTCGGTGATCAGGCTGGTCTTGCCCGCGACCCAAGGCCGCCCGTCACGACGAAGAAATGGTCGCTCATGGCCATCCTCGGTAGTGAAAGGAGAAACGCTTCGCAGCGATCGATACGCAGAAAGGCGCGGATCAAGGCAGCATGGATTTTCGTAGGGAAAACAGCACCCGTCTGCGCGGCAGAGGCAAATCCCCTGACAAGAAAGGCAGACCTATCGGGTGCTTTTCAAGTAAATTTTGGTGGAGCCTAGGGGGATCGAACCCCTGACCTCTTGCATGCCATGCAAGCGCTCTCCCAGCTGAGCTAAGGCCCCGTTCGCAAAGTGTTTTGCGTAGGCGGGTTATTAGTAGGGAATTTGGGGTAGTGCAAGCGGGAATTTTGATTTTTTGTAATTTTCCAGAAGATGTTTTCGGATGTCGCGAGGAACCATCCCAGTGGTCTCATCCATATTTGGCCCGCTTATCAAAATGTCTCTTTTTACAAGACGAGGTAATAATGTCGCCGTCCCCCTTTTCTTTTTTGTGGTCTCTGAGCTGGCCTCGAAATGGTAATTGTCGTCGTCGGTCCTGAGAAGGTCGCTACGCCGTGCGCGGCGGTCTTCTTTGCGTCGCCTAAGACGCAAGTCGGTGAGCTGCAGCTTGAAAGATCGTGTCCCAACTGATGGTGTAGCTCATAGCGGGCCTCGTGCTGACTGGCGGGCCGAGCTGATCAGTCGCGCTGCGCTGCAGGCAAGCTGACCACGACATCATCGCAGATTGGCGCCAGCGTTTCCAGTGTCATGTATCGACCGCGCTGGACGGTCCATTCCTCGGTCTGCTCCATCAGGATGGCCCCAACGAGGCGGCGGATCGAAGCCTCATTAGGAAAGATCCCGACCACGTCCGTACGGCGCTTGATCTCGCCGTTTAGGCGCTCCATCGGATTTGTGCTGTGTAGCTTCGTTCGATGCTGCTGGGGAAAGGTCATGTAGGCCAGCACATCCTCCTCGGCGCCGTCCATGAGGGTCGCCAGCTTTGGCAGTTTCGGACGCATCTGATCAGCG
>NZ_JAYWLC010000027.1:0-24873 GCF_040297545.1 Thioclava kandeliae
ATGGACCGTCCAGCGCGGTCGATACATGACACTGGAAACGCTGGCGCCAATCTGCGATGATGTCGTGGTCAGCTTGCCTGCAGCGCAGCGCGACTGATCAGCTCGGCCCGCCAGTCAGCACGAGGCCCGCTATGAGCTACACCATCAGCTGGGACACGATCCTTCCGACCTGGGATTCACACTTTCATTCCCTTGTCTTTCAACGCTTCTCTGAGCCGATCTGCATCATATCCCCGATCGCCCAGCATCCACTTCGCCTCCGGCAGGCTGTCGAGCAACGCCTGCGCACCGGTGAAGTCGCTGAGCTGAGCTGCTGTCATGAACAGTCGGATCGGGCAGGCTTTGATGTCGGCGATGGCGTGGAGCTTCGTGTTCATCCCGCCCTTCGTGCGGCCGATCAGGCGTCCACGCCCCCTTTTTGACCCGCAGCCTGAATGCAGTGCAATGCGCTTTCAGATACGTCGCATCGATCATCACGGTTCGAGTGTCGGAATTTTCGGAGACCAGGCCTTCCATGATCCGAGCGAAGACACCCATTCGACTCCAACGATTGTGGAGCGTTTTGGGCGGGCCGTATTCCTTTGGCGCGTCACGCCACCTCAACTCATTGCGATTAATGAAGATAACCCGCCCAACACACGCAGATCATCGACGCGAGGCCGCCCACGGCTTTTCGTAAAATAGGGGCCAATGCGCTTCATCTGCGCCTCGGTCAGCCAGAACAAGTTACTCATCACCTCAAACTCCAGATCGTTCAGATCCAGATTCGACTTCAAAAGTTAATAGGTCCTGAGCCTAGAACCGTGCCCTGATCGCGTCTGCCGCCTGCCTTAGGGCATCGCGGATCATATCCTCGCGTCCGTCCAGCCGCGCGAGTGGAAGGACGACCGACAGCGCGTAGCGTTCGCTCACGGGGAGATCAAGCGTAAGTGCGAACGCACAGACACCAGCGAGATATCGCTGCGCCTCAAAAGCGATCCCGTCGCGACGGATCACGTCAAGCGCCTTGCAAAGTGTCAGGTAATCGCCGGCCTGTGTAATCTCCAGCCCGAGCCGCGCTCGGAGATCGGCCTCCGGTAGCGCAGCTAGAAACGCATGACCCTGCGCAGTAACGGTCAGCGGCAGGACCTCGCCGACCGGCGAGACTACCCTTAACGGCTGGCGCGAGGCGACCTGATCTACCAGCAGCGCCTGATCCGCCCGCAGAACCGAAAGATTGACTGTTTCTCCACAGCATTCGGCAAGCCTTTCCAATTCGGGGCGCGAAAGGCTCTGGACATCATGCTGGTTGGCTGCGGCAAGGCGCGGGAGCGCAGGGCCCAGACAGACCCGTCCGTTAGCAAGGAGTAGCAGGTGTTCTTGAGCCAAATCGGTGATAAGACGATGTACGGTAGAGCGCGGCAGAGCTGCCTCGCGCGCAAGTTCCGAGATGCTCATCCCGCGCGGGGCCCTCTCGAGCACGCGAAAGATCGTCGCGGCCCGTGCGATTACGCCAATCGCCTTGCTCTCACTGGCCTGGGTCATTTCCAGCCCTCCTTCTTGTCGTGAGAGTTATCACGGCAAGAAGAAAGGGCCAATCAATCCCATTGGGCTTAAAGCGAGATATTCATCAGCTTGGCCGCATTGCCCTGCGAAACAGCGAAGCGCTCGTCCTCGCTGATCTCGGCATTATCGATCCACTTGGCCGCGATTTCGGGTTTTTCGAAGGGATAGTCTACCGAGAACAACACGCGATCTCCGCCGATATTATCAAGCGCACAGCGCAGCGCCACGTCGTCGCACACGCCAGACGTCGTCAGCCAAAGATTGTTGCGTAGATACTCGGAGGGCTTCTTTTCAATCTCGAAAGCCGTGTTGGAGATCGGGTAGCGGCTATCTAGACGCCACGGTTGCATGGGAAGCGTCTCACCCATATGCCCAAGAATAACCCGCGCATCGGGAAAGCGGTCAAAGACACCGCTGAAGACCAGTCGAAGCGCATGGGTACAGGTCTCGGCCGCCCAACTCCAGGTCGGCCCCCAAAGCTCGGGATGCCCGGCATAGGCAGCCGACTTGCCTGCGGGATTTCCTGGATGGATATAAATTGGCGCCTTCAGCGCCGCGGCGCGCTCCCAGAACACATCGAAACGGCGATGGTCGAGATATTCGCCATTGGTTTCTCCATTGATCAGCGCGCCCTGAAAGCCGAGATCTGTCATACAACGTTCCAGTTCATCCGCCGCACCTGCCGGATCCTGCAATGCCAGATGGGCAAAACCGCCATAACGTTTTGGCTGTTTCTGGACCTGCGCGGCCAGCCGATCGTTTGCCGATTTCGCAAGTTTTGCTGCTTTGGCGTGATCGGGTTCGATCTGCACCCCTGGCCCCGAGATAGACAACACCGAGTAAGCAATGCCGTTCCGATCCATTGCCTCAAGGCGCCTGTCGCCAAAATCCTCTAGAATAGGGACCACCTTATCGAACAGGTCAGAACGAATATTCTGTTTTGTTTCAGCTAGATATTCCACAAAATCAGGGAAGATAATATGTTCTTCGAGCGCGATCTTCGGCACAGCTTTTTTGGTCGCCGCCTGGCCTTCAGTTTTTGCTGATTGCGCCTTGGCTGCAGCAGGTGCGAGGGCACTTAAGGCTCCCGCGGCAAGGACCGTACGGCGATCGAACTGATTGCGTAACATAAGAATCTCCACGTAATGACCGAATAATGGATATGATGTCCAATTAAAGGACACAGGAAAATTTGGCTATTAACCATTTATCACGTCGATGAGAGTTGATGAGAACGGCGGTCACAAACTCCATTGCGGTAGCGGTGGGATGGTTCTGGGGGCACGGAGTAGACGTTGTCCATTCAGACGAGCAGATCAGGCGACATCACAATAGCGCGCACCACCGGAGAGTTGATCTACCTGCTGAAAACCTGACCATGTAAAGCTGGAGTTTCCTGGCAGTCTTCTCTAGCTGGGCAAGGTGAAGAGGGAATGCCTGTCGCCGTGATATGCCGGAAGATCGGCATCAGTCAGTCGGTATATTTCAATCGGAAGAAAAAGTTCGGTGGTTTGCTGCCTGACGAAATGCAGCGGCTGAAGTTGCTTGAAGACGAGAATGCGCGTCTCAAGATCCTTACAAGCCCGACGCTGGGCTGCGAGAGGGGACGCGGGGAAGGCCACCGGTTCGAGTATACCCGCGAACGGAAGTCATCCGGCGAAAGTTCGCAAGCACCGGAGCGGTCGCGTACACTCGTTCGCGGGATGTGCACAGATTGCGCGCTCTTGATCCGCAAGGCGTGCGGAGCCCCGCGTTTGGACTGATCAAGCGACAATCTCCGTTCCGCCGCACCGATCCGGCAGCGCCAAAGGCGCGCAGCAATGAGAGTTACGAAACGCGTGTCCGGTCGGGGTATCGGCGCTTGCATTTCCTCCTTGATCGCGAAGCTTGGCATCACAGGGTTAAAAGACCCTTCAATGTTTACAAGGCTATGGGCATGCAGTTGCGGAACAAGACACCGGATAGGCGGAGCTCCAGAAAATCGCGCAAGCGCTCTAGGGCAAAAGTCGCGCAGTATTACGGTGGGCGCACACACTCGCGCGCCTACCGCGTTTTTGAGGCCCGCTTCAGCTACAGCGGCGACGATGTCATCCAGATATTGGTAAAGGTCTGCGCAAAAACGGGCCATCCGAAAACGATAAGAGTCGATAAGGGCCGTGACCTCTTTTGCCGAGGCCTCGATCTATGGGCCGATGCAATAACGTCGCGCCGCACTTCTTACGACCGGGAAAGCCAACGGATAACGGCTTCATCTTGCGTCGGGGCCAGTAAAGTCTCCCGGCCTGTTTGCTGATCCCGCCTCGCCTTCAACAACACATTCAGGCCCGAATGCCAGAACGCATATGGGGTCTTGAGCCTTGAAGACACCGGCGAAAAGCTGGAGGCTTGGCGTAGACGCTACAGCGAGGACAGACCACATCGCGCCATCGGATACACAATCCCGAGCGCGCTATACTGTCTCGACGAACCCAGCCGCCCGCCATCATGATCAAAGGTCCGAAACTCCAGCTTCGGGTGGTCCAGAGTTGGTAGGCACAGCTGGGGTCAGGTCAGCCGCTTTTGCGTAGGTTTGGCAGGGACGTCGCATACAATCGCACCGAGCTAAGCACATACTATTTGGCTGTCTTCGAACAGGGGCCGCCCGTCTTTCGCGCAAAACGCGGCGTTCTGTCTATTCTATCAGCGCCCTAACGCCATATGTCTGCCATTACTCGCCGAAACCGAAGATAGACGCTTAACAAATAAGCGTCCGCTCTCCAGTCTCGGGCCATTCCCTGAACGAGTGAAGTACATGTCCCCGCTTTATGACACCACGCAGGTCGCGGCCGCCGAACAGCTCTCTTTCTGGGAGGACGTGGTTCATAAGATCTATGCGCCCTGTGTCGGGACTGCAGCTGACAGGCAAAGTTTTCAGGCGCAACTCCATCTGGCCCAGTTCGGACCGATGGTGATCAGTGATGTCCGCTCCAGTCCAATCACCTATAACCGGCGCCCTGCAGATATTTCTCTCTCATCCAGAGATGATTACCACGCGATCATCATGCTTGCCGGTCGGACCTTTCTCAGACAATCCGGCCGCGAGGTCTGGGCCAATACCGGCGACATCTATCTTTACAGCTCGGCCTATCCCTATCAGCACCATACCGAGACGCCCTATCGGAGTATGGCCCTGCGGATCCCGCGCTCGCTCGCACTGGGGCGGCTGGAACGGGCCGATGACATGAACGGGCGTATTCTCAAGGCCAATAGCCCCTATAACCGCATCGTCACAGCGCTCATCCACGAAGGGATCGCCTTGGCCGCACATGACGATGCCGAAGGACAAATCCAGCGGTTCTCGAGTTCAGTGCTGGATCTGATCGCAGCGGCAATCAGTGCGGGCACCTGCGAAGGGCAGGATCTCAGTTCGCGCGGCCGCAAGCTGATGTTGCGCGTTCAGCGCTATATGCGTGACAATCTCGAAGACCCAGAACTGGGGCTGGCCGATATTGCACAGGCACAGGGTATCTCTACCCGTACGCTCACGCGCATGTTTGCAGATATGGGCACAACACCTATGGCATGGCTGCAATCGCAACGCCTTGCCGTGGCCTATGCGGCGCTGGCGGAAGGACGCGTCGACAATGTCAGCGAAGCCGCGTTCACCTACGGCTTCAACGACAGTTCGTATTTTGGGCGGGCGTTCAAGAAGGTCTATGGCTTCCCGCCCAAGACGCTTCTCGATCAGCAATAGACAGCACCGGACCTTTGTCCCTCTCGTCCTATGCTCTGGCCATCTGGTCCGAGACCCCGTGACAAGGTTCCTCCTAGGCTCGTGATCATGACGCCTGTGTCCGACAGGCGACGCCTTCACGTACCACGAGAACCGATAGCCCCATGACCATCTACGAAAGCCTCAAGGCCGCGCCGTTCAATCTGACCGATGCGCAGGTCGCCGATATCCGCTCCCGCATCGACACCATGCCGCTCGCCGACCGCGTGGCACAGGTCTTCTTCCTGATCCTGCTGGGCGACAAACCGGAAGACTTGGAGCTGGTGCTGAAGATGAAACCTGGCGGGGTGACGCGGTTTTTCAGTGACGATCTGGACCGCGAAACGACCCAGATGCAGCGCATCTTCGACAGCCTGCCCATTCCACCCCTGGTCAGCGCCGATATGGAGGGCAGCCATCTGAGCTTTGCCTTTGGCACCAAGGTGCCCAACCAGATGGCGTTTGCTGCCGTCGACGATCCGGCACTGACCGAATCCTGCTCGGCGCTGATGGCCAGGGAGGGCCGCACGATGGGCGTCACATGGTCGTTCACGCCGGTGATCGACATCAATGCGGCCTTCCGCAGTTCTATCGTGGGATCGCGCTCCTATGGCAGCGATGTCTCGCGGATCGAGCGCCACGCGCTGGCTCATATCGAGGGGCTCCAGAGCAACGGCATCGCCGCTACCGTCAAACACTGGCCCGGTGAAGGCTATGATGACCGCGACCAGCATCTGGTCACCACCCAGAACCCGCTGAGCATCGAGGAATGGCAGGCGAGTTTCGGGCGTCTCTATCGCGCGGCCTTCGATGCGGGCGTGCTGTCGATCATGTCGGCCCATATCGGCTTTCCTGCCTATATGCAGTCCATTGATCCCGATTGCGGCATTGACGCCTATCGTCCCGCCTCGATCAATCCGGCACTGACCACGCGGCTTCTGCGCGAGGAAATGGGCTTTAACGGCATCGTCGTATCGGATGCGACCGAAATGGGCGGGATGAGCGCATGGATCTCGCATCGCGAAATGCCCACCGAAGTGCTGCGCGCGGGCTGTGATGTGATTCTGTTCTCGCTCGACCCCGAGGCGGATATGGCACAGGTGCGCGGCTCGGTTGAAAGCGGCTCGCTGCCCGAAAGCCGGTTGAACGAGGCGGTCGCGCGGGTTCTGGCGCTCAAGACCGTGGTCGGGCTTCTCGATGGCACGCATCGTCCGGTTACTGCCGAAACGGCCCGCGCCCGCCTACGCCAGCCCGAGGATGCAGCGCTTGCCGAGGAAGCCTTCCGCCGTGCCCCCACGCTGGTGAAGGATGTCAACAAGACGCTTCCGGTCTCGCCGCAGACGCATAAGCGCGTCCTGATTATCGAGACCGGCATCCGCAACGCGCTGATGGGCTGGGAGAACAAACCTCTGGACGTCGCCGATATGCTGCGCGCCGAAGGTTTCGAGGTGCAGGTCTATGACAAGGACACATTCGAGGGCCCGACCTATGATCCGGCCAAAACCGATCTTGTGCTCTATCTGATGGCCGATGAATCGCTGAATATGAAGAGCCATATCTATATCGACTGGTTCCGTATGATGGGCGACTTCTTCCGGACCACCGAACGGCCCTGGCACGATATCCCGACGGTCATGGTGGGCTTCGGGCATCCCTATTTCCTCTATGATGCGCCGCGTGTGCCGACCTACGTAAACGCCTATTCCACCCTGCCCGAGATGCAGCAGGCTGTGGTCGACGCGCTGACCGGCAAAACGCCGTTCGTCGCAAGCTCGCCCGTCGATGCGTTCTGCGGACAGGGTCAGGCGCGGTACTGACGCGCCGCCCGACCCCATAAAACAAACCCAACAGGAGAAGACCATGCTGAACTCCCCGCTCAGGGCTGGCCTGCTTGCCGGTGCCGCGCTGACCTGCCTCACGGCTGCCGCCCATGCACAAGATGCCGAAGTCATCCATTTCTGGACCTCCTCCAGCGAGGCCGCCTCGGCGCGGGTGCTTGCCGATGCCTATGACAAAGCGGGCGGCCACTGGATCGATAGCGCGGTGGCGGGCACCGATGCCGCCCGTGCAGCCTTTACCACGCGCGTGCAAGCCGGCAACCCACCCACTGCGATGGTCGCAACATCCGTGCTTGAATATCAGGATATGGCGCGCGCCGGCTATTTCGCCAATCTCGATGATCTGGCGAAAGATCTGGGCTGGAAAGATGTTGTGCCTGAAGCGCTGATGGGGGCTGTCACCGTTGACGGCCATATTTACGGCGCTCCCGTCGGCATGGCGGTGAACAACTTCCTTTGGACCTCGCCCAAGGCACTGGCCGCCATTGGCGAGACCGAGCCTCCCAAGACATGGGACGAATTCTTTGCCGATGGCGACAAGCTGAAGGAAAAGGGTATCATCCCCTATGCCCATCCGGGTAAATGGTACTGGGATCTCAACCTCTTCGGCTTTGTTCTCGCCTCTCTCGATACCGAAGCCTATATGCAGTTCCACAAAGTCGATCCGCAGGTGTTCGACAACCCGAGCTTCACCGAAGCCACAGAGATTTTCGCCCGTCTGCGCGACTATTCCGATCAGGGGGCTGCGGGGCGCGAATGGAACCTCTCGACGCAGCTTGTTATGAAGGGCGATGCGGCCTTCCTCTTCATGGGGAGCTGGGTCAAGGGCGAACTGGATGCGGCAGGCGTGGTGCCGGGCAAAGATATCCTGTGCAGCATCGGCGTGAATGATACCCCCGTCTCGCTGAATGGCGATGCGATGATCTTCCCTGCGATGAATGACAGCAAGACACCCACCGAGGCGCAGGCGTTGCTGGCAAAGACCGTCACCTCGGTTGACACGCAGGTAGCCTTCGCCACCACGAAAGGCGCCCTGCCCATGCGCACGGATGCGCAGATGCCCGATCTTGACATGTGCTCGACCAAGGCGCTTGCGCAGGCCAAAACCGCCGGCAGCGTGCCGGCCTATCCCGCGATGCTCTCGGGCGATGTGGCAGGTAGCATCGGCGATGTCCTCGACAATTTCTGGGTCGACACCGGTGCCAGCGCCGAGGATCTCGCAGCCGAGCTGCAAGACGTCTTCGCCGACTTCCAGTGAGGGTGGGCGCCGCGCGGCTGTCTGGCCGCGCGGCGCTACCGGATCACAAAGGGCTAAAATATGACACGATATTACAGACATATCAGCCGACAGGTCGCGCTGCTGCCGGGGTGGTTCATCCTGATCGGGGCCTATCTCGCGACCATCGTCTGGACGGTGCGGATGTCTTTCACCACCTCGCGCTCTATCCCTGTCAATGATTTTGCGGGGCTCAGCCAGTATCGGCGCCTGTTCAGTTCGAGCCGCTGGACGCAATCTCTCGAGAATATGGTCGTCTACGGAGGGATCTTCATCATCGGCTGTCTGGTGATCGGTTTCCTGCTGGCGGTTCTGCTGGACCAGAAGGTAAAAGGCGAAGGTCTCTTCCGCACGATTTTCCTCTACCCCTATGCGGTCTCCTTCGTGGTGACGGGGCTGGTCTGGCAATGGGTGCTCAACCCGACACTTGGTCTGCAGAAAGCCGTTCAGGATCTAGGGTTCAGCAGTTTCACCTTCGACTGGCTGGTGGACCGCGATCGTGCGATCTATGTGCTTGCGGGCGCCGCGATCTGGCAAGCCTCGGGGCTGGTGATGGCACTGATGCTGGCAGGGCTGCGCGGCGTCGATGGTGATTTGTGGAAAGCCGCCCGCGTGGACGGGGCCTCGGCAAGCCGCTACTACCTGCGCGTAGTATTGCCGCTGATCAGACCCTCAATCGTGTCTTCGACCGTGCTTCTGTCGGTTGCGGTGATCAAATCCTACGATCTCGTTGTCGCCATGACCGGTGGCGGGCCGGGAAATGCCACGGAACTGCCTGCAAAATTCATCATGGATTACCTGTTCGGGCGGTCGAACCTTGGCCTTGCGACAGCGGCCTCGGTCGTTCTGCTGGCCACGATGATCGCAGCCCTTGCACCCGTTCTCTATGTCCAATCCCATCGCGCGCGGAAGGCCAAATCATGAAGGATCTCTATCCGAGCCACGCCGAGGGCCTGCGCCCGAACCGGCTTAACCTGCGGCGGTTGGCACTTTATGGATGCCTTGGTCTGGCGGGGCTGCTGTTTCTCTTTCCGCTTTATGTGATGGTTTCGACCTCGCTGAAAACGCTGCCCGAAATCAGTCAGGGCTCGATCTTCGCCCTGCCCCAGCACCCAAGCCTCGGCGCGTGGAAAACCGCCTGGCAGAGCGCGTGTACTGGGCTCAGCTGTCACGGGCTACAGGGCGGGTTCGTCAACTCCGTCTTCATCCTCGTGCCTTCGGTGGCACTGCCTGTCATGCTGGGGGCGATCACCGGATACGCGCTGTCTTTCTGGCGTCCCAAAGGCGGAAAGCTCCTGTTTGGCGGGCTGCTTCTGGGCCTGTTCGTGCCCTATCAGGTCTTCATCTATCCGCTGGTGCGTGTGCTCTCAACGGTGGGGCTTTATGGCAATCTGGGCGGCATCGTAGCCGTGCATACCATCTTCGCGATGCCGATCATGCTGCTGTTGTTCCGCAACTATTACGCCAGCCTGCCAATGGACCTGTTCAAGGCCGCAAGGGTCGATGGCGGCGGGTTCTGGGCCATTTTCTGGCGTGTGGTGTTGCCGATGTCGACGCCGATCATCATTGTCGCGGTCATCTTGCAGGTAACAGGCGTATGGAACGACTTCCTCTTCGGCCTCATCTTCGCAGGGGCGGACAACCTGCCGATGACCGTGCAGCTCAACAATATCGTCAATAGCGCGAGGGGCGCACAGGAATATAACGTCCATATGGCCGCAACAATCCTCACGGCCATTGTCCCGCTGTTCGTCTATTTCGTCTCCGGACGCTGGTTCGTGCGCGGCATCGCCGCAGGCGCTGTCAAAGGATAATCCGCAAATGTCTCAAGTCTCGATCAAAAACCTCGATATCGCCTTTGGCTCACATAAGGTTATCCGTAATCTCGACCTCCATATCCAACCCGGAGAATTTCTCGTGCTGCTGGGAGCGTCCGGTTGCGGAAAATCCACGCTGCTGAACGCGGTGGCGGGCCTCACTGATGTGGCCGGCGGCCAGATCTGGATCGGGGATCGCAATGTGACATGGGCCGAACCCAAGGATCGCGGGATCGGCATGGTGTTCCAATCCTACGCCCTCTATCCGCGGATGACGGTCGAACAGAACATGTCCTTCGGGCTGGAGATGGCGCGCCTGCCCAAACCCGAAATCCGCGAACGCGTGGCGCGCGCGGCCGAGATGCTGCAGCTCAAACCGCTGATGCAGCGCCGTCCCGCAGAGCTGTCGGGCGGCCAGCGCCAGCGTGTGGCTATCGGGCGGGCCTTGGTGCGCGATGCCGATGTCTACCTCTTCGACGAACCGCTTTCCAACCTCGATGCGAAGCTGCGCACCGAACTGCGTGTCGAACTCAAGAAACTCCATGCCCGGCTCGGAACGACCATGATCTATGTGACCCATGATCAGGTCGAGGCCCTGACGCTGGCGAACCGGATTGCCGTTATGCAAGGCGGGGTGATCCAGCAACTCGATGCCCCCGACGAGATTTATCGCAGGCCGGTCAATAAATTCGTGGCGGGTTTTGTCGGCTCTCCGGGGATGAATTTCATCGAGGGAGAATTACTGGTCCGCGATGGCAAGATCGACCTGAAAACGGCAAAAGGCACGCTTGATCTGACCCGCTATCCGTTCATGGAACCGCCACAAAACGGCCATAAGGTGACGTTGGGCCTGCGCCCCGAACATTTGCAACCCGAGCCCGAAGAGGGCTATTGCCCCGCAACAATGACGATCTCGGTGCATGAGAGCATGGGAGCCGATGCGCTTCTATGGGCGGAACTTTCAGGGGCGACCGTGTCGGTCAAACTGCCCTCCGACTGGTCGCCCGTGCCGGTTTCCGGCGAGCGGGTAACGATGTGGTATGACGCCGCGCGTCTTTCGGTCTTCGATGCCAAAACGGAGGAACGCCTCTGATCCATTGCCCGCGACCGCAGCCCAGAGTTCCGGCAAACACCTGCTTTTACCAAAGCAAACAGCACAACCCATACCCGCCTATCCACCGCGACATGCACTGACCGAGCCGAGTTTGTAAACTCGGTCAGGCTTGCGCTAGGCCCGTCTGCACCGTGGCCTCGAACCCTGATAACAAGAAAGGAAATCAGATGCATAATATCAAGATGACCCCCGCCTCCCTGGCTCGGGGCAAGCATAACCGCAATGGCCGCGACCATGCCTTCGAGACCATTGATCCTTCGCGCACGGCGCATATCATCGTCGATCTCCAGAACGGATTCATGGAAGAAGGCGCCGTCTCCGAGGTGCCTGTCGCGCGAGACATCGTCCCCAATGTCAATGACCTCTCGCGAGCGGTCCGCGCGGCGGGCGGCGTCAATATTTTCCTGCGCTATACCTATGATCCCGATGAGAAAAAGCAGTGGAATAGCTGGTATGGGTCGATGCTTGGCACGCCATTCTCCGAAGGTCTGAAAAAAGGCTTCACCGCGGGCGAACATGATCACGCTCTATGGCCGGGTCTCGATGTCGCCGAGGGCGAGGCGATCCTCGACAAGACCCGCTTCAGCGGGTTCATCCAAGGCACCTGCGATCTGCAGAGGGTTCTGGAGGATCTCGATATAGACACGGTTCTGATTACCGGCACCGTCACCAATTGTTGTTCCGAGGCAACGGCCCGTGACGCCCATCAGCTGAGCTATAAGGTGATCTTCATCTCTGACGGTAATGCGGCGCTGAATGATGACGAGCATAACGGCAGCTTGGACAGTCTCTATCCGGTCTATGCCGATATCCGCAGCACGAAAGAGGTCGTGGGGCTTTTACAGGCGGGAGCGGAAAGCCGCGCGGCCGCTGAATGAACCCGATCTGTCACGCCTGCATATAAAACAGGGGCGCCAATTGGGCGCCCCTTGCCATTAGTCCGATAAAAGCGGCAGCTCTGCCAGCATGTCGCGCAGGTTCATCACGTCCCACGGCAGGTGCTCGGCAATACCCAGCCCCACAATCTCGACCTCTCCCGCCACATCGCGCAGCAGCCGCACCACTTGCGCAAGGCTCATGCGGCCCTGCGGCGTGTCTGCCCATTCGGCATTGTCACTACCGGGTTTGTTAAACAGCAGCGAGCGGAACCCCTTCGGGTCGAGCACATCCAGATCCAGATGGATCGCAACATGTTTCTTCCCGCTCTGACGGAGCCAGTCCAATACCGGCGCGCTGGTTTCAGCCAGCTGATCCGGCCCGATAAACGGTATCCCCCAATCCGTCAGGCGCTCACGCTCGAGCGGGCTCATCTCGTCCATACCGGCATAAACCACTTGTGCAGGCTCAACCTTGCGTGCCGCGATATCCGCCAGATCCTGATCGCCCTGCCCCATCAACGCACCGAGCACCATCGCATGGGCACGCTCGAACTCGGCGGGCGTCATGATATCGGGATGGCTATCGACCCAGAGGATCGCCAGATCACCCTCGTATTTCTCGTTGAGATAGGCAAAGGGCGCCAGATCCACGCCGCAATCCCCGCCGAATACAACCAGACGGTCGGGCGCATGGGCATCAATCAGCACGCGGGCGGATCTGGCCTGCGCGAGCACGCGGCTTTTGGCGAGAATTCCATCCTCGAGCGGCAAAGGATCGGCGCTCGGCGGATCGACGGGCACTTCGACCATCGGTGTGTCGGAGGGTGGTGCCAGCCATGCCAGCAACTCGGCTCCGAAATGATAGGCAGGCAGATTGCCGCCCTGCCATTGCGCCATCTTCAGGCGTAACGTTTTGGGGGCGGGGGACGTTTGGGGCGCGGGTGTCGGGGAATGCGGCATCTATATCTCCAATCGGTGTTCGGACCTTTGATAAAGCGCGGACACCTGATGCGACCGGACGAGATTGCCCGAAAACGGGAGCATTTTGCCAAGATCATGGCCGCGTGGCAGCCAGAGACCAAGGCTGGCAAGAGAATCCCGCAATCTGGCAACAGGGTACGGGCGCAGCGCCACGCCAGTTGCTAGCCATAGGGGAACGGCCCGATCTCGAAAGGGGCCGCATAGCAAATAGACACCCAACACCGAGGACAGCCAATGTATTCTGTCGCAATGATTTTCCGCCGCAAACCCGGCATGTCGCTGGAGGAATTTCAGGCGTATTACCGTGACCGTCATGGCCCGCTGATGCTGGAACATATCACCAATCGCGGCCTGATTTCTTACGAGCATTTCCCTGCCGCCAGTGCCAGCGCGGGTGCGCGCTATGTGACCGAGGGCGATCTCGAATATGACGCCATTTCGATCTACAGCTTCGAGACAGAGCAACAGGCCGAGGAATGCTGGGCTATCCCCGAGGTGATGGCAGACAGCGCGAAATTCATCGATTTCGAAACGATGATCTCTCTGCCGCTCTCGCGCCGCGCGGTTTTCCCCAAAGCCAACTGAATAACAAAAGGGGCAAAAGCCCCGTAAACGCTCTTCCAACAGGAGACATCATGAATTTCAAGACCCTGACACAGCGCGCGGGCGCGGTGGCCGCTGCCCTTCTTGTGGCCGGTGCGGCGCATGCCGCCAATCTCAACTCCGATAAGGTCGGCACCGAAGCCGATTTCGAGGATGTCACGAAATTCTGTGGCACCAAGCCCATCAAAGTGGCGCTCTCGGTCGGTTTCATGAATGCCAACCGGCAGATGAAATTCGAGGAACTCAAGGACGAGGCCGCGAAATGCCCCAACATCACCGAGGTCGGTCTGGCCGATGGTCAGGGCAACCCCGAAAAAGAACTGGCCAATATCCGCTCGCTCGCGGCGCAAGGCTTTGACATCATCCTGCTTGGCCCGCCGGATGCAGGCCCCGCCGCTATCCCCGCCATGCGCGATGCGATGCGCATGGGCTCTGTCGTGATCCCGATCGAGGTGGGCGTGAACTTCCCCGGCAAGATCGGCACCGATTACACCACCATCGTCACCCCAAATCAGGAACAGATGGCCAGCGTTTATGCGCAATTCCTCGTCGACCAGCTGCACGGCAAAGGGAATGTAATCGTCTGGGGTGGCTCGCCGGGGGCACCGCAAACCACCGCACAGGAACCGGGCTGGAAAAAGGTCTTTGCCGATAATCCGGGTATCAATGTTCTGGAGGGACCGGTTGTCTCGGGCTGGGATCCGGCACAATACCAGAAAGTGACCACCGCGCTTCTGGCCAAATATCCCGAGATTGATGGCATGTATTCGGATTATGGCGTGGGCGTTCTGGGCTCGCTGCGGGCCTTCAAGGCCGCTGGTCGTCCGATGCCGCCCGTCACGGGGCTTGATGCCAACGGCGCGCAATGCTTCTATACCGAGAACAAGCCCAATGAGCCGAAACTCGAAATGGGTCTGACCAGCTCCTGGACCTGGATCTTCCGCCTTGCCCTGCGTAAAGGTCTTGCGGCGGTGAATGATATCGACAGCGAAGAGCCCAGCATCGTCAATGTGGATCTTCTGGTCGATAGCACCTCCGACAATCCCGAAATCCACCCAGTCTGTGACCCTGATCTTCCGGCAGATGTCTCGCTGCGCTCCTCGCTTCTGTCGAAAGAGCAGCTGATCGCAATCTTCAAATAAAACATAGCGCGGCGGGAGGAAACTTCCGCCGCCACGCCCGTCGGGCCTGCATACGGGCCCGCCTGTTTCTACCCATTTGCAAGACGAGACACCCGATGCCCGCACCCGACCCCTATCATCAAGGGGCCTCCCTTCAGGCCGCCCCCGACCCCACGCCGCAAACCGGAGCCGCGCTGCGCCAGACTTTACGGGAAAGCACCGGAACGCTGGCTTTCCGTGCAGCCCTCGGTGTCGTGCTTCTCGTGGCACTGGCGCTTGTTCTGGCACCGCGGGCCGTGTCGGCGGGCTCCCTTTTCGCGATGGCGCCTTTTATCGGGGTGCTGGGTGTTGCCGCGATCGGCCAGTATCTGGTCATCCAGCAACGCGGCTTCGACCTTTCGGTGGCAGGCACCATTTCTGTCGCGGCCGTCATGATGACCGCCCTGCCCGCAAGCGATGCAGGGCTCGGGGCGACATTGGGCTATGTGGCGCTGACACTGATCTGCGGCGCGCTGATCGGGCTGGTCAATGGTGCGCTCGTCACCTTTGTGCGGGTGCCGCCGCTGATTGTCACCATCGGCACCAATTCCCTGCTGGTCGGTCTCGTCTACTGGATGACAGGCGGCTCGATCAGCTCGGCCCCCTCAGCGCTTGTGCAGATCGCCAGCGCACGGGTCGGTCTGGTCTCCGTGCTATTTCTGGCATTTCTGGTGCTCGGGGCCGCCCTCGCTTGGGGCATTTCGCGCACCCGTCCAGGCCGCCAGTTCCTCATGTCTGCTGTTAGCGCCGATGCCGCGCGCGCCTTGGGCATTCCCGTAAGCCTGTGCACGCTGGGGGCCTATACTACGGCAGGGCTTCTCTTCGCGCTGGCCGGTGTAATGCTGGCAGGGCTTGCTGTTACGCCCACGCTCCTGTCGGGTAATCCCTATATGCTCACCACGGTCGCCGCCGTTATTGTGGGCGGCAGCCCGCTCAACGGTGATCGCGGCAGCGTGCTGGCGACGATGATCGGGGCGGTATTCCTTGTCCTGCTGGACCAGATCGTCGTGTCGCTGGGTTTTGATTATGCCATCCAGTCCATCGTGCAGGCGGCCATCATTCTGGCAGGCGTGACCCTGCCGCAGCTGATCCGGCATATCCGGAACCGGCCGCAACCGCGCCCCAAAGATCCGGCCTCGCGACCGAAGGCGGCGGTGTCCAATAGACCCGCCGTGCTGGAGCTGCGCGACATCCATAAACATTTCGGCAAGACCATAGCCCTAGACGGCGTCGATCTTTCGGTGTCGCCGGGCGAGGTCCATGCCGTGATCGGTGAAAACGGCGCGGGCAAATCCACGCTGATCTCGGTGGCCTGCGGGGTTTTGCCGGTGACGCTGGGCGAGGTCGTCATCAATGGCCAACGCATGCAGGGCGCAGATCCCGACCGCTTCCGGGCTGCCGGGATTGCCGTGGCCTTCCAGCACCCGCCACTGCCGCCGCATCTGAGCGTGCTTGAATGTCTGTCACTGGCCGATCCCTCGCTCAAAGGGGCACAAGGAGCCGCCCGCGTGCGTGCGCTGATCGCACAGGTAACCACGGGCGCTCTGGCTGCGGACCCCCATGCGCGCATCTCGGACCTGACCATCGGCCAGCGCCATGTCGTCGAAATCGCGCGGGCGCTGGCCTCCGATCCGCGCATCATCGTGCTGGACGAGCCGACCGAACCTTTCAAGGAAGAAGATGTCCGCCAGCTTTTTGCGCTGATCCGGCGTCTGCGGGAGCGTGGCGTGGCCATCGTCTATATCTCGCACCGTCTCGACGAGGTGGAAGAGATCGCCGACCGGATTTCCGTGCTGCGTGATGGCGCACTGATCGCCACCCGCCCGCGTGACGCGTTCACCCGCGCCGATATCGTATCGATGATTGTGGGCCGCCCTGTGGGACAGGTCTATCCGCCGAAAGCGGGGGCGCAGGGAGAGGCACCTCTGCTCGAGCTGCGCGATTTCTCGGGGCAAGGGTTCAATGATATCAACCTCACCCTGCGTCCGGGCGAAATTCTGGGCCTTGCGGGCGTCGAGGGTCAGGGCCAGCGCGATGTGATGCGTGCCTTGGCGGGACTTGCGCCCCATAGTGGAACCGTCACCCTGCACGGTGAAGCCCTCGAATGGCAAAGCCGCGCTGCCGCCCGCGAGGCAGGCGTGGCCTATGTGCCTGACGACCGCCACAAAGAGGGGCTCTTCATGTCGATGAGCATCGCCGAGAACCTTGGCGCGGGTGTCAACGGCGAAGGGCTGCGCATTGACCGGCTGTCAGAACGCAGCCAGATTGCCGAGCGCACGACAGATCTTCGGATCAAGGCGCCCTCTCATGGCGTGACCATCAATGCCCTTTCGGGTGGCAACCAGCAAAAGGTGCTGATCGGGCGCGAGATCCTTGGCTCCCCGCGCATCTTCCTCGCGGACGAGCCCACAAAAGGCGTCGATATCGGCTCGAAAAGCGATATCTACCACAAGCTGCGGGCGCTTGCCGCGCAGGGTGTGGCCGTGATCGTGGCCTCGTCGGACGGGGTAGAGCTTGAGGGGCTGTGCGACCATGTGGCAATCATGGCGCGGGGCGAGGTTGCGGCCGAGCTTTCGGGCGATCACGTCAATGACGCCGAGATTACCGCAGCCAACCTGACCGCCGGTGGCCGCCGCGAAACCGAAAGCCCAGCCACAGGCGAGCGCAGCATGCTGCGTGGCCTTCTGGACAGCAAATGGTTTGCCATCGGCATCCTGACGCTGGCCTGCGCGCTGATCGTGCAATCGGCGGTCTCGGTAAACAGCCGCTTCCTGTCGCCCTATAACCTCGACAATGTGCAGATCCAGATGGCAACGCTGGCCTTGATCGCCTTTGGCCAGCTCTTCCTGATCCTGCAAGGCGAGATCGATTTTTCGGTCGGGCCGATGGCGGGGTTCGTCGTGGTGCTGTCGTCGTTCTGGATCCCGGACGGCATCTCGGGCACGCAGCTTGTGTTTACCGTCATTGGCATTCTGGCCATCACCACCGCAATGGGCTTTTTGCAAGGCTTGATCACGTTGGTGCTGGGAATTCCCTCGATCATCGTCACATTGGCAGCCTTCTTCGCGTTGCAGGGGCTCTCGCTCTATCTGCGCCCGGTGCCGGGCGGGATCATCGATGCCAAGTTGATTGACGGTGCATTGATGCGTTTAGGTCCGGTCACACTGGCCGCCATTGTGGCCGTGATGCTGGCAGTCGGGCTGGAGCTGGTGCTCATGCGCACAGCCTTCGGCAAGAAGCTGCGGGCATTGGGTTCGGACGGATCATCGGCGGCCAAACTCGGCGCCAAACGCAAGGTTCTGCTACCGGCAGCCTTTGCCCTCAACGGGTTTCTGGTCGGGTTGGCGGGGCTTATTCTGGCCGCGACCGTGGGGGTAGGCTCGGGAACAACCGGCGCCAATTATTCTCTGATGGCCATTACCGCAGTGGTGCTGGGAGGGGCCGTGATCAGCGGTGGTATGGGATCTTTCATCGCCACGATCTTCGGCGCATTGCTGATCCAGCTGACCTTCTCGGCCACGACTTTCATGCAGGTCGGCACCGAATGGCAATACTGGCTGGTCGGTCTGGTGACTCTCTTTGCGGCAAGCCTCTTCGCGCTCGGTCGCCGGACTGGCTAATTTATGCCGGAAATTTACGCTTATAGCCTATATTTCCGGCAGATTATGCTCGGCTTCTCGGGGGAGATAGGGTGCACGCCCCATCTTCCCCAAGATGACATTCACCTAACAGCTATTTGAAGAAATACTCGGTCCAAACCAAGTTGCTATCGCGAGGGTCAATGAGCGCTCTTTTTGACACCAGCCAGATCGAGACACAGAACCGTTTCGCCTATTGGAACGATCTCGTCTTCAAGAATTATGCCCCGTGTATGGGGCGTGCACCCAAAGACGAGGAATTCAGCGCGACTTTAGAAGCCCTACCTTTCGGGCAGATGATGATCTCACGCGTGGCGTCGAGCCCGATCACCTATGAGCGCCGCCTGAGCGATGTGCGCTATGATCCGCGCGATGATTTCTTTGCCGTGGCAATGCTGTCGGGGCGCACGATGCTGGTGCAAAACGGCCACGAGACATGGGCCCGACCGGGGGACATCTACCTCTACAGCTCCGCCCGCCCCTATCAGCACCATTCCGATGCCGATTACCGCTGCGTCTCGTTGCGCATTCCCCGCGCGCTGGCACAGGCACGCCTGACCCAGCTGGACGACATCACGGGTCGCGTCCTCAAGGGCGACACGCCTTATGGGCGTATCCTGTCCTCGTTGATTGTCGAAGCCTCCGAGATCTCGGCGCAGGGTGACCGCGAGCAAGCCCTGCAAGGCTTCTCGACCTCGGTACTGGACATGATGACCGCAGCCATAGGTGCAAGCTTTGGCGCAGAAAGTTGCGGCTCTCGCAACCAGCGGCTTCTGAGCCGCATCCAGCATTACATGCGTGACAATCTTGCCGATAGCGGCTTGGGCCTCGCCGAAATCGCCACTGCCCAGAATGTCTCGATGCGCACCTTGGCGCGGCTGTTCACCGAAGCGGGCACAACGCCTATGGCATGGCTGCAGAGCCAGCGTCTGGCCTGTGCCTATGCCGCACTCAATGAACGCCGCGTCGAAAGCGTCTCCGAGGCCGCCTTTGCCTATGGTTTCAATGACAGCTCCTATTTCGGCAAGGCGTTCAAGAAGACCTACGGGATCACGCCCAAGACGCTGCTCGAGCGGAACTGATCTGGCAAGATGCTCCTGCAATCGGGCAGGCTCGTCTGCTGTGCGAGCTGCAGATTTGCGCCAGGCTGCGACGCAGGTCCCGCGGATGCGGGATGTCACGCAGACCGAAAGGACATCACTCTTGGCGCTCAAAGATCTCCTGACCAGCAAACTCGGCTTTGGGGCCGCGCCCTTGGGCAATATGTTCCGCGCAATCCCCGAAGACGAAGCCATGGAGACCGTCGAAGCCGCATGGGCCGACGGGATCCGCTATTTCGACAATGCGCCCATGTATGGTGCGGGACTGGCGGAGATCCGTATGGGGCAGGCCCTCAAGGACAAGCCGCGCGATGACTATGTTCTGAGCACCAAGGTCGGGCGGGTCGTGCTCGACGAGATGGCCGAGCCGAACGATAATCCGGTCTTCGCGCATGGGCGCAAAAACAGGGTCATCAGCGATTACAGCCACGATGCGCTCGATCGAAGACAGCCTCGCACGACTGCAGACCGACCGGCTCGACATCGTCTGGGTGCATGATGTGGCGCAAGATTTCTGGGGCGACGACTGGATCAGCGTGTTCGATCAGGCCCGCAAAGGCGCCTTCGTGACGCTGGATCGATTACGAGATGAAGGGGTGATCAAGGCTTGGGGTCTTGGCGTGAACCGCGTCGAAGCGGTGGAGTTGCTGCTCTCGCTCGACGGACCGCGCCCCGACGGCTCGCTCTTGGCGGGACGCTATACCCTACTGGACCATAGTCGCGCGCTTGAACGGCTGATGCCGGAAGTGAGTGCTCAGGGGTTGGGGATCGTGGTTGGCGGGCCTTACAGTTCGGGCGCGCTGGTTGGCGGACCCAATTTCGAATATGCCCCCATCACGCCCCCGATGCAGGCGCGGATTGATGCGATACGGGCCATTGCCGAGGCACATGGCGTGTCGATGAAGGCGGCAGGCTTACAATTCTCGCTGGCCAATCCGGCGGTCAGCGCCGTCATTCCCGGCGCAAGCCGCCCCTCGCGGATTGCCGAAGATACAGCCGCCCTGCGCGAGACCATCCCCGCAGCCTTCTGGGCCGATCTGCGTGCGGCAGAGCTGGTCCACACCAAAGCCCCCCTTCCCGCCTGACACGGAAAGCCCCGTCCGGACAGCGTCGTCCGGACGGGAGGCCGGGGAGAGTGATTTTCAGAACGCCGCGCGTAACGCGCGAAGCCCCTGCGAGAGCACGCCAACATCCGAACCCACCTCTTTAGCGGAGCAAGGCCAATTATGGCCTACCTCTCCCAACGTGCCCTCGAAGCCTTCCAAATTGTCCTCGAATGCGGCTCCGTCTCGGGAGCGGCCGAAATCATGAATGTCTCGCAACCCGCCGTTAGCCGGTTGATCCGCGATCTTGAGGAGCGCACGGGCCTGCGGCTCTTCACCCGCTTCGGTGGCAAAATCGTGCCCACGCCCGAGGCCCATGAGCTGGCGATCGAGGTAAACCGCTCTTTCGTGGGACTTACCGCAATCGAGAAAAGCGCGCGCGATATTCGGCTGGGGCGGCGCTCGACCGTCTCGATTGCCGCGATGCCGGCACTGGCGCATTCGATCCTTGCCGATACGTTGGCCGATCTCCTGCCCCATCAGCCCGATTTCCGCGTGACATTGAACTCGATGCAGACCCACAATGTCATCAGGCAGGTCGCCAGCCGCCAGTGTCAGCTTGGATTTACCGCCCCTACCCGCCATGCCCACGACATCGATCTGATCCGTAATGTTCACCTGCCCTATGTCTGCCTGATGCCTGCAGGCTACCCCCTCGCCGCCTGCGACGTAATCCGGTTCGAGGATTTTGTTGGCCACGCGGTGATCGGATATCACGACACGACCGCCACCGGCGTGATGATGGAGCGCGCCTTCAGCCAGATGAATACTCCGCCCGAAGTGGTGGTGCGCTCACATCTGGCGACACTGGCCTCGCAGTTGGTGCAGCGCGGTCTAGGGGTCTCGGTGGCCGACCCCTGCACCGGACGGCTGCACGCGGCTGCGGGCGGGGTGACACGACCATTCGAGGCACGGGCCAGCTTCGGCTTCTCTATCATTCGCCCGCGCGGCACGCTTCTGGGCCGCGATCTGGACGCGTTCGACCGCCAGCTCGCAACCTATATGTCCGCCACCTGCACGGAGATGGATACGCCTCTGGCCTTGCCGCCCTGAAGCGGTCTAGGTTTTGGGATAGTTTATCCCGAATGATGGAGGACTAGTTCAGGAGGGCAAGACCAAGCTCGGTCCGGGATCAGCTATTCCTTCCGTTGATGCACGATCCTCCCACCAGCACCTACGCAGTATATCCATAATCGCGCATTGCTGTATCCGCCGAGATCAGCCCTGCCTCCAGATCGTGCCGGATATCATTGGCCGACCGCTCCGAAGGAGCGCCGAACCCGCCGCCGGATGGTGAGATATGACGGAAAATATCTCCTTTCTTCAATGGGTAGGGCTCGGTTACCAACACGGGTAGCTCGATCATTTCTTCCCATTGGATCAGATGGCTGACCGGACCAGTGCCCTTTTGCCTGCCATAAAGCCCGTGTGGCCGGTAATCGCGTTTATCCGAGCGTAGCGACATAAGCCCCTCAGTTTCGCCAAGATATTCATATTCGCGAATAAAGGAATTTCCACCCCGATGGCGCCCCGCCCCACCGGTATCCGGCACAATACCGTATCGGCGAATGCGCAGGGGATAGGTGGATTCGATCATCTCGATCGGGACGTTGGCCTGATTAGCCCCCATATGCGGCACCCCCACCTGACCGTCATGGGTAGAAGAGGCCCCCCAAGTCCCCATGACCGTCTCGGTGAAGACGAAGGCCCGCCCCTCAATTTCGCCCGCGAATGTCGGCACGGTCGAGCCGCCCATCCCGTCGGCGGTGACACGGTCGGGAATGGCCTGAGCGAGCGCACCGAACATTGCATCAATCACCCGGTAGCCCGTGATCCCGCGGGCCCCACAGGGCGCGGGATGGACCGAGTTGACCACCGTCCCTTTGGGCGCGGTGACCGTCACGACCCGCTCGAACCCGTGACAATTGGGAATCTCCGACTGCATTACCGAGCGCAACGCGGTATAGACCGAGGCTTTGGTGAAAGGCAGCGGCGTATTCACGCCGCCCTGCACCTGTAAGGAAGACCCCGCGAAATCCACCGAGATCGTGTCATCGGCAATCGTCACCGCAAGCTGGATCACGATCGGCTCCGGGTTTGCGCCCAACCCGTCCATATGGTCGGTGAAATGAAATGTGCCATTGGGCAGGTCGCGGATCTCGGCGCGGCCAATGCGTTCGGCATAGTCATGCAGCTCCTCGGCACACTCCAGAACGGTCTCGATACCGTAGCGGGCCACCAGATCACCAAAGGATTTCCGCCCTGCACGGCTGGCCGCCATCTGGGCGCGCAGATCGCCATAGACCATCTCGGGCACGCGGACATTCAGCCCGATGATCTCCCAGATCGCAGCGTTGATCCCGCCACGGTCATAGAGTTTGAGGAAGGGCAGACGCAGCCCCTCCTGATATATCTCGGTAGCCCCAAGGGCGTTCGAGCCAGGCACAATGCCACCTACATCGGCATGGTGCGCAAGCGTCGTCGTCCAAGCCACGACTTTCCCGCCATGGAAGATCGGCTCGATGATATAGATATCGGGAAGGTGCTGCCCCGCCGCCGCATAGGGGTCATTGCCAATAAACACGTCCCCTTCATGGATATCGCTATCGAAGTGCCGCATCAAAAACTGCATAGCATCAAAGAAACTACCCAGATGCATCGGCGTGGTCACACCTTGCGCCAGTGTCTGGCCCTGCGCATCACAGATCGCGGTGGAGTAATCCATACTGTCGCGCACGATGGGCGAATAGGCCGCGCGCATGAGCATCAGGGCCATTTCGTCGGCGGGTCTGCCCCACTTGAGTGGTCCGGTTTGAAAGTTAGTGCATCGTGGGCCTTTGGTCTACTGGCACGATGCTTTCTGGTGCTGGTGGGCGATATCCCAAAGAGCTATGCGTGCGCAGCGTGTTGTAATGCTGGCGCCAGCGTTCGATCAGGATCTGGGCTTCTTTAAGCGAATAAAACACCTCCTCATCAAGCAATTCGTCGCGAAGCCTAGCATTGAAGCTCTCCACATACCCTTCGTCGGGAAAACAGTCCCCCGGCCTGTTTTCTGATCCTCCTCAGTCCCAGGGCGAACCCGGCTCGATATAGGCCGTTTTGGCACCCACCGCCTCGATCCAGTTGCGCAGCTTGGTGGCAATGAATTCAGGGCCGTTATCGGACCGAATGAACTCGGGCGGGCCTCGAAGGATAAACAGATCAGTCAGCGCGTCGATGACGTCGACTGAGTTGAGCTTGCGTTTGACACGTATCACCAGCACCGTCCCTAGGTGAATTCATCGACGATATTGAGTATGCGGTAAGCCCGCCCGTCCGCGGTCCGGTCCTGCACAAAATCATAGGACCAGACATGGTTCGGACGCTCCGCCCGCAGCCGGACGCAAGAGCCATCCGCCAGCCAGAGCCGCCCGCATTTCTTCTGCTTTTACGGGACTTTAAGCCCTTCGCGTCGCCAAATTCGTTCGACCCGCTTATGGTTGGCGTGATCCGCCCGCCTGAACCAGTGCGTATTGTCATGATATCGCCCATATTGCCGTGCCAGTTCAATGATGTCAGCGGTCAGCAGGGCTTCGTCCTGACGACCGAGCGGGATCGTGCGTTGGGTCGACCGGTGCTGCCCAAGCGCCTGACAGGCTCGGCGTTCGGAGATGCCGAGCGCCGAGCGGACATGGTCGATGCACTGACGACGATCGTGTCCCAACTGATGGTGTAGCTCATAGCGGGCCGAGCTGATCAGTCGCGCTGCGCTGCAGGCAAGCTGCCCACGACATCATCGCAGATTGGCGCCAGCGTTTCCAGTGCCATGTATCGACCGCGCTGGACGGTCCATTCCTCGGTCTGCTCCATCAGGATGGCCCCAACGAGGCGGCGGATCGAAGCCTCATTAGGAAAGATCCCGACCACGTCCGTACGGCGCTTGATCTCGCCGTTTAGGCGCTCCATCGGATTTGTGCTGTGTAGCTTCGTTCGATGCTGCTGGGGAAAGGTCATGTAGGCCAGCACATCCTCCTCGGCGCCGTCCATGAGGGTCGCCAGCTTTGGCAGTTTCGGACGCATCTGATCAGCG
>NZ_JAYWLC010000028.1:0-23859 GCF_040297545.1 Thioclava kandeliae
ACAAACGCGACGAGAAGTCGCATAGGCCGTCAGGCAGCCGAGCGGGGACAAAGCAAGTGACAATAGGGAGCGCTTGGACTCCCAGAATAACGGAGCACGCATCAGAATGATCGCAAGCTGTTGCACGCTGTGCAGTGCGGGACGTAAAGAATTGGCGCCATGTTACTTTACCCGCAGGACAATCTTGCCGATATGGGTCGAGCTTTCCATATGCGCATGTGCCTTGGCCGCCTCTGTCAGCTCGAAGGTCGAATCCAACAGCACCTTCAGCTTGCCGGTCTCGACCATCGGCCAGACCTTCTCG
Organism: Thioclava kandeliae; assembly: GCF_040297545.1. Lineage (NCBI taxonomy): Bacteria > Pseudomonadati > Pseudomonadota > Alphaproteobacteria > Rhodobacterales > Paracoccaceae > Thioclava > Thioclava kandeliae. The sequence continues at coordinate 305 of NZ_JAYWLC010000028.1, forward strand.
CGCAGCTCCGCAGCAATGGCGGCCTTTTGCGCGTCTGTCTGCGGGCGCAGGGTTGAGCCGGTGATCGTCAGGCGGCGGGTCATCACCTGCGCGAAGTTGATCTCGGCTTTGGGGCCTTGCAGGAAGGCGATGAAAACCAGACGGCCATCCATCGCAAGCGCCTTCAGATCGCGCTTGATATAGTCGCCCCCCACCATATCGAGGATCAGATCGGCACCGCCATCCGCCGCCAGAACCTTCACGAAATCCTCTTCGCGGTAGTTGATGGCCTTGGCGCCCAATGCCGCGCAGGCCTCGCATTTGGCCTCCGAACCTGCCGTGGCATAAACGGTCGCGCCGAGGGCGCGCGCGATCTGGATCGCGGTCGTGCCGATACCGGACGAGCCGCCATGCACCAGAAACCGCTCGCCGCCCTTTAGTCCGCCGCGCATCACCACATTGGACCAGACCGTGAAACAGGTCTCGGGCAGGCAGGCCGCGAGCTGGAGGTCCAGACCCGCAGGCACCGGCAGCGCATGGGCGGCAGGGCAGGTGACATATTCGGCATAGCCACCACCCGGCACGAGTGCGCAGACCGTATCTCCTACCGTCCAGTCGCTGACCCCCGGTCCGCAGGCCGCCACGCGGCCCGAGACCTCGAGGCCGGGCAGGTCGGAGGCACCGGGCGGCGGGTCGTAGAGACCGGCCCGTTGCAGCGCATCGGGACGGTTGACGCCCGCATAGGCCACCTCGATCAGGATCTCGCCATAGCCCGGAACGGGCACCGCGCGATGGGCGGGTTTCAGCACCTCGGGAGCGCCGGATTGGGTGATCTCCATCACCTGCATTTCATGCGGGAGGCTCATTCGTTTGTCCTTTCCGTGCGGCCGGGCAGGTCGTCGCAACCCTTGGGCGCGCGGATGCCCGACAGCATCGTCTTGAGGAAGGGGAGTTTCATGACGCTGCCCTTCACTTTCTCGAATTGCATGACATCGCCAATGCGGTGGTCGATGAAGGCCCATGTCTCGGCATGGTCTTCGCTTTCATCGCCCATCCAGAACAGCACGGAGGCCGAGTAGACGCTGGTCAGGGTCATGCGCTTGGTGTACCAGTTATAATCCGTGGAGCTGTCGCCAAGGGCGGTCCAGATCAGATCGCAGGTATTCCAGACGAGTTTGGTGCCGGTGGCGGCATTTTGCGGCAGTGCAAAAAGCGCCGCCCCGCGGCGCACCAGTTCGGGGTCAACTGCCTCCAGCCTTGCCCGCAGCGCAAAAGCAACCTTTTCGCGGAATTTCATCTCGCCAAGGTCGGCCTCCTCCAGCGCCTTCACCATCGCGCGATCGCCTTGGCGATGATATTCCACCGCCAGATCCATCGCGCCGCGCGGGCAGATCAGCTTCGCCACACCCGCATCCATACCCGAATCACTTACCGCCATATCGAAGGCGGGTTTGGCCCAACCATCGAAGGGAACATGCGGCAGGATGGCCTCCAGCAGCTCTGCCTTGGCGCGATCGACGTCGAGATGATCGTTTTTCATGGCCTTTCCCTTTCGGGCCCCCTTTCAGGTGGTAGACAAATGGAAGGTTTATAGCTATATGAAGCGCTCCTGCAAACCGATGCAACTCTAACTTAGGAAGGTGGTGACACCATGCAGGTCAGCGTTCGCGATAACAACGTCGATCAGGCGCTTCGTGCCCTGAAGAAGAAACTTCAACGTGAAGGCGTTTTCCGTGAAATGAAGCTTCGGCAACATTTCGAGAAGCCGTCCGTGAAGAAAGCGCGCGAGAAGGCGGAAGCCGTTCGCCGTGCCCGTAAACTGGCGCGTAAAAAAGCACAGCGTGAAGGGGCTCTCTGAGTTTCGACGTGTTGAGAAAGCTGGCGGGTTTGCCCGCACCTTGAACCCCCTCGGTTTCCTTGGGGGTTTTTTGGTGTCTCGGGCTCAGCGGATCCCGTCCATCTGCGCATCCGTCAGGGTGCAATCGCGGATTACATCGGCACCGCAGCTGCGCGGCGAGAGATCCTTATCCAGACAGATGCGGACCTCCTGAATGCGGTTTGCCTGACAGGTCACCGTCACGCCATTCGCGGTGAGCGCGGGATTGGCTTCGAGGAAGGCCTCCTCCACCACATGGGCGGGCAGGGTGACATCCTTGGTAAGCTTTTCGAACACATCGGGGATTTCCACGCCGTCATAGGCGCGGCGTGCCAGATCCAGATAGGCCTGCGCCCCGAGCCCCGAACAGCGCCCGTGCTTTTTCCACTGATACCATGCGGCCCCTGTTGTGCCCATGATATCGGCCATCGCGGCTGTCTGGCGCTTGGACGGATCGCGGGCGGGTGTGGTGCAATAGCTGGGCCAGCCCTGTTCGTTTTGCGGCCAGAGCCCGTGCAGGACGAAATCATGCGCTCCGTCGCGGGCCGTGTCGCATTGGGGCGAGTTGCGGGCATCGCCGGTCAGCGCACACCATGTAGGGGACCAGCTGAGCGCGAGCACATAATAATCGAATTGCCCCGCCTTCTCGCCCTCGGCCTGTGCGGGCAGAGCCAGCCCCGACAGGGCCATGATCATCAGGAATGCGCGAAGTTTCGTCATTTTCTCTTTTCCCGAGCTGTGGATTTGAGTATATACGGCTCCAATTCCCCACCAGAAATGGATCGCGGCGCAGGGAATCCCCGCCCGCAGCCGATTTCTCGGCACGGGAGAGATTTGTAAAGGATGGCTGAGATGACCAACAAGCCCCTGATGGCAAGAGCGACCGCCGTGTGGCTCGTGGACAATACCACGCTGAGCTTCAAGCAGATCGGTGACTTCACCGGTATGCACGAGCTGGAGATCCAGGGCATCGCCGATGGTGATGTGGCGGTAGGCGTGAAGGGTCAGGACCCGGTGGCGCATGGCCAGCTGGATGCCAGCGAGATCGAGAAGGGCGAGAAAGACGCGCTCTACAAGCTGAAGCTGAAATTCAACAAGGCGGCCGTTGGCGAGGACAAGCGCCGTGGCCCGCGCTACACGCCGCTATCCAAGCGTCAGGACCGTCCGAACGCGATCCTGTGGCTGGTGAAATTCCACCCCGAGCTGGCGGATGCCCAGATCGCGCGTCTCGTGGGAACCACCAAGCCGACGATTGCCTCGATCCGCGAGCGCACGCACTGGAACATCCAGAACATGACCGCCATCGATCCGGTGGCGCTGGGGCTTTGCCGCCAGACCGAGCTGGATATGGAAGTGCAGAAGGCCGCGAAGAAGGCCGCTGCGATGGGCGTCATGACCGATGACGAGCGCCGCAAGCTGGTGTCGACCGAGCAATCGCTCGAGATGTCGGACGAGCCGCGTCTGCCCTCGTCGATCGCGGGCCTCGAGAACTTCTCGCTGTCGAAATCGGACGAGACCGAAGACGATAAATCGCCCGCCGATTATTCGGACGCCGACAGCTTCTTCAACCTGCCGCATGGCGAGGATGATGATGAGGATGAGGACGAGCGCCGTTAATTCCGCGCTGCCTCTTCGGGATATGAAAACCGCCACATCTTCTGTGGCGGTTTTTTTATATGGCCTCCTAGAGACGGGGCAGCGTGATCGAGAGTTCCCGCGCCAGCGCCTGCAGGACCATCCCTTGCGCATTGCGCATCCGCAGCAAAGGCTTCGCGGGCGTGGGGGCCTGCCCCATGATCCGCTTGATGCGCCGCGCAACCAACCCCGGCAAAAGCGAGAGCGCGACCGGGCCGGGCCAGAAGCTCTCGCAGGGCAGGCCATTCGCGACGATCAGGGAATGGCACCGCAGCACGATATGGACATAGGGCTCTGACAGCGGGGCGATCCGGCCGACCCTGGGGCGCGGCAGAAACGCGACCGCCGGAGCGAGCGCATCGGCGTCGGTGAGATAGATACGGTGCTGGGCCGAAAGGATCAGCGCCTGTCGGGGGAGCCCCTCTCCGAGCGCGTTTGCCTGAATGCGGATCGGGCGCTTGTTACCGCCCGCTTCCAGCGGAACGCGCGCGCGCAGGACCATGATCACCGGCGCCACCGATCCATCGGCCAGCCGCAGCCTGTCGCCGGATCTGAGCGCCTCGGCCGGCCGTTCGCGCCCATCGGCCATCAGGATGCGTGTTTTGGGCCCGAAACAGGAGGGCGTGGAGGTGGAGTAGGCATAGCTGCCATAGGTCATGTCCTGTCGCCCGACGACCGTCAGCGCCTCGCCATAGGGGGGCGGCGTCCCCTGAATGATGAAGCCCTGGATGTTCCACGCATCATTGTTGAGCGAGACGAATTGCAGCACATAGTTATTGCCGAAACTGTCCTGCACCGTCACTTCATATTCGGATTCGATCTCGGTGCCAGCGGCGTAGAATATGCCGTTCAGAGTGTAGTCATTGGCGAGAGTCTGAGTGGTGTTATCATCGTCGAAGGTCGTGTTGTCGACATCATCGACCTGCACAAGCGAGCTGGTCGATGACGGAGAGAGGGTAATCGTGTCAACGCCCAGATTGAACTGATAGCCACCATTATCCGCAAAGGTCGCCGCAGTGGTGGACGCATAACTGAGGTCAAAAAAGTTGAGGTCGAAAATGGCCATGGCATGCTCGGTTTGCGGATTGTCGCCCAGTATCTGCCAGATTGTTTTAGGTAAGGTTTATTCCGGCTGAGCGGATGGCTTCACGGAAACGTCACGCTCGGGTCGCGCGGGCGTTACCTTTCCGTTGGAAAGCAGGGGGAAATATCTGGGGAGATTTCCATGCTGCGACTATCGCTGGGTGCTGTTCTGGCACTGACCACCGCTCTGCCTGCCTTGGCCGAAATGAATTTCAACCGTATCGCCGCCTTTCCGGTCATGTCGAATGCCGACAATGCCGATGAGGAGACCTCTGCCGAGATCATCGCGGCGAGTGCCGATGGCAATACGCTCGTCTATACCGACAGCCCGCTAGGCGTGATCGGGCTGATCGATATTACCGACCCTGCCAATCCCGCGCCCAAAGGCACGATCGCGATGGAGGGCGAACCCACCTCGGTCGCAGTCGTCGGCCAGACGGCATTTGTGGGTGTGAATACGTCCGAGAGCTATACCAGCCCCTCGGGCGAGATGCATGTGATCGACATGGCGCAAGGCACGCAGCTTGCGACCTGCGATCTGGGCGGCCAGCCGGATTCGGTGGCGGTGGCCAAGGATGGCAGCTTTGTCACCGTGGCGATCGAGAACGAACGCGACGAGGAATTGGGCGATGGCGGTCTGCCGCAGATGCCCGCTGGTTTCGTGGTGAAGATCCCCGTGCGGGATGGCACTCTGGCCTGCGACGGCCTGCAGAAGATCGGCCTGACCGGTCTGGCGGAGGTGGGCGGCACCGATCCCGAACCGGAATTCGTCGATGTGAACAGAGCGGGCGAGATCGTGGTCACGCTACAGGAAAACAACCATCTCGTCGTGATCGGCGCGGATGGCAAGGTGGCCAGCCATTTCTCGGCGGGCAAGGTCTCGCTCGATGGCGTCGATACCAAGAAAGACGGAAAACTGGAGTTTACCGGCACGCTGAGCGATATCCCACGGGAGCCCGATGCCGTGAAATGGATCGACGACGACCATTTCGCGACCGCCAACGAGGGCGACTGGAAGGGTGGCTCGCGCGGCTTCACAATTTTCAGGAAAGACGGCACCATCGTCTATGACAGCGGCAACAGCTTCGAGCGCGCTGTCGCCGCCATCGGCCATTTCCCCGATAAACGCGCGGGCAAGAAGGGCGTCGAGCCTGAATCGGTCGAATTCAACATTTATGGCGGCACGCCGCTTCTGTTCATCGGGTCCGAGCGGGGCTCGGTTGTGGGGGTCTATGACGTGACCGATCCCGCAGCGCCCGAGCTGTTGCAGATGCTGCCCTCGGGGATCGGGCCGGAGGGCTATGTCTCGATCCCGCAGCGCAATCTGCTGGTCTCGGCCAACGAGACCGATGCGCGCGAGGATGGTAACGCCCCCGCGCATGTGATGATCTACGAGCGCAGTGACAAGCCCGCCGCCTATCCGATGATCACCTCTGCAGGCACCGACCCGCTGATCGGCTGGGGTGCGCTTTCGGGGCTGGCCGCAGGCGGGCAGGGGCAGCTCTTTGCCGTGGCTGACAGCTTCTACGGGGCCGCGCCGCGGATCTTTACCATCGATGTCCGCCAGCAGCCCGCGCAGATCACTGGCGCAATCGATATCACCCGTAACGGGGCGCCGGCGCAGCTCACCGATCTCGAAGGGATCACGCTGGATGGGGCGGGCGGCTTCTGGCTCGCCTCCGAGGGAAACGCAGCCAAGATGGTCCCGCATGGTTTGCTACATGTGGATGCCAAGGGCGAGATCGAGGAACAGATCGGTCTGCCGCCGGAACTGGCCACGCAGGCGACCCGCTACGGCTTTGAAGGCGTGGCGAAAGTCGGTGATACGCTCTGGATGGCGACCCAGCGTGAATGGGGCGATGACCCTGCGGGTCTGGTGAAACTGGTGGCCTATAACACCGAGACCGAGGAGTGGGGCGCGGTGCATTACCCGCTCGACCCCAAGGGCAAGGGCTGGGTCGGCCTTTCGGAAATCACCGTGCATGGAGATTACGCCTATTTCATCGAGCGTGATAACCAGATCGCGCAAGACGCCAGAATCAAGAAAATCACCCGCGTTGCGCTGGACCAGCTGCAGCCCGCACCCTTGGGCGGGGAGCTGCCGGTGGTGGCCAAGGAAGAGGTCCGCGATCTGATCCCCGATCTGCGTTCTACGGGTGGCTTTGTCGTTGATAAGGTGGAAGGGATGGCCATGGATGCGCAGGGGCGGACCTATATCGTGACCGATAATGACGGTGTCGATGATAGCTCTGGCGAGACCCTGTTCCTGCCTCTGGGGCAGATCGACCCGCAGGGCTGAACATAAAAAACCGTTCTCTCTCTTTCGTGACCCCAACAGTACCGGATTTCCGGTGCTGTTGTCGTTTATTCGCAATCTGGCTTATTTTTTCTCGTGGAACAGGGAACCGACTTGAGGTTTCGCGCCTTGTCAGCTTACTGGAGCTTTGAAAACTGGTTTCAGTCTGCCCGACGCTTGCCGATCTGCCCGGTAAAGTGAGGGTATATAGAGAAGTTCCGAAAGGATTTGCTGTCGTGTCGACTACACTTGTTCGTTTTCGTTTGCCGGTAATCGCGGCTGCGGGTTTGATTGCTTTGGCCGGTTGTGCGGCACAACCACATGATGGCATGTCCCCGACGCCCACCGTATCGACTGCCTCCGTTCCGGCCGTCTACCGCGCCCGCAAGGACGAGCTCGAACCCGACATCACCGTGCCCGCGATCTCGGCCAAATACCTCAACGACCGTAACCGCCGCCAATGGGTGGATTACAACGGTCCCGAACCCGTCGGCACCATTGTGATCGACCCCTATGCGCGCTTTGCCTATCACATCAAGGAACCCGGCCGCGCGATGCGCATGGGTGTGGCCGTCGGCAAGGCCGGCAAGGGCTTCTCCGGGACCGCAACGATTCGCCGTAAGGAAGTCTATCCCAGCTGGACGCCCACAAATAACATGATCCGTACCGACCCCGATCTTTACGGCCCGCTGGCCGGTGGTCTGAAGGGTGGTCTGGAAAACCCGCTCGGTGCGCGCGCGCTCTATCTCTACAAGAATGGCCGCGATACCTATTACCGCCTGCATGGAACGATGGACCCATCCTCCATCGGTAAGGCGACCTCCGCGGGCTGTATCCGGTTCTTCAATCAGGACATCATGGACATGTTCGACGAGACCGAGATCGGCACCAAGGTGAAGGTCCGCACCCTCGCCGAGAGCCTCGAATATGAAGGCCCCGTCACACAGCTGCATTCGGGCTATGTGGTATCGTCCTCCAACACTGCCGCCATCGAGGCGGATGCCAAGGCATGGGACGAGGGCAAGATCGAGGATCCCGCGATCTCGGATGCCGAGGCGCATGACCGCGCAGTAGCCGCCGCCAAGGCGCAGGCGGCAGGCGAGGACCCTGTTGCGGCTGCCGAGGCTGCGGAGGAAGCTGACGCGCAGATCTACCCTGCGACCACCACCGAGGCCGAGCGCGACGCGGCGTTGTCCGGCAACTGAATCTCCAAATAGGAATTTCCCTTGGGTGGGGAAGGCGAAGCGCGGTAGGCCAGATGGTCTGCCGCGCTTTGGTTTGCGCGGGCAGGGTTGTCCTCTTTTCTTTGCAATTGCGCAACTTGGGGGCTATTGCTCTGGCACCTGCGCCAAAGGATGCGCAGGGCAAAGGAGGATCGCCCATGAGCGCCGCTGCAAAGATCTCGCGCAAGATGCCAAGCGATATCGCTGCAATGAAGGGCAAAAGCCCTATCGTTTGTCTGACTGCCTATACCACGCCGATGGCCCGTATCATGGATCCGCATTGCGATCTGGTGCTGGTTGGCGATAGCCTCGGCATGGTGGTGCACGGGCTCGAGAGCACTCTGGGCGTGACCATGGAGATGATGATCCTGCATGGGCAGGCCGTGATGCGCGGGTCCGATGCGGCCTGTGTCGTGGTCGATATGCCCTTCGGATCCTATGAGGAAAGCCCCGCGCAGGCCTTCCGCAACGCGGCCCGTATCCTTGCCGAGACCGGCGCACAGGCGGTGAAACTGGAAGGCGGCGTGCATATGGCCGAAACGATCGGTTTCCTCGTGGCGCGCGGCGTTCCGGTGGTGGCCCATATCGGGCTGACGCCGCAATCGGTGAATGTGTTTGGTGGCTACAAGGTGCAGGGGCGCGGGGATGCCGGCACGCGGCTGATGGCCGATGCGAAGGCCGTTGCAGAGGCAGGGGCCTTTGCCGTCACGCTCGAAAAAGTGCCGCAGGGGCTGGCCGAGCGGATCACCCGGGAAATCGCCGTGCCGACGATCGGGATCGGTGCCAGCGTGAACTGCGACGGGCAGGTTCTGGTGGTGGATGACATGCTGGGCCTCTTTACCGCGTTCAAGCCGAAATTCGTCAAACGCTATGCGCAACTGGGCGATGATGCGGGCCAAGCCGTGGCTGCCTATGCGGCAGAGGTGCGCGCGCGCCAGTTTCCCGCACCCGAACATATGTTTGCCGATGAGGTGAAGAAATGACGCTGGTCATCCGTAACTCCACGGAATTACAGGAGAAAGTGGCCGCGTGGAAGCGCTCGGGGATGCTGGTTGGCGTGGTGCCTACCATGGGTGCGCTGCATGATGGCCATCTGAGCCTTGTGAAAACCGCACGGGCGCAGTCGGACCGTGTGATCGTGACGATTTTCGTGAACCCGATGCAGTTCAACAATACCGACGATCTGGCAAAATATCCCCGCCATGAGGAGCGCGATCTGACGCTTCTGGAGGCGGCAGGGGTCGATGTGCTCTTTGCGCCTGATGTGACCGAGGTCTATCCGGACGGGTTTGCCACGACCGTTTCTGTCAGCGGTGTGACCGCTCCGATGGAGGGCGAGCATCGTCCGGGCCATTTCGACGGAATGGCCACGGTGGTGGCCAAGCTGTTCGGAATGACACAGGCAGGGTCTGCCTTCTTCGGCGAGAAGGACTGGCAACAATTGCAGGTGGTCAAACGCATGGTGCGCGATCTCAATCTGCCGATCACCGTTGTGGGCTGTCCGACCATCCGCGAGGAGGACGGGCTCGCGATGTCCTCGCGCAATGTCCGCCTGAGCGCCGAGGAGCGCGCGCTTGCCCCAGAGTTGCATCGGATATTGCAGGAGGTTGCTGCCAAACTACGCGCGGGGCAAGCCGTGGAAAGCGCGCTCGCCGAAGCGCGCGCCGAACTCGCCGCGAAAGGTTTTGGTGCGGTAGATTATCTTGATTTCCGGTCGGGCGAGAGCCTTGCGCCGCTTGAGGCATTTGCCGAGAATGGGCGGCTGCTGGTGGCTCTGTCGCTTGGTCAGGTGCGCATGATCGACAATATCGCCGTGTAACCCGAGGAATGACCTGATGAATTTCTTTCTGATTTTCGGCCTGATCCTGTGCATCGCGATGGGCGGCTGGCTGTCCAAACGTCCCTTTGCCACGCTTTTGATGCTGGTGCCGCTGGCTACGCTGGTGCCGGTCTTCTACGGGGCAGGGACCCTGTGTGGCGCGGGCTTTCCGCTGCATCTGGCCGACCCTACCTATATGTGCAAGAACAACCATAGCGCAGCGCAGACCTTTGCGGGTGCCTATGTGGTCGCGCTGATCCCCGTGCTCCTGTCGGGGCTGGTCCTGCGGGCCCTCAAGCTGTGGCGCGGTTCGCGCGCGTCCTGAGGGGGGGGCGCAGTTTAGCCAAGTGATTGCTGGTGCTGGTCTCTATTCTGCCGGTGCGCGTGGTCATCTCTATCGTCTATCTGATGAACGACACATGAGGCTGTGATGCGGTATTTCAAATGGGGCTTTTTCGCAGTGCTGGCGCTGCTGGGTTTCGCCTTCTTCCACTACACCCTGCCGCAGCACGATATCGTCCGCATCGTCGGCACCGAGAACCGCCGTATCGATTATGGCGAGCACTCGATCTTCTGGGCGTCACCCAGCCAGACCGCGCTGGCCGCAGGCAGCCGTGATGTGTTCTTCATCCAAACCCAGCGTCCGAATGGCAGGCCGATGGTCTATCGTAACGAGGATACCGGCTGGCGCTGGCCGCCCTATTTCAAGTTTGACAGCTCGAACCTGCAGGCGGTGGCACAGGATCTGATCTCGACCAAGGCCGATCCGGTCTGGGTGTCGATCACCCATTACGGCTGGCGGAATGAATGGATCTCGATCTACCCGAATGCGGTCGCAATCAAGGTCGTCTCGGGGCCGGATGCAACGATCATCCCGTGGGCGAACATCATCATCCTGGTTTTCCTCGTGGTCGTGATCCTGTTCCTGCGCGCGTTGTGGAAGCAGTTCCGCCGCCGTTCAATCGATCCGGTGCTGGATGATATGGAGGAGGCCTGGGATGGTGTCGAGGATCGTGCCGAAGGGCTCTGGACGCGGCTGAGGCGGCGTCTGGGCGGGAAATAATCCGCCCTTCCGGTCTCAGTTACCGCGCATTGCCCCGCGCGACTGGCAGATCAGGTTGTGAGTCAGGGCGAGCAGGATGGCCGCAAGGCTTGCCGCGGTCACCGCGCCATCGGTATGGCGCGTCAAGGCCTCGGCCCAGACCAGCTTGGTCGTCAGCGCCGCGCAAATGAACGTAGTGCGCCAGCAATCGGCTCGCAGCGGGGCGGCCACGGTCTCGCGCAAATTGGCGATAAAACCACGCAGGGCACAGGCGGCCGCGGTGGACAGCAGCACCAGTTCCGGCGGCGTCAACTGGCCGGCGCCGCGTGCGGCCTGAAAGATGATCATGGCGAAAATGGCGGTAAACAGGCCGAGCGCGAGTTCACGGGCTTGGGGAATATAGGGCATTTTTCTGCTCATATGGGGCTGTGGTCCCAGTTGAATAGCAGAAAAGGGTTTTCAAATAAACAATACCAACTGGCTCGAACGATCACAAAGTCCAGAACTTTCTTTCTGCGACGTTGCGGACATAATCTGATATGATGGTGCCGTTAACGGTATGGCGGGTAGATGAAAGACGATTCGGCATTGGGAACAGAAAGTGTCGCAGAACAGATGCCCGACAGGCTTCTGGCCTATGCTCTGGATGCGTTGCTGACCCGTGAAGCCGGATGGGTCGGGCTGGTGCCCGAACTCGCGCAGCTGGGCCCAGAAGCGGACCCGACCGATATCGCGATCGCCCTGACTCGTGCCGCCACCGAAATCGAGCAGAGTTTTGTCCCGAGTAGCCCCTCGATGGATGCAGCGCGCCATGGCTACAAGCTGGCAGCGCTTCTGCTTTTGGAGATGAAGGCATTGGCCCTGCAAGGGATACCTGTTGTCACCTGCGCAGAGCTCCTGGCGATTTGGCGCGAGACCCCGTTTCTGGATCCCGCCTGACACGAAAAAGCCCCGCGGGACAGGCGGGGCTCTCTTATAATTTTGCTGCTGGATCAGGCGTTTGCAGCGCGGATCTGGTCTGCTGCGTCCTTGTTATAGGCTATGCCTTTATCGGCGAAGAGCTGGTCCAGCTCGCCCGAGAGGGTCATTTCGGTCACGATATCGCAGCCGCCGACAAATTCGCCTTTGACGTAAAGCTGCGGGATGGTCGGCCAGTCGGAGAAGTCCTTGATGCCTTGACGGATCTCGGCATCGGCGAGGACGTTGATGTCCTTATATCTCACCCCCATGAAGTTCAGCACGCCAGCGACACGGCTGGAGAAACCGCATTGGGGCATTTCCTTGGTGCCTTTCATGAAAAGCACCACGTCGTTTTCGGTGACGTCTTTCTGGATCTGGTCTTGCGCGCTCATGGCGAAGGTCCTTTCTGGGGCGCTGCGGAGGGGCAGGCCATGTCTGAGTTTTGCCAAGGTTCTGGCATGGCGCCCATGGGGAGGGCGGTCCGGTCTAAGATTGCCGGTAGAATGCCATAAAACCCGTGTCCCGCGCCATCCATAAACCCGTGATGGCGCAAGGGATGCGATCAGTCCGGCGCTTTGGTCGTCAGCGCCAGCGCATGCAGAGCGCCATTCGGGCCGTCCATCGCGCCCTTCAGGGCGGCATAGACGGCACGTTGCTGTTGCACACGGTTCTTGCCGCGGAAGGATTCGTCGATCACCTCGGCGGCCCAGTGGTTCCCGTCACCGGCAAGGTCGGTAATGGTGATCTGGGCCTCGGGGAACGACGCGCGGATCAGGTGTTCGATGTCCTGGGCTTCCATGGGCATAAAATAGGCACTCCTACTGCTTCCCTTGTAAACTAAGCCTTGGGTTGGGCCGCTGCAAGGGGCATCCCCCATTCAGCTTAGCGCGGATTTACCCTCGCGGTCGCGCAGCGAGGCGATCAGATGCAGCACACCTGCCACCAGAAGGTTGCCCGCAATCAACCCGCACGCGCCATAGGCGGTCAGCTCGAAGGAATGCCCGACCGCCCCTGCCTCGCCCGCCAGCAGGAAGCACATATTGATATCGAGCCCCGGTGCAGCCGTCTTGGGATGGGCGCGGATCAGGCTGCCGATGGCGATGAAAATGATCGCGAGGATGTAGATCTGGGTGTGATCCAGCCCGAACTGGCTGATGATGAACCGGTAGAGGATGGCGGCGCAGACGCCCATGAAAACGCCGGGCACCAGCCAGCGGATGATCGGGCGCGGGTCGTTCATCGAACCGATCACCGCGCAGAAGACCGAGGTCGCAAGCCCTGCCGACATCACGGCAAAATGCGGGGCAAGACCGGTGGCGGTGGTGGTGAGCGTGCAGAGCCCGCCGACAAAGGCCATGCGCATCAGCATCTGGCGCGTCGAGTGGGGCACGGGGCGCGGTGGAACTGGCCCGTTGCGGCTCGGGGTGAAATACCACGAAACCAGCGTGATGGAGGCCACCCCGATCAGGGTGGACCACAACCGCTCGAGCGCCAGGGTGACGCCGTCTGCGCCCAGCCCGAGTGAGGGCATCACGATCACCCCGCAGCTGAAGGCCATGAGCGTGAAGCCGTAGCTATAGGTCGTGCCGATCCGGTAGGCGATGCCGGTGCCTATGGCGACTGTCGCACCGACGGCCAGCCCGATGGAGAGCGGGTTATGCAGATAGAGTAGGGTCAGAATGCCAATGGCCGCACCGGCGATCGTTCCCGCCACACGCAAGAGCCCGCGGATCAGCATATCCTCACGGACAGGTTGGGCGATAACGAAGACCGGCATTGCCGCCCAGTAGGTATTGTGGAAGCCCAGAAGCTCGGAGAGGCTCAGTGCGATCAGAGCGGCGATGAACAGTCTGAACGCTTTGGGAAGGACGCTATCTGCGGTGAGTTGGGGCATGGAAGATCAGTGCTTTGCTTGTGTTTAGGGCATCATAGCGGTGGTGGGTGGCGGGCAAAAGGCAGGCATGGGTATTCGGCTGTGCGTTGGTGTCGCACTCTCGCCGATCTGGCGCGCAGAACTATGAATATGCAAAAGGCCGCCCGAAGGCGGCCTTTTTGTCAGCTCTGTTGTAAGGCTCAGCCGTTGATCGCTGCGGCAAAGGTGCTGCGATAGAGCTTGGCCAGATCGGCAAGCGGGGCTTTGTCGCCGCCGAAGCTGACCGTATCACCTCCAAAGCGGCCGACGCGGGCGATGGTCACGCCTGCGCTGGCAGCGGCGGCCTCAAGGGCGCTTGCGCCGGCTTCGGTCGCGGTGACCAGATAGCGCGCCTGATCCTCGCCGAAGAGCAGGCCGATCTCGGCGCTGTCCAGCGAGACGCCCAGAGCGGCACTTTCGGCCATCTCGAAGGCTGCCAGAGCCAAGCCACCATCCGAAAGGTCGGTCGCCGAGGTCAGCGATTTGCGGTTGGCGCGCAGGAAGGTGCCGTTTTTCAGCTCTTCGTCCAGATCGACTTCCGGTGCCTGACCGGCTTCGATACCAAAGGCCTCGAAGGCAAGCGCGGATTGGTCCAGATGGCCTTTGGTGGCTCCGATCACCAGTGCGATATCGCCCTCCGACGGAAGACCCGCGATCAGCTCGTCCTCGAGGTTTTCCAAGAGACCCACGGCGCAGATCGTCGGCGTCGGCAGGATGCCCTGACCGTCGGTCTCGTTATAAAGCGAGACGTTGCCCGACACGATCGGCATGTCGAGCGCCTTCACGGCTGCGTCGATGCCTTTGATCGCGCCCACGAACTGACCCATGATCTCGGGCTTCTCGGGGTTGCCGAAGTTGAGGTTGTCGGTGGTGGCCAAGGGGCGTGCGCCCACGGCACAGAGATTGCGGAAGTTTTCCGCGACCGCTTGTTTGCCACCCTCGAACGGATCGGCCTTGACATAGCGCGGGGTCACATCGGCGGTGAAGGCCACGGCTTTCGGTGTGCCATGGATGCGCACCACGCCTGCGCCCATGCCGGGGCGGCGGACGGTGTCGCCCATCACCTGCGTGTCATACTGCTCGAAGACCCAATCCTTGGCCGCGTAGTTCGGCGAGCCGATCAGCGCCTTGAGCGCATCCATTGCGCCGATTGCGGGCAGGGCGGCGGCCGGAGCAGGTTTCGGGGTCTCGACCCACGGACGGTCATATTCGGGCGCGGTCGAGGACAGTTTCGACAGCGGCAGATCGGCTTTGATCGCGCCGTTATGCTCGATCAGGAAGCGATCTTCGGCGATGGTCTCGCCCACGATGGCAAAGTCCAGATCCCATTTCTCGAAGATGGCGCGGGCCTCGGCCTCTTTCTCGGGCTTGAGCACCATGAGCATCCGCTCCTGGCTTTCCGAGAGCATCATCTCGTAGGCGGTCATATTGGTCTCGCGCTGGGGAACGTTTTCCAGCTTGAGGTGGATACCGAGGCCGCCCTTGTCGCCCATTTCCACAGCCGAGCAGGTGAGGCCGGCAGCCCCCATATCCTGAATCGAGATCACCGACCCCGACGCCATCAGCTCGAGGCAGGCTTCCATCAGGCATTTCTCGACGAAGGGGTCGCCGACTTGCACGGTCGGGCGCTTGTCCTCGATTGTGTCGTCGAATTCGGCGGAGGCCATGGTTGCGCCACCCACACCGTCACGGCCGGTCTTGGCGCCCAGATAGACGACGGGCATGCCGATGCCGGATGCGGCCGAGTAGAAAATCTTGTCGGCATCCGCGAGACCCGCAGCAAAAGCGTTCACGAGGCAGTTGCCGTTATAGGAGGGGTGGAAGCGGACTTCGCCGCCCACATTCGGCACGCCAAAGCAGTTGCCATAGGAGCCCACGCCCTCGACCACGCCCTTGACGATATGGTTGGTCTTGGGGTGCGAGGGCATGCCAAACGACAGGCTGTCCATCGCGGCAATCGGGCGCGCACCCATGGTGAAGACATCGCGCAGGATGCCGCCCACGCCGGTCGCCGCGCCTTGGTGCGGCTCGATATAGGAGGGGTGATTGTGGCTTTCCATCTTGAAAACGATCGCCTGACCGTCGCCAATGTCCACAACGCCTGCATTCTCGCCCGGACCGCAGATGACCTGCGGGCCTTTGGTATGCAGTGTGCGCAGCCATTTCTTGGATGATTTATACGAGCAGTGCTCGTTCCACATGGCCGAGAAGATGCCAAGTTCGGTGAAGCTCGGTTCACGCCCGATAATTTCCAGAATACGCTCATATTCGTCGGGCGAGAGCCCGTGAGCGGCGATCAGGTCGGGGGTGAGTGCGGGTTCGGTCATAAATGTTCTCCGGCGGGCGCATCGGTTGCGCATGCATTAGAACATTGAGCGGCTTGGGGGAAGGCCTCTTCTGCCGCAAGTGCCGCCCGAAATGCGGTGTTCGGGGACGAAATACGAAAAGAGCCAGCGCGTGGCTGGCTCTTTCTAGGGGTGAGGCTGCCGAAATCAGGCGTCCTGTTGCTCTTCAAGCGAGCTGAGGAGACCGGTAAGGGTCCACGGCAGGGTCACGATACCATCCTCGAGATCCGACGAGGGAACGGTGACTTTGAACATCGAGACAGGCGTATCAAGCTTGTCCGAGATGCGAATGTAGACGGTGTCGCTTGCATCACCTTTTTCAACGCGCTCGATCTGGCCGATATTCTCGCCATCGCTCGACATGGCCGACCCCATGTCCATCGCGGCGGTCTTGCTCTCGGCGATACCGAGGCCGTTCTTGTATTCATACTCGGCAGGCACCGAGGCTTCGGTGTTGTTGCCTTCCATGGTACCCATGGTGCCTGCATTGGCCGTCGTTACGCCGGAATTGGCTTCGGTTTTGATCTCGGCCAGACCCTTGCGACCATCGGGGCCACCGGTCTGGTTGATGCTCGCGGTCGCGGCTGCGGCAGCATCCGCCGAGGTCGAGCCGTCTTGCATTTCGACGATACCCATTTTATAGTCGATCAGGCCTGCAGGGCTATCGGCCTGCGTATCTGCAGCATCCGGCGCGGACTGGGCGAATGCGCCCATCGGCAATGCCATAGTTGCGGTCAGAATGGTGCCGGTCAGGAATTTGTTAGTGGTTTTCATAGCGTGGCTCCTATCGGAAGTCGTGTTTTTCAACCGTTGCGGTTCATGGCTAATCAACTTAGAGAGCCGCCTGATAGTTCCGGAAAATCCGTGATTTTTTGCCAGTCGCCTGACGTGACGGCGCTAACCCTTTGACGCAGTGTCGGTTTTTTCAGGCTGGTTAGCCCTCTGGACTCTGGCATATTCCATAGTCTGGAATTTTGGCCCAAAAAAAAGGCCGAGCAGAGCTCGGCCATAGTCCAACAGGGAGGTAGAAGCTGATGAGCGTTTCCGCAAATCATCTGCTTCTGCGCCTCAAATATGTGCAGTTTATAAACCGTTCAAGGGATTTCTGAGAAAGTTTTTGCAGAGCCGCTATGCGCCCAAGGCATGTGTCGGCGAGAGCGCCTGAACATGTGCTTTATTTCAGTAGTTTAGCTTTGGTTGTCGTTTGCCTGTATGCGGCGATAGGCTTGGATCTCTTCCTGAATGAAGTCACGGAAGGCCGTCACGCGGCGTGATTGGCGTAGTTCTTCCGGATAGGCGAGGAAGACCGGCACCTCATTCGAATCGATATCGGGCAGCACGCGTTCGATATTATTATCGACGGTAAGGTAATCGGGCAGGATACCAATGCCTACATGATTGAGAACCGCCTGAAGGATTCCAAAATAGTTGTTCACTGTCAGGGTGTTGGGCATCTCATGGGCAAGTGCGCGCTGTGCCAAGGCGGCTCCTGCCGCGACCTGCGGCACAGACGGGCTCTGACAGATCAGCCGATGGTTCTTCAGATCTTCCAGCGTTTGCGGATGACCGTGCTGCTCCAGATATTGCGGGGTCGCGTAGAAACGCATCCGGATATTGAGCAGGCGCTTGCGGACCAGGTCGGCCTGTGCGGGTTCTTTCATGCGGATCGCCACATCGGCTTCACGCATCGGCAGATCGAGCACGCGCTCCTCGAGCATCAGGTCGATCTTCAGTTCGGGATACTTATCGTAAAGCTTGTTAAGCCGCGGCGCGAGCCACATCGTGCCGAAACCGGTCGTCGCGGTGACACGCAGATCGCCATAGACCTCTTCCTCCGAATCGCGGATGCGGGCGGAGGCGGCGTCGAGTTTTTTGGCCATGGTGGACGTGGCATCAAATAGAAGCTCGCCCTGTTCGGTCAGGATCAGCCCTCGCGCATGTCGATGGAAAAGGGTCGTGCCGAGCATTTCCTCGAGCGACCGGATCTGGCGGCTGACGGCCGATTGCGACAGATGCAGCGCATCGCCTGCATGGGTCAGCGACCCTGCATCCGCAACCGCGTGAAAGATTCGCAGTTTGTCCCAGTCCATCGCGCCCTCTGCCTTCTTGGTCCGTCTTACTATATACGCATAACAGCTATGCTTTTAAAGGCAGGGCAGGGGGTTCTCCAAGGGAAACGATGCCGCAGCTGCAAACTATCGAAAAACCGTGTCCTTTAGGTCGGTTCCGTTAATTGGTCGATTGTCGGTGGCTTGCATGATTACGTCTTTTCATCCGGGCTTGCGCAGGCGTAAAACAACTGCAAGACGTAGCGGGCAGAGCGGGAGGAATATCAATGGCGGTCGGCATTTTCGATAGTGGTCTTGGCGGGCTGACGGTTCTGGACGCGGTCTCGCGGCGCCTGCCCGACGTGCCTTTCGTCTATCTGGGTGATAACGCCAATGCGCCTTACGGGGTGCGTGATGCCGATAACATCTACGAGCTGACCACCGCAGCGGTCGAGCGTCTCTGGGCCGAAGGATGTGATCTGGTCATTCTGGCGTGCAATACGGCGTCCGCCGCGGCACTCAAGCGGATGCAGGAGACATGGCTTCCCAAGGACAAGCGTGTACTCGGGGTTTTTGTCCCGCTGATCGAGGCGCTGACCGAGCGCCAATGGGGCGATAATTCGCCGCCGCGCGAGGTCGAGGTGAAACATGTGGCGCTCTTTGCCACGCCCGCGACCGTTGCAAGCCGCGCCTTCCAGCGCGAGCTGGCCTTCCGTGCGATCGGTGTCGATGTCGAGGCGCAGCCCTGTGGCGGCGTGGTTGATGCGATCGAGGATGGCGATGACATTCTGGCCGAGGCGCTGGTGAAATCCCATGTGGAGGCACTGCGCCGCCGGATGCCGCGCCCCGATGCGGCGATTCTGGGCTGCACCCATTACCCGATCATGCAGAAAGCCTTCCAGGAAGGGCTGGGACCGGATGTGAAGGTCTATAGTCAGGCCAATCTGGTCGCCGAAAGTCTGGCCGATTACCTGGAGCGTCGTCCCGAATTTATCGGCGCGGGCACGGAGACGAAATTCCTGACCACCGGTGATCCGGCGCATGTAGCCAATAACGCGACCCGTTTCTTGCGCCGCAAGGTGGTGTTCGAGCAGGCCTGAGGCCCACCCGCGCTGGTAAATTTCCCGCGTGGCAGCTTGACGCGAGGGGCCCGAGCGCAGAAAACAGCATCAAACCGCGCGGATGTGCCGCTCGGGGTGTCTTCATGGCTTGTTGCCTGCATGGATCACCTGCTGAAAGGATCGCATATGACCCAGAAAATCGCCATCCTCGGAGCCTCGGGCTATACCGGTGCCGAGCTTGTCCGCCTGATCGCTACCCATCCAAGCATGGAGATCGTGGCGCTGTCGGGCGAGCGCAAGGCAGGCATGGCGATGGGGGATGTGTTCCCGCATCTGCGCCATCTGAATCTTCCGGCTCTCGTGAAAATCGAGGAGATCGATTTCTCCGGCGTCGATCTGGCCTTCTGCGCGCTGCCGCATGCCACCTCGCAGGAGGTGATCCGCGAGTTGCCGCTCGATCTGAAAGTGGTCGATCTCTCGGCCGATTTCCGTCTGCGCGATCCGGCGGAATACGAGAAATGGTATGGCAAACCGCATTGCGCCGTGGAGATGCAGAAAGAGGCGGTCTATGGCCTGACCGAATTCTACCGCAACGAGATCCGCAACGCGCGGCTTTGCGCGGGCACGGGCTGTAACGCGGCGGCAGGACAGTATGCGATCCGTCCGCTGATCGAGGCGGGAGTGATCGATCTCGATGACATTCTGCTGGATCTGAAAAACGGTGTGTCGGGGGCAGGGCGCTCGCTGAAGGAGAACCTTCTGCATGCCGAGCTGTCGGGCGGCACCTATCCCTACTCGGCGGGCGGTAAACACCGCCACTTAGGCGAATTCGATCAGGAATTCTCGAAGCTGGCCGGTCGTCCGGTGCTGGTGCAATTCACCCCGCATCTGGCACCGATGAACCGCGGTATTCTGGCTTCGGCCTATGTGAAAGGCGATCCGCAGGCGGTCTATAAGGCGCTCTCTGACCGTTATGCATCCGAGGCGTTCATCGAGGTTCTGCCCTTTGGTGGCCTGCCCTCGACCCGCTCGATCGCCGGTTCGAACTATGTGCATGTCGGTGTGAGTGCGGACCGTATTCCGGGCCGCGCGATGGTGGTCGTGGCGCTCGACAACCTGTGCAAAGGCTCTTCGGGGCAGGCGATGCAGAACGCCAACCTCATGCTTGGTAACGATGAAATGGCCGGCCTGACGCTGGCACCGCTCTTCCCGTAAGGGGAGCGGAGAAACGGGGACGCGATGAAAAGCCTCAAGAAGAAACGCCGCATTCAGGTTCTGGTTGCCGCCGCTGTCGCGC
The DNA here is from genome assembly GCF_040297545.1 of Thioclava kandeliae. NCBI lineage: Bacteria > Pseudomonadati > Pseudomonadota > Alphaproteobacteria > Rhodobacterales > Paracoccaceae > Thioclava > Thioclava kandeliae. Next base: position 20,881 of record NZ_JAYWLC010000028.1, read on the forward strand.
TTGTCGTGGCGGTCGCGATGATCGGCTATGCGTTCCGCGACGGGATCAACTATTTCCGTGCGCCTTCGCAGCTGGCCAGCGAGCCGGTCAAGCCGGGGGAGGTGTTTCGTCTGGGCGGGCTGGTCGCCGACGGATCGATCAAGCGCGATTCCGATGGCACGATCCATTTCGAGGTGACCGATGGTGGTGCGACGGTGCCCGCACGCTTCAACGGTGTCCTGCCCGATCTCTTCAAGGAAGGGCAGGGCATGGTCGGCACCGGCGAGATGGAAGACGGTGTTTTTGTGGCCAGCGAGATCCTTGCCAAGCATGACGAGAATTACATGCCCAAGGAAGTGGTTGACGCACTGAAGGAACAGGGCGTTTACGAGCCGCCCAAAAGCTGATGCGGATGCCGGCGGACGTTGCGGCTGCCGGTGCTTAACCTCCGGCTGTGAGGATTTCTCCCGATAGATCAATCGGGAGAAATCCATGCCCAATGTTAGAGAGATTGCCGAAGCCATCGTTGCCCGCGAAGGCGGCTATGTGAATGACCCCTCCGACCCGGGCGGTGCGACCAATTATGGCGTGACGATTCACACCATGCGCCGCCTGGGTCTGGATCTGGACCGTGACGGCAAGATCACCGAGGCCGATGTCCGCCGCCTGACCCGTGAGCAGGCCGTCGATATCTTCATCCGCCATTATTTCGACGAACCCGGTCTCGGCCAGTTGCCGGAGGCGCTGCAGGCTTCCGTTTTCGATATGTATGTGAATGCGGGTCGCAATGCGGTGAAGATCCTGCAACGGCTCCTGAACGATATGGGCCAGGAGGTCAGTGTCGACGGGGTTCTGGGGCCCCGGACGGCGGCCGCCGCGCAGGCCGCTGCGCGCAAATCGCCCGAGCTGATCGCCGATGCTTACGGGATTGCGCGCCGGAATTATTATTATTCACTGGCGGATAGCCGTCCGGCGAGCCGCAAATATGCCACCACCCGCAAGGGGCGCAAGGGGGGATGGATCACGCGTTCTGAAGAGTTCATCTCGGCGCGGTTCCATCTGAGTGAGGCCGAGCATCGCGCAAGGGTGGCCGCATGGGGTTGATTGGTAAGGTATTTGGCGCTTCGGGAGGCGTGGCGGCCATCGGTCAGGCGGCCAGCGAGATGGCCGAAATCTTCAACGTGAACGCGACCAAGAAGATGGAGGCCTCGCATGAGGCCTTCTCGGCGACGCAGCGTGCCTATGGCGAGGAATTCGCTGCTAGGCCCGCCTGCTGGTTCGACAGTTTCGTGAACGGGCTTAACCGTCTGCCCCGCCCGCTTCTTGCGCTCGGGACGCTCGGGCTTTTCATCTATGCGATGGTCAATCCGCAGTCTTTTGCGGAGCGGATGGTGGGACTGTCCTATGTGCCGGAGCCGCTCTGGTGGCTGCTTGCCGCGATCGTAGGGTTCTATTTCGGCGCCCGCGAGGCCCATTACTTCCGCACGCCCAAACCGGCCGCGCCACCAGCGGCGGCCAAGGCAGAGGCAGTGCCGTCCAACCCTGCGCTGGAGGAATGGAAAAAGGTGTAGGGTATATGGCGGAGAGGGGCGACCTATAAACGTCACATATAAAATCATCTCGATTTCAATTGTTATCTATCGTTTTGATATAAAATGAAAATATTCACGCAGCGGTTTTTATCTGTTTCAACCCGTATCATCCAATCTCGTGTTTCGTGTGGGGCTGGAAAGTATGGCGGAGGCATGAGAGTTGCTGACCAATGCGCAAGCGAAGAGGCTCAAACCTGAAGAAGGGATGGTCGCTGTGGGAGGTGTGAGGGGCCTCTATATTTCGGCAAATGCGAAAAGTGAGACCGGAAAATTCACGCTACGGTTCAAGTCGCCGGTTTCCGGTAGGCGCCGCGATATGGGGCTGGGGATTTTCCCTGAACTTGGGTTGGCTGATGCACGCCGCCTGGCGATTGAGGCGCGTGGTCAGATCGTCAAAGGCTTCGACCCGATAGAAGAACGGCGTTTGGCGCAAGAGCAAGCGGCGCGTCGTATGCCCAGCTTTGAAGAGGCCTCTCGCGCAGTGTTTGAAACCTTGGCGCCAGAATATCGCAACGCCAAGCACCGTGATCAGTGGATCTCATCCCTACAGGCTTACGTCCTCCCAAAGCTTGGGGCGCGCGAGGTGAATAGCTTGACCATCGGTGATTTTGCGCAAGTTCTTAAACCGATCTGGCTCGACAAGGAAGAAACCGCAAGGCGTGTGAAGCAGCGGTGCGAGAGCGTCATGATTTGGTCTGTGGCGCATCGCTATTGTGATGTGAACCCGCTTTCAGCCGTGAAGGCGCTACTGCCTAAGCAGCGTGGGACCGCAGATCGTGTGCAGCACCATCCGGCAGCACCGTGGCGCAACATGCCCGAGTTGATCTCGACCCTTACTGGTCGGAATAAGCTCTCTATCAGTCGCCAAGCTCTCCTGTTTCTCATCCTGACGGCCGCGCGTTCTGGAGGGGTGCGCGGGGCAATTTGGGATGAGATTGATTTTGATGCGGCCATCTGGACCATTCCAGCCGAGCGGATGAAAGGGGGGCAACAGAATCGTGTTCCGCCCTCGCGACAAGCGATTGATCTACTTACGGCCCAATCGTCTTTGCGGCTTGGTGGCGATTGGATCTTCTCGGCACGCGTTATGATGCAGATGAGCGACATGACTTTGACCAAGGTTCTGGATCGTGTCCCAACTGATGGTGTAGCTCATAGCGGGCCTCGTGCTGACTGGCGGGCCGAGCTGATCAGTCGCGCTGCGCTGCAGGCAAGCTGACCACGACATCATCGCAGATTGGCGCCAGCGTTTCCAGTGTCATGTATCGACCGCGCTGGACGGTCCATGCTTCGGTCTGCTCCATCAGGATCGCGACCTATGAGGCGGCGGATCGCAGCTTCATTCGGAAAGATCCCGACCACGTCCGTGCGGCGCTTGATCTCGCCGTTTAGGCGCTCAATCGGATTT
>NZ_JAYWLC010000029.1:0-23417 GCF_040297545.1 Thioclava kandeliae
CAACCCGACCTTACTAAGAAACCCGATGGCCACCTGAGCTACACCACCCCGTGGGACACGATCGCCCTTTCTGCTTCAGGTCGCGGCGCCAGCCATAGACCTGCGACCGGTTATGGTCACACGCTGCGCGATTTGAGGGGCTGCACGCGTGGCCATAACCTAAAACAGCGCTTCTTCCCGACGTGCTACGGCACGGAATTCATCGCGACCAAGCTGTGTAACTCGATCGAGGCGGTGGGGGCTAAAACGGCCTATGTCGAGCCGAGATCGCCTTGGGAGAACGGTTACGTCGAGAGCTACAACGCCAGGCTTCGTGACGAGTTACTGGATGGGAAGGTGTTTTATACGCTGAGAGAAGCTCAGATCCTGATCGAACGCTGGCGCCAGCATTATAACACGGTGCGCCCGCACAGTTCGCTCTGATAACGCCCACCGGCTCCCAAGAGCATCGGGCCCATAGACCACATGCTTACGCGACAAATTTCACACCTTCGAAAACATGAATTTGAGCTTGGCCAGGGCCCAAATCCTTGATGTGGATTGTAGAAGCGGCGCTGACAGACACATCCTTGACACCAAGCATTGCTTCTTCGCTTACAGTGTTTTGACTGCGATAATCGCCGCTCATGGCATAGATCTTATAAGATCTCGCGGAATATATTGGCAGATCAACCTCGAATACCCTCTGGCCCAAGTTACCCGAAGGAACATCAGGCACCTCGCGCGAAATAACTATTACGGTTAAACGATCATCCTGTCGCGTCGCGTACACTACGGCCATTGCTGCATCGGGCATAGCCCGACGTTTAGATATTTGAGGAACATCACGACGCGGAACAGTGATTGCTCGCACATCCAGCATATCTCCCGTTCCTACGTGGTTGAAGAGTGACAGCCATGCCCAAGAAGGATACGCTTGCCCACCGTAATACCAAGGAGCATGCGAAGCCCATTGAGAACCATGCTGAAATAAGAAGTAATTCTGAACCTTCTGTCCCAGTCTTGCGAAAGACAAAAAGCTATCGAGAGTTGCAGTTCCCGCCGCTGCGCTCTTCATAACCCGTTCTTGTTCGGAGAATTGCTCTTTCGAAACCTTTTGGCCATTCAATCCACTTTTGGCATACCCAGGTCCGGATTCATAACTACCGACAATCATTGGTATGCCCTGTCTATCAGCTACTGCGTCAATGTAACGACGTGCCACTCGCGATGCTTGTGGTGCGAAGCTCAAGACGGATGCATAACTTTCTGGATTTTCTCCAACAGGCCCTTCATCAGAATCCCAGCCACCAATGTAGTTAGCGTGCGCAAGAACTTTAGACGATGCGGAGACCATTGCCGCTTCTACTCCATAGTCACGGCCATTCCACCCTCCCAATACAGGAACCAATTTACTTTCTAACCGATCCCACCACGGACTCGTTTTCAGGCATTCCAAAACGTACTCCTGATATAGTCCATAGACCTGACCTGGACTATATTGCCGCGATGTTAAGAACCCCGATTCAGACATCGCTGGAAACACCCATGGGCGGAACATTCCATTCCATGTCTCATTGCCTATTTCAAACCAAAGGGTGTCAAACTTTTCGATCCACGGGACTAAATGACCTTGAGCAACGCGATGCGCCGCCCAAGGCAGCTCCTTCGAACTATCCTTATCCGGGTCAAAAGGAGCTGCCATATATTCTGCAAAAGCCAACCATTCCTCTTTTGAAAAATGTGGTTCAACTTGGAGCCATGGAGAAATATTTAATCTTGAGAGATAACTCAATACTTGCGGTAGGGTTGTTCCATCACAAAATGAATTTAGCCCTGGAGAAGCCAGAAACGCATTAATATCATAAGTCTGACTGCCTGTTTTAATAAAACCATGAGTTCTCAAAAGAGACATGCCAGACTCTTCCAAGGCTTTTTGGTCTTCGGGAAGCAAATCCATAAACGGAGCATCAGTGCAATAAATTCGAAGATTATCGATATCAAATTGTGCGGCGCCGCCTGCAGACAGAACCAGTGTCATATTTCCTGATTGGCGACCTTGAGCAACTCTGCGTACCTTGAAATCAACTTCATATTTCTTCCATCTGTTAGACGGCACTATTTTTTGGGGTAATCCAGATACAACCCCTGGCACATTGAGGGTCGGTATATCTACCCAACCCTTACCGGTACCCCGCATCCAGAACTCTATACGATAAGTTTTTTCTGGATTTAAAACAGGATAATAACCGTTCTCAATTCCGGTATGATTAAAAAGCCCTAGCCGTAAATTCTGCCCTTTCCACATACTGACACTGAGATATGTTTCTCCCGGCTCTGTTACAGGCGAATTAGCTTCATGAGTTTTAAGCTCCCAATCTGGACCCTGTGGATTAGGAAACTTTGAGATTAGATTGGGCACGAGCGCACGTCGTGCGCCATTTTCGTAATATCTGCGATTAGAAAGAATTTTTTCTCTTTCAGGCTTTGTAAATCGCGTACGAAGAATAATCAGGTCGCCCTTTTGGATTGGCTCTCCGGTTCCAACTAGGTCAAGCCCATAACCTTTATGTACCTCCGGCGGATAATCACTTTTGAAGATCACATATCCAGCTGCACCGGGCACCGGGTCCCAAGTTAAAAGGGCCGCTTGCCCATGGGTCAATCTGATTTGAAGATTCTTCGGCGCGGAGAGCCCCGATCGTTCGCGTGAAAACTTCACCCGTTCCACTGCATGATTGTCTTCCTTATTTGTTGATTGCTTTGGCGCCACGATGGAGACCGCTGCTGATGGATCTGAAAGACAACCGTTTTCATCTACAGACCGCAACATGAAGTAGTAGGGCACTCCCTCGCGGTTGTATCGCTCCCAGCGTATGATGCGCCTTTCAGCACCAAAGCGCACTATGCGACCGCTACCGAGAATAGACGTCCATCCGCTACAGTGGTAACCTCCCTCAGCAATTGTATCTCGGCGGACGGAAGTAAGCTTGCCGTTCACGACACGCATAACTTCTATATTAGCGCCATCAAATGCACCTTCGCGCCATGTGTCGTAGCCAGAAATCGTGTTCTGATCGGCTTCAATTCGCGCGGCACCGCCACCACTCGCTAAAAATTGAGTACGATAAGGAACTGGCTCGAACCCCCCACCGCCGCCAGTGAGTCGAGTACCATTGCCGATAGTATTTGCCGTAGCTGTGAAAGCTTTAACATCGGATGCTACAACATCAGTATTTACGCGAAAATGTGCAGTATTATTCTCGTCTTTTGAGAAGGACGTTGCATATGCCAGCTGCGATTTTACAGAAATACTTCCCACCACAGCAGCACTCGAAAAAAGAAAAAAGCGGCGGCGATTAAGAATTTTTAGCATGGCATACCTCTCGGATCAGTCGCGAAGTGGTAACTTAGATAAGTCGCTAGACTGTCCTACTATGGCCCTTAAGATAAACAAGCTAAATAGGCCTTGACGAAAGCGTGTTCAGTGACGGCGAGTAAACGCCTGTATCCTTTTTATACACATAACGGCTAGGCCTCTCCAACCCGCAGGCCGCAGAGGCGCACGACAAACCACCTTTACCATCCGACCAAGAGCTTGAGCGTAAAGCCCATTATCATAATCCCGCCATGATTGGCTTGTCATGTGGCCCAAAATTTGATTTAATAAAAAATTATTTTTGGAATTATCTTCATGTTCCTGACTAAAATCAGGTATTGAAGGAAACTCTCCCAGATCTAATGAATCACGACCATTTCTTCGACGTTCATTTAAAAATTCAATTGCCATTTTATCGAAAAAACCCAGTCGCGCAGTTTTTTGACCATGGGTGATCGATCCTTCGTGTAATCTGTATCGATACATGGGCTCGGGCATATGCCACACTCGACCCAAACAAGAAAGACGAAATTGCAGATCAATATCCTCTGCAGTCTGGAACCATTCTCGCGCTCCCCCGCTCGTAACTATAGCATCATACCGGATCAACCAAGTGCACAAATGTGACTGCACCTTACCAGCACGCAGCAAGTCAGTCACCTCACGCGGCTCTCCCCCACAAACCAGCTCTGCCAGCACACGATTATGACTATCGACGGTAAAATAACCACCCTCAACCGCAACAAATTCTGGATGCGCGTCTAGAAAAGCTGCCTGCCGCTCTAATCTGCTCGGTGTAAAAAAATCATCGCTGTCACAACGAGCTATATACCGCCCTCGGGCTGCGGCAAAACCAGTATTCAACGCAGCCGAAATGCCGGAGCAAGGACCTAAAATTACGCGGACGCGTGAATCATTTAAAGACTCCACTAGCTCGGCCGTATTGTCTCGCGATCCATCATCAATAACGATAACTTCTAACAACCGCCCTTGATTTAAAATAGATCGTAGAGCAGAAACAATCGTTAGAGCAGCATTACGCGCAGGCATAATTACAGAAATATCGGGCTGATCTTTTGTAATCATTAGAGATGAATCGTCCATCTTACGGACGCCTTAGCGCCCCAATTACCAACAACTTCCATGTTTCCATAGAAAACGGCGCTAACTTCATTACTTTAAAGGTGTAATGACGCCATGTATCGCGATATCCGTTTTTCCATCCACGCCATGCGTAGCTAGAATAAAACTCTAATTTGCTCGCACGCGTATTTTCCATCCGCCATGGCCGATATTCAAATTCGATAGAGCAATCGGATATTCCGCGCCGCATCCAGGCTTTTTGACAAGCCCGCAACGAATACTCACGCTGCTCCGCTTGCTTAGCGCCACTGAGGCTTTTTGAATGTATGCGATACTTTAGAAGGACATCAGATAAGTTCTCAATTCGCCCAATTTCAGCCATCCTTAGCCATAACTCAAGATCCTCGGAAGTTGGATACGTCTCGTCGTAACCACCTACATTCAAGAAAGCATTTTTTCTAAACATAACAGTTGGTTGATCGACGGCACATAAACCTCGGAGATGCATTTCATCTATCGTCTCATGGTCCCGAGGAGGAGCTGTCGTACTTATTTTTCTTCCAAACTCGTCCATTAAAAGGCATGCCCCTCCCAAGACAACAACGTCTGGATGGCTTTCAAAATAGGATACTTGACGTGAAAATCTTTCAGGAAGGCAAATATCGTCGGCATCCATCCGAGCAATCAATTCACCACGAGCTTTGGATACCAATCGATTAGAAACTGCTGAGACGCCCTGATTATTTCCTGACGAAACAATAATTCTAGAGTCTCGAGTAGCGTAATCGCGCAGTACTTCTAATGATCCATCCTCTGATCCGTCATCATGCACTAAGAGCTCAAAGTTTTTAAAGCTTTGAGCCAACACGCCTTCAAGAGCAGCGGCCAAAAACGAGCCTGCATTGAAAACAGGCATCACGACAGTCAATTTAGGAAAATCTTTCACGAGCAACTCATCGGAAAGGAGTGAAGTCATACCCAAGCTCTTGCATTTTGCGGCGCGTATAACGCCATATGACCAGCTTATCAGCAATGCTCAGATCTTTACGCCACCCATCGCGCCCGCGCATCCTGCTGAACCCAGCTGGATCATTGCGACCGATATTACTCTGTTGGTAACGCGCTAAAACCTCGTCGGCTTTGGGATCTACATCCTGGGGAAGCACGAATTGCAATATACGAGCAACAACAGCCTCAGTCTGATCAAGAGCCTCTTCATAACGCACTTGAAGAACTGGCACGCCAGGATGGTTCTGCGCAAATCGTTCAATCGCGGTAACGTGGCGGTTCCAGTCGAGTGCAGCTGCTTTGGCTGTCCTAGCGGCCCAATTTGAGCCCCAACTATTTCCAGCAGCTATTAAAGACGCGCTCACCGCACGACTGTCTCGGACCAAGTGCACGAAGCGTGCCTGAGGAAAGAGATGGAGGATTTGTTCCATGCAGAGGCTGTGAAATGGGGTCTTTTCAAGATGCACTATTGCGTCGGGCTTAGCCGCCCATGTTCTAGTAAATAGCTTGTCCCAAACATCCAATAGTATTCCGTCGAACTCTCCGCGTGACACGTATGCTAAGGGCCCAACCGGCCGGTCCCCGTATTCCGCCATGACGTCGGTTTCCGTCATAGGATGTGCGAGCAATGTAAAGAAATGGCTTTCTTCACCACCGCAGATAGCGGGGTGAGCTTGGAGCACGCGCTGCAACCACGTCGTGCCGCTACGGGGCGCACCGACTAAAAAACAGGGTTGAGGACGCGCATTACCGTTGCTTAACGTCATAAAATCCTCAGGCATAGGCTACTTGGCTCCAAGCATAAAGGTAGAATACGAAGATAAGGCTTAGTCCAAGAATGTCATATCGGAAATGCGCGCGACCACTACGTCGTGCAAGCCAGACTGTGACCCCGAATATAAGAACACCGCCGATACCGGTCGCAATCAGAACACCAATAAAGTCGTAGGCCCAGAAACCGATCGCAATTGCCAACATACGAATGGCAACCCATGTTCCCATGACCATCGAGTGCGCGCGGCTATTTCCGGTTGTTAGAAGGGCGTTCTGGTATGGCATTCCCATTGTAGCAATCGCCATATTAAGTGCTGTGAACGACAAAAACACACCCGCCTCTGCATAGCGCGGATCATACAAAAAATCGACCAAGGGGCGAGCCCCCACAGAAAGTAGCAAGAAACTAGGCAGGATTATAATTAAAATCATCTTTTTTAGCTTCCCGACAGCCGCAGACAGCTTTTCAGGATCGTCTTGATGAATCCGCGCCATGGCAGGAAATGCAACTTGGTTCATAATTTTCTGCAAAAGTGCATTCACTGCACCCGAGAAGGTTGTAGCAATAGCAAACAAGCCAAGCGTCTCGACTGGAACTAGGAAACCCGTAATCGCCACGCTCCCTTGTCCACCTAGATAAGTAAATAGGGTTCCAAGTAGGATCCATCGACCAAACTTGACGATCTCGTCAAGCGCTTGTCGCTCCCATTGCCAACCACTTTTTACACGCTGTGGCAGATAGTAATAGCTTAGAAATACACGGAATGCGGTCCCAGCGAGCACGCCTACCACTAGCGCCCAAACAGAACCCAGCCACCAAGCAATTAGGATATTGATGATCGTTGCTAAAATCTGACCTCCAGCATCCTGAAGCGTAATCCACTTTAGATCAGTATGACGCTGGCATGAGGCAACTGCGATTGAGATTGTCCCCTGTAAAAGCGGGTTTAATGCCAGAGCAATCAGGAGCGGGAACAGCATCGGCTCGCTGTACGCGTGCGAGACGGGCCACGAAATTGCAATTAAGCCGAGGCACAGCAATCCACCGCGCACCAGCTGGATCGACCAAGCAGTTCGCAGGAAAACTGGATCATCACCACGTTTCGAACGTATAATTGAGGGCACTGTGCCCACGTCCGACAACATTTGCATACCGGTGACGAACACCATTGCGAGGCTCATCAGACCAAATGCTTCTGGAGCTAATAACCTCGTCAAGATCAAAGTCGAAACGAGACGTACACCGTAGCTCACAACGAAGCCAATAGTGGTCCACGCGGTGCCGCGTAAAGCCACACCCTTTCGACCGCCCGACCGCAAACTGCCCAGCATCTGACTGAACATATACCCCATCATCCCTTCAGTGTAAGCCTAGATCCATCACAGATCATTCCCTGCACAATGACCTACGGGTGCGCGGAAGCCAAGGCGCGAAGCCGAAAAGCCTACTTCCTATTGCAAGTTCAACAGAAAGCCGCTTTGTTCGTTAGCATAATCCCGCCCTACTATATGATCAGGATGTCTCATGCCTTCTTCCTCCCGTCGCTATGCCCTGATCACTCCGTGTCGCGACGAAGCGCAGTATATGCGTCGTACGCTCGATAGCGTCGTTGCACAGGCCGAACAGCCTGCCCTATGGTTAATTGTGGACGACGGTTCAACCGATGCAACGCCCCAAATCCTCGCAGAATATACGGCTCAGCACGCATGGATCCGTGTAATACCAAAAGAAAATCGCGGCGCCCGTGCTGTAGGTCCCGGAGTAATTGAAGCTTTCTATTTCGGACTTGAACAAATCGACATGGAAGATTTTGATTATATCTGCAAGTTCGATTTGGACTTGGAAATGCCAAAGGGGTACTTCTCTGGACTTATGGACAAGATGGAGGCTAATCCCCGCCTTGGTTCTTGTTCAGGTAAGCCATGGTTCTTGTGGAACGGAGCAAAAGTATCAGAAAAATGCGGCTCGGAAATGTCCGTTGGCATGACGAAGTTCTATCGCGTACAATGTTTCCGTGAAATAGGCGGCTTCGTACGTGAAGTCATGTGGGATGCCATCGATTGCCACAAATCCCGCCAGCTCGGCTGGCAAGCTCGCGCATTCGATGACGATACGCTTTCTTTCGAGCATCTCCGGCCAATGGGTTCTTCGCAAAAATCAGTCTATACGGGCCGCATGCGTCATGGATACGGGCAATATTTCATGGGCTCGAGCTTCTGGTTCTTTACAGCAAGCTGCATTTTCCGCATGGCTCATCCGCCTTATGTAACTGGTGGGTTAGCGTCGTGGTGGGGCTATATCCGCGCAGCCCTTGCTCACAAAGACCAATTGCCCGACCCGGAACTGCGGGCCTTTATCCGCGCCTACCAAAGTCGCGCACTACTCAAGGGCAAAGAAACAGCAATCGAAGAAATCGATGCCGCACAAAAACAAGTTTGGGAAGCGCGCAGTACGTAAACTGCGCGCCACTACGTAAATCAGAATAGCTCAGGCTTTTTAGCTTCCGATCCTAGTATCCAGCCATAGACATGGCACATCTGCTGCGCTTTGCTGGTCCACGTCATTTTCTCCTGTACATAGACACGAGCTTGTTCACCTGTCTCACGTAGAACCCGCCACTGATCTGATAAAAGCTCGAGTTCTTGACGAACGGCTGCAATCAATGGCTCACGAGTAGAAATTGGCACTTTAAAGCCACGCCCTGTGGCGACCAATTCCCCTGGACCGGCATAGTCGACCACAAGCGGTGGCACACCAAGTGCCATCGCTTCCAAGACTACGCCTCCGCCAAACTCGCGGATCGAGGGGAACCCCAAGAGATGGCATTTAGACAGAATTTTCTGAACATCGTGGTGTTCTTTCCATCCATGAAAGATCACCTGATCTTGCACACCCAAATCCGCAACCTGCTTGCGCAATGCGTCAGACATGGGACCGTCTCCAATGATTTCGATAACGGCTTTTCTGTTGATCAGCATGTCCGATGCCGCTGCGATCAACATATCGGCGCCTTTGTAAGGGACTAACCGACCTACGAAGCAAATCCGCAGCGGTGAGTGAGCTGGTGGATCTGATTTCAGGTTAAAACGTGTCGGATCGATACCATTTTCAGGCATATAAATTGTTTTACATTGATAGCCAGCAGGTATCTCGCTTTGGGTATGGCGCGACCCGACGAGAATAGCTGAGGCAGATTTCAAAGTTGCCCAGCGTCCAGGTTGAAGCTTATAAAGGTCTCGAAGGTAAGACAACCATTCCCGTTCACGGCGGCGCTCACTGTCAAACCCCTTCGGCCATGGCACACCGCCGTTGAGTGGACCCACGACAAATGGAATACCGTTGGCTTTGCACTTGGTGGCAATCGAACTAGGTACAGTGGGCGATAAAGGTGTTACGCGATGCACGACATCATAACCACCATTTTTCAGTTCTTTGCCAAAGCGCTTCCATACCAAATGCTCGAAATAGCGATACGAAAGCGATGCTATGGCCTGTACCATGGTCCAGCCTTTACCCTTGCCCATCCGGAGTACAGAGGCAAGCTTCCACAATGGCCTTGCGACAGCTTCGGAATTAATCGCTGTAAAATCTTGCCCTTCAACAAGACCCGCACGTAAGAACGCTTCTCGATTGCGAATTTGGGTAACAATATGAACCGAAAGATCTGGATGTTCTTGCAGTGCACGCGCAAACGACCAACCCACTAAGGGCACGCTTACGGCTTCGGGATTGGCAGCTTCAGCAATTAGCAGAATGCGGATTTTGCGGATCATTCGTATTCTCCAGCGGCCAATAAGTGAAAAACTAGCAACAGGGCACGCTCTATCACCGGAAATACATCCGGTTGAGCCAACGCATTCCATATGCCATTGCCAGCAGGAAAGCAGACATTGGCAATGCAAGCGAAATCGCACCATGCAAGCCTGCATGCTCCAGTAGATCCTTCACTGGCAAAACAAGTTGATGGAAGGCATAAGCAGGTAGAGCTAACCCACCAATTAGAATTAATACCTTCAGGACGCCGCGCAGCGGAGACCAAAGATTATTCCAAGAGCTTAGCGCACGTATGGTAACCGAGATGAACAGACAGGACACGCCAGCATAAAAAATTGCTCCACCTAATCCGCTCCAGAATCCGGATTTTCTATCAACGAGACTGGTGAAGCTGAACTCTTCTGTCATGTGCGCCAATGACAAAAGTAATAAGAATAGTCCCATCCGACCTGCGAGTTTACGAAACTTCTGTAGGTCATTCACGAGTGTCATCAAGTAACCGATCACGACACCGACCAGCATTGTTGGTATAAGGTGCAAGTAGCTGTAATTGGCGACAAGCATTAAGCGGCCCCACTCTAAAATTGAAGGGAGGGGATCAACCACGCCGTAAATGGCCTGCAATTCCCGCCACGCCATCCAGAAACCGGGGATGATCAACGCACAGACCAACCAAACACGTCCCGATAACAACCAGAGCCAGAACGGTAAAGTTAGGAGAGCAAGCGTATAAAACCCAAGGACGTTATATGCCGCGAAAGCTACCAACTGCCCTGAGAAGCTGTGCCCCTCAACGAGCGCCAACGAAAAATGTGCTACGAAGAGTAGTCCCCATGCGCTTGCAACCAGCATCAGGGATAATCTGATGCGCTGACGAACCGATACCCGATTGTCAGGCCACCCGTGTAACATCGCATAGCCAACACCGATGCCGAATACCATCGAGAATCCCGGGGTCCCCATACGAGACAATGGTGCCAATGGATCTCCATCGAGAGATGGCCACAATCGTGCCCAGACCCCAGGCATCCAATGCGACATCAATACAGAAATCACCATCAAGCCGCGAAGCGCGTTCAAAGACCACGCTTCAATTGTACGATCCGGTAAACGACGCGCTTTATCGAGCAATGCCAAATCATGCGCAACAGCATCACTTGATGCCCGACCGAGTTCCAAAGCAACTTCCCGCAAGCTACGCCCTTCAAGGGTCGCGCGGATCACTGTTCTAGGAAACTCTGCCTCCATGGCAAGGCTCAGCTGCATAGCAGCCAAAGAGTCTCCGCCCAAATCATAGAAACTACTATCGGGATGTAATGTCGCGTTGCCAATTACCTTCCGCCAAGCAATCGCAACCCGCTCCTCTTGCGGATCTAGATCACCATCTAGAGTTTTGTCTGCACCCTGCGTTTCAATCCCTGGCTGTTCGGCCCAGATGTCACGTAATGCTGCTCGACGAATTTTACCCGACCCAGTCAGTGGCAGTTCGTCGAGCATAAGAACACGGATTTGCCCCGCAGCCACCCCTTTTTCTTGAACCGCTTGGGCCAGAGCGGCCTCAAGAAGCCGAGCGTAATCTGCCACTTCTGCTTTAACGGCAAGCAGCAAAGCCTCGCCGCGTAATAAATCACGTACGCCGGTCACCGCAAAGCAGCCCTGCCCAACCTGCACCAATCCCGCCATTCGAGCCTCAAGGCTTTCAGAGGCGAACTTAATCCCTGACAGGTTAATTTGATCATCTAGCCTGCCGCGATAATAAAGATCCATACCTTGGATGTCGCCCCGATCCTTAGTATGCAGCCAACCATCTTGATCGCATACAGGCGCAACAAGCCCATCATCAGTTATGATACCCGAGGCGAGATGCGGACCGCGAATACAAATTTCTTCTTCGGATCCTATTCGAATTTCAGTCAACCCGAAAGCGCGACCTACGCTTTCCAGCCGGTCCTCGGCTGCTTGGTCGATCACCAAGAAACTCGATCTGGATGCCTCTGTCAGACCGTAATGCTGCACAATCCGAGCATTTGGAAACAGGGATCGCATCTGCAACTTTTCTGCGGCAGACATATATTGACTGCCTATCTCGATCCAACGAACCTTCTGCCCTAATCCAGCTAGGAAGTCGGGCTGGGCCAGTAGAAGGCGCCAGAGACTTGGTACGGCCGAGATCGCATTTATTTCTCCAGCCGCCAGAAGTTCTTTGATCTCGACTGGATCAAAACGTTCCGGCAAATAGAGCTCTCCGCCAACTCGAGCAATCACTCGCGCGCGCCCTAGACCAAATGAGTATGTCACCGGAACGCCGATGTATTCACGTATCTCAGAGGTGATATCCATTACCTCGATCAAACGATCTTCAACGTCAGATAGTGCTCTTCCTGAGATAACAATCGCTTTCGGGCGACCTTCTGTGCCTGACGAGAAAACGATTTGCGCGGGATCATCCAGTGTCGGCATCGCCTGCCATCGTGGGCGCAACCATCCATGCCCAACAGTGCTAGAAACTGTTTGGGTTACTCTAAGACCGGGATATCTAGATAAATCTGTATCTTGCCGACAAATTGCGAACAACTGGCCTTGTCCGTAAAGTTCAAACGCCTTTTGCAGAAAATCCAGAGAGCTCTGCGCTTGCAATGCTGTCAAAGAGATACTCATTACAAGATCTCCGTGCCTTTATGGGCATGCGGCCGTAACCCATCAGGCAGCTTTCCTGCTATTGATCCTTGCAAAATCTCGTCAAACCACGATGCCTCAAGATCTTGGTCGAATTCTGCCATTACCTTTATACGTCCCGCCTGCCCCAGCCGTTCACGTAGTTCAGGATCAGACAGCAATTGGTCAAGCCGCGCAATCAGACCCTCCATATCGCCAGGCGCTATCACGAAACCGGAAACTCCATCTTCAACCAGTTCTTGTACACCAGCGACGCGACTACCTATCACCGGTATACCCGATGCCATCCCTTCCATGAGCGTTACAGGCACCCCTTCTGCAAAAGAAGGGAGCACCAACAAATCGCTCTGGCGCATTAAATCTGCTACAGCATCGGATGGTTGATATCCTAAGAAGCGTACCCGTTCATTAATCCCTAAACGCGCAACTTGGGCTTCAGCAGCATTTCGCTCGGTCCCATCGCCTACGATACTAAGCCGCGCCTGAGGATGCCGGTCGGCGATAGCAGCAAAGGCATCGATTAGAAGCGGCACTCCTTTGATTGCCGCAAGTCGCCCGACAAAAATAATCTCTTGAGCTGGAAGGCGCGCTGGATCTCGGCCATAATCCGAGGGTCGGACACCGCAGTGCACAATCTTGAGCCGCCTCCAGTGAATTGCATCTGAAAAATACATAGCTTGCGAACGGCAAAAATGGCTGATGCATGAGACAAATGCCGCCCGCGCGATCTTGGCATCAATTCGCCACCATTTAGGCTCATAAAAAATCGCTGGCCCGTGCATCGTGACCGAGAAAGGTATCCCTGACATTTCGGACGCCAACATGGCTACCGAGCATGATGAGTTGGCGAAATGATTATGTAAATGTACGACATTTCGGTCGAGCAAATATTTTGCAAGCACTCCTGCCTCTAAAAAATAGAAAAACTGCCAAAGTGCCGCTTTCAAACCTGGGGGGCGAGTTTTCCATGCAAGTTTAAGCGCGCGCCTCCAAGCAGACGCATCGCGCCGTATCATTTTGAAATGCGCACCAATCAAGTTTTTCGGTGATTTAGCTGCATCAATTACACAGAATGTTTTGCTTGCCTCAAGTGTTTGGGCCTCGCCTACCACCGCTTTTGCGGGCGCACGACGAATAGTGCATGCCTCGACTTGCCAGCCTCTAGCTCTCAAGGCCTCGATTTCTCTTTGAATAAACGTATGCGAAACCTTGGGGTATTCTCCAGTCAGATAAGCAATAGGAGCGATCGGCATAACGATAAGACTTTCGAAGATAGAGGATTGAGGGAGTTAGAGGGCCCCATGCATCGGCTATACCGACTAGTTGGATGGGGATGAGCACCACATTATCGAGGTCGGGTTATCTAAGAACTAGCTGCCCCCTAACACACCTAGAAAATGCGAGACGTATAAAGTCAAACGTCTCGCAAATTGATGTGAAGCTTATACCCGTTTTTTCTCAGCCAGCATCTGAGACAGATATTTTCCGTAAGCAGTTTTCTTGAAGCTTTCGGCATGCTCGGCCATCTTCGCGTCATCAATCCAACCGGAATTGTAAGCGATCTCTTCTGGGCAGCCTGATTGCAAACCCTGTCGCATAGACAAAGTACGGACAAAATTGCCAGCATCCAGTAGCGAGGCGTGGGTGCCTGTATCGAGCCACGCATATCCACGTCCCATCTGTTTAACGTTTAAACTTTCTTCTTTAAGATAGGTCTCCAAGAGTGTCACGATTTCCAATTCACCACGCGGTGAGGGTTCAACCTCACGCGCACGAGCAGGTGCATCGCCATCAAGGAAATAGAGACCGGTTACTGCGTAATTGGAGGGAGGTACTTCAGGCTTTTCGATGATCTCTTCAACCTTACCATCACGATCAAACTTAACCACGCCGTAACGCTCGGGATCAGCCACATGGTAACCAAATACAGTACCCCCGACACTTTGCGCATCGGCTGCCTGCAAGATCTCGGGCAAACCATGACCGAAGAATATATTATCTCCCAACACCATGGCAGAAGGCGCACCGGCAAGAAAATCCTCAGCCAGAATATAAGCTTGCGCAAGGCCATCAGGCGAGGGCTGAGTAATGTAAGTCAGAGCAATCCCCCACTGACTACCATCGCCCAGAAGTCGCTTGAATTGAGCCTGATCCTCGGGAGTTGTAATGATCGCGATCTCTCTAATACCCGTCAGCATCAAAACTGAAAGCGGATAATAGATCATCGGTTTATCATAGATTGGCATCAGCTGCTTCGAGACTGCCATAGTCAACGGATAAAGTCTGGTACCCGAGCCGCCAGCCAAAATGATCCCCTTACGACTGGTCATGCCGTAACCTCCAATTCTTTCAAAACATCAGACAGATCGACTTTCCAGTCGGGGCGGGAAATTCCAAAAATAGTCGAGGTCGCAGAACAATCCATGCGACTATTTGCAGGGCGCTTTGCTGGGGTCGGGAAGGCTGTTGTCGGTATATCCTCAACGATAATATTTCGCCCTGCCTGTGCGAAAATCTCTCGTGCGAAATCAGCCCAGCTGATATCAGGAGCGCCAGAGAAATGATAAATACCAGATTTGGCGGGAGCACTTCGCAACTGATCAATAATACTCACGCACGCCTTAGCGATTGCACGAGCTGAAGTTGGCCCACCAATCTGATCCGCAACCACGGTTAATTTTTCTCGCGTTTCCGAAAGACGAAGCATTGTTTTAACAAAATTATTGCCATGAGCTGAAAACACCCATGACGTTCGCAAAATTGCATAAGCACCTCCTGCGAGCGAGATCCCTTGCTCGCCTTTGAGCTTAGAACGTCCATATGCGCCTAGAGGAGAGGTCATAGCATGAGGTTCAAAGGGCGCTTCACCCTGCCCATTGAAAACGTAATCCGTCGAAATATGAACAAACGGTATTCCCAAGTCAGCACAGGCTTTAGCCATTGCAGCTGGCGCGTTACTATTGATAAGCGTCGCGAGATCTTCATCGCTTTCAGCTTTGTCTACCGCCGTATAAGCTGCAGCATTGATCACTGCAGTAGGCTTAAGCGCAAGGATTGCAGCTGCACAAGCCTCGGGATTAGATAGATCAGCCTCATCACGAGACAGATAACGAGCCGTAGGTAGCAGGGACTTCAATTCGGTCGCCACTTGACCATTGGATCCGAAGACTAGAATATCCATATTTTCCCAGAATAATAACGTCAGACAGGCAACTTAGCCAAAGAATGGCCTAAGTTGCCATTGTCTGCAACGCACTTACGGCATGGTGAGTAAAGAAGAGCGTTCTATTCACAGCTTTTGCGAAATAACTGTACGAATATAATTTAGATCCTCTTCAAGACACGGACTATGAAGCTCCAGTTCGTCGAATAGTTTTTTAAACCGCCATCTCCAGTCCAACCGAGCAAGCGCATTGCGATAATTGATTTGTGCCGTTTCATAACGCCAATCTGCCCAGGCTTCTTTGAGTCTATTCAAACCTTCCTCACGTGAGATACTGCCCAAATCTAGAAGTGCCTCGTCCCATAAGAGATCTTCAACTCCACGATCAGAGCGCGGAGGAATTCCTGCTACTACTGCACCAGAAGCCAGCGCATCCGTCCAACGCCCCGTGTAATACTCTTTACTACGATGAGTATAAGAGGACGGCGCCGCTTGGTTAGAAAATGCCAAGACATATTTGGCGCGCCTGTAATACTCTTGCAGCCCCTTGTACCCAACATCAGGTGGACGCCCATGAAAAGACAAGCCTCCTTCAAGGAGACTCTGTGCGGTTGTTTCATCATTCTCCCATTCAGGCGGCTGACGACCTACACGCAAAAGATCATAAGGGCGCCCTCTTTCTGCACTACCTAATCCTAGAGCATCACAACCCCACGGTAGAACGCTTACGCGTCCTGGCAGAAAACGTTCGTAAAAAGGCCGTTCATAGCCCTGCATAATCACGATATGATCAAAATGGCGCAAGAGGCCCTGCATTACCTCATCGGTATGAAAGCTATCGACAATCCAAACGACCCGTTTTCGAACCGGCTTACGGAATCCTGGATCGTTTAAAAGCCCCGCCATAAGCCCCGGCTGATAAAGCATGTGCAATGCTATGCCTTCTTGACCGCGTTTAGATTTTAATATGTGCGACCACATGAAGCGCTTTAGCCGTGAGGGGTCTCGCCAACCTACTTCGCTTGGCGGCTGACCTATATAATGCGCTAAAAGCCCGATCATATGTGCTATCGGGGCCCATCCCATGGCGTCTTTGGGATTCCAGCGAAGATCCACAATGTTTGCCGGAGATTGATTAGACATAGGTAAAACCAACCTTGAAATAACCTTTGTCGTCTAATGCGACATTGAAGCCTTTGTTATTACACCTCTTCGACGTGTTCCAAGTCACGAGTTTCATCGACAGGGCCTGAGGCGTATCTTGAATTTTCATAAATCCTCCAACTGCCGGGCGTCACGAGATACCGCATTATGCTTGAATATAGTCCTGCAGACATTATGGCCAATATGCCAAGTTATATAGCCACTCATTAAAATAAATTTATTCCCATCATTAAATGAAATACTCGCATTTAAGATTTACATATCCTAACACACCCCGAAAAAGTAAATATTGTCTCAGACGACGATATAAATCTGCCACCGAAGACAATACCAACTAAGTGTTCGCCGAGGTCGACTAGCAGACACAAAAGATGCTTAGCGTAAGGTACGACTAGCTATCGACCTTTTTGCCTGTCCCCAAACGTACACCTACGCCATGGCGATCCTGTAACGGTTTCCACCATGCTTCATTGGCTAGGTACCACTCGACCGTGCGCTCCAGACCTTCTTCAACGGTAACGGACGGGCTCCATCCTAATTCTGTTCGAATACGAGTAGGATCAATCGCGTAGCGCGCATCATGACCGGGACGGTCCGTCACAAAGGTAATCTGGTCTGCGTAGGAGCCAATGTCTTTGGGTCGTTTAGCATCCAGAATAGAGCAAAGCGTTTTCACCAATTCCAAATTAGTACGTTCATTTTCGCCGCCAATGTTATAGCTACGTCCAAGCTTTCCCTTCTCTAGCACAAGAAGCAATGCATCAGCGTGATCCTCAACAAATAGCCAGTCCCTAATATTATCACCCTTACCGTAGATAGGCAGATTGTTTCCAGCTAGGGCATTCAGGATTACAACTGGAATAAGCTTCTCGGGGAAATGGTAGGGGCCATAATTGTTGGAGCAATTAGTCAATACTACCGGCAACCCGTAGGTCTCATGCCATGCACGAACCAAGTGATCCGATGACGCTTTAGAAGCCGAATAAGGGGAGCGCGGATCGTAGGGCGTATCCTCGGTGAATTTCACTGCAGGATCACTTGGCAAGGAACCAAAGACCTCATCGGTCGAAATATGATGGAAACGGAAGGCTTCAGGTTTGCCTTGGCCCACCCAGTACATACGTGCTGCTTCGAGCATATTGTAAGTACCAGTGATATTGGTCTCAATAAAATCACCTGGTCCATCAATTGAACGGTCAACGTGGCTTTCTGCGGCAAGATGCATCACAGCGTCGGGCTTATGCTTTGAAAAAACAACATCAAGTGCCGCGCGATCGCGAATATCGGCTCTCTCAAAAACATAATTTGGGCTAGCAGCAGCTTCAGCGACATTTTCAAGGCAGGCAGCATATGTAAGCGCGTCAAGATTCACCACACAATGACCGCGTGCGATTGCCAACCGTACTACAGCCGACCCAATAAATCCGGCACCGCCAGTGACAAGCAGTTTCATAACTTTTGATTTCCTTCTTTCCTAGGTGAGGGTTCTACCCTGCCAAATGTCTTATGCCTAAGCCCCAAGAAGAGACGCTCATAGAAACGGAAGCTTAACTCCGCCAACAACCATGCTCCGCCCCAAAACAGCGCGATATATATTGCCATATTTGCGCTAGTCCCACCCAACGGAGTGACAAGAATTTCAGCAAAATACCGCGCGATATGGTGAAGAAGATAGATCCCGTAACTGACTACCCCTATCCGCGCTATCGGCGTGAATTGAAGCACTGGTGCCAACAAATTATCTTCACGGATAACGATCGTTCCTAAGCATAAAGCCATAATGATATGAGTAGCTAAGGAAGGCAGGCCAGTCATATTGTAGGGTAAAATTTCAAGTGCAAAGAACAGCATGGCGAACATTAAAGGAGCCGCTAGCTTCGCGCCCAGAGCACGCTCCATAAGTTCGAAACTGGAGCGGTGATGAAGCAGAATAGCCAATCCTGATCCAATCAGAATTGCAGGAAAAGGCAACGTCTTAAAGGTCAGGAACACCCTGCCCACGTAAATCCCTAAATCACCATGTCCGGTTACGATCATACCTACTGAAAGAGTAACAGCCAGAACGATAAAGACCAGAAGCTGTCTTGGGCGTAGGAGCACCATAAGCACAGGCCAGAAAAAATAATATTGCTCTTCCACAGATAACGACCATGTGGGGGAGAGCATCGGAATGTCGCCCGTGAATGCATTGGCTAAGAAAAGGTAATAATAAGGCCAAAGTTGAGCAGCTTCCGCGCTGTGTTTTACAAACACATAGTAGCCTCCAACCACCGTCACTAAGAGATAGTAAAGGGGAATAATTCGCAAAACCCTGCGCCAGTAGAACCCGCGTAAATTGATGTACCCGTTGCGATCACGCTCACGAAGTAAGAGCGTAGTGATCAAGAAGCCCGATATCACAAAAAAGAAGTCGACCCCTAAAAATCCACGCGTAGCTAACCGCGTATCTTCCGCCCACAATCGGCTGATCGGACTATGATGGAATAATACTGCGACAATTGCCAAACACCGCAGCCCGTCAAGAGAGCCAAAACGCAATTTTCTCCGGTAAATATCGAAAAGGGGTTCTTTCTCACACTTCATAGCTAAACGGCGTATCAAAATCTGAAAGATGCTGAGCCTCTTGGTCTTTTCCAGAGATGATCGGCACTATATCCGCAATCGGCCAGTCGATACCGCAGCTGTCCCATTTGACGGCACCATCACATTCCGGCGCATAATGATCAGTACATTTATAACAAATTTCGGCGTCATCACTCAGGGTCATAAAACCATGTAGGAAACCATCTGGGATCCAGAGTTGCTTCCCATTATCAAAAGAAAGTTCATACCCTACCCAGCGACCATAGGTCGGGCTACCGCGACGCACATCGACTGCAACATCAAAAATTACCCCGCGTCCGCAACGCACAAGCTTGCCTTGCGCATGAGGAGGAGACTGGAAATGCAAACCTCGTACAGTCCCCTTCTCTCGCGATAAAGAGTGATTGTCTTGTACAAATTCCGGAAGCACGATTCCCTCAGCTTCGAGTTTCTTTCTGTTCCAACTTTCGGAAAAGAAACCACGATGATCGCCAAAGCGGGGCGGAGTGATCAGTAGGACACCGGGGATGGCGGTCTGTTCGATCATGTGTCGTATCCAGTCTGTAAATAGCCTGAATAACTGTCCTTTGTGTTGAAATGAATGGCAAGAGGCAATGGTATGATCAGCCCGAATTTGGGTCCAAAATCCAAAACACCTAAAAAAGAAAAAATAGAGCTTATGATAGTAAAAATGGCAGATGTTTCTATAAAACACCTGCCGAATGAGAGACTTAGAGTCTCTACGATAATCCGAGATAGTCTTCTAGAATTTATAACTTCCCTAAAGGGAAAAATTATTGTTTGCGGCTTCGACGTTTAAAACCTGCCATCGCGAGAAGAGCACCAGCAAGAGCCAAACCCGCCGGAGGGAGCGGCACAGGGCTAATGTTAGCATTATAGTCAGGCGCAGAGACGGCAGAATATAGAACCGTCAGAGTAACGGCGATATTCGAGAAGAAATCCCCAGTGACAGTCATCGTGTAGCTCAGCGGAGAACCACTGCTGAGTAGGTATTCAAGAATCGCAGTATCAAAGTAGCCGGAAGCATCGATCTGACCAAACTGTTGCGAATGCTTAGTCGAGTCCGCAATCTTGAACGAGATATCAGGAGTTTTATTAACTTTCACCCGATCGTTAGTATTATCGATGAAAGTACAACCAGCCGCATTGTTGCTCTCACAACTTTCGACGTCATTGGCATTCTCAGGAGAATACCCCACGACACTAATCATAGCGCTCTCAATGACAGTACCTGTATTTACAGCAGCCGTTAGCTCTGAGAGATCAAAACTACCGACGTACGTTCCAGTCGCAACATCGGTGTATGCGTTTGTCGTTGTGTAAGTTGCCGCATCCACAGAGGACGAAACAGCCATAGAAAGGACGATCCCTGCCGCGAGGCAGGAAATGAATGAGGTAGCCATGGGACTCTCGCTGATATGTTAAGATTTGGTAAAAGCGTTCGGCTTTGAAAGATGGAAAATTATATTTCTAGATATATATCAACTATAATTGTAGTTAATTATTTCTAATTTTAAAAATTTAATGGTTAATGATTAAAAAACTAGATTAAAATGCGAATGCACTAATTTTCTAGATTATTAAGGGAATTTAGTAGTGCGTTGTTGGGCATTTCGGCGAGCGGGATTCAGTTGTAGATTCGAAGGGTCAAATGTTCAGAATGCCATAGCCTATCGACACCCGCTACCGCATGACGAATTAGCCGGACTTCATTGCTTCCCTGAAGCGATGAGGGCTTTTTCGGTCTGTTTATAAGCCTAATTAAAATAACTGGGCTCGATTGGTCCCTGCCCGACTATTCAACGCTGTGCCGCCGGCAGGCATAATCACGGCGCAGATTCCTTATCGGCTCTCAGGCCTGACATTGAACTTAATTAGTGATAGCATAAGCATTCGTTTTCGCGGAGATGGGGAATGGATTTTACACGAGCATGGTGCAACGCGTAGGCGTGAGTGGCATAAAATACATCTTGAGCTGGACACAGCCACTGGCAATATCCGCACGATCGAATTCACATCGAGCAGGCAAGGTAACAGCCCAGTCCTGCCATTATCGAAGATCCCCGCTGATGGACAGATTGAAACCGTCGTCGCTGATGGAGCTTATAACACGCGCCGCTGTCATGCAGCGATCCTTAAACACAGAGCAGAGCTTATCATTCCGATCCGTCGCAATGACCGCTCCTGAAAGCCGGACAGCCCCACCGCGATGTTGCGAAAAGAGATTCTACAAGCAACGCGATGTCTGGTACTATTAATCTGGAAAAAATGGGAGAGCTAACGCGCGCGAAGTCGCATTGAGGCTCAGATAAAACCGCTTAAAACTCTTTGGTGACAGGATAATTTCACGAGACCTGCATCGCCATCACGGACCGCTACTCAGTTCTGGGACGGGCCCAGATCTAGTTATCGCCTGAGACCAGCCGGGATATCGAACAAAGCGTCCTGTCACCCGATTAGCGCAACAATACTACTGTCATGAACACATGTATCATAAAATAAATTAAGAACACATATTAATATCTTTCCATATTTTCTCTATGGCCTTGTTGAATCTATCATTATTAAAATGTCTATTAATATGCAGACTTGCCGAAAGGCGGAGTGCATCTAGCCTAGCAGAATTAGTTTCATACTCCGATATCGCAGATTCAAGGGTAAGTATTAAAGCTGATGAGTCATCTTCGGTAACCGGAATGCCAGTATCTGAGGTGAAATATTCGCGTCCGCCTAATCCAGTATAACCTACAACAATTGCGCCAGAGGCCATAGCCTCAGCAGCTGGAAAACCAATGCTCTCATGCTTCTGCAGCGAAATAAAGAATCTGGAGCGACCCAGCGCATCGGAAACTTCATGCAAAGGCATATTATCTAATGGTTTCAGCTTATAGCCTTTTAAATTGCCGCGTTGCTCAAGAACCTTATGAATATACCGCGCTTCATCAGGTCTTTTGCGCGGCATATATGTAATAAGCTTTTCTTTATTTTTTTGATAAATAAAATTATGAGGATGCATAGAGGCAGGCAGATAATATCCATTTTTTAAGCCTAGAAGATCTATCTGCTGCATGCATATATCTGAAACACCCAAAGCCCATTTAATACGTTTAAGATCGACGGCATTTATCAAACTTATCTGGCGTTGAGCGGCAAATGTATTTTGAATAAACAACCCAATTTGCTGATAGGGATAAGCAGCCAGAGCCGCGCTAAGCATGAAGTCGGGTACGACAATTACATCGCTAGGACGTAAATCAACCTTAGGCAAAGGTCCGGGGACAAGACGGTCCTTTAGATAGTTAAAACGCCGACGCAAATAACCCAATCTTGAAACATTTTTAGTTTCATATCGGCCCCATTCTTGATCATAAACAAGCGGGGGATTAGCTGAATGGGGATAACCAGCCTTGGAACTCAGATGCATAATGGCCACATCGTATCCCATTTCATGGATTTTCGCCGCTGTATCATAGATCACAGCCACTCCACCTGACGCCTTTTTCCCATCGGGGCACAAAAACAAATGACGGCGCGGCATTGATATTCTCCATTCTATCAACTCTAAGAAATCGCGAAAAGCTCATCGAGCGACTGGTGTGAAGTAAGGTTTATCCGAATTATCCAACTACTACATAGAGACAATCAAATAACCTTTATCCTATACTTTTCGATCATCCCTTTAAATACGAAATTTTTAAGACTGGGGTCCACTTCCTTGAATGTAAGCGGCAAGCCGAGGCCGTTCAGGTCCTATAGTTCCATGGCATGAGTGCGTCGATCTCGGCGGCGGGCCATTGGTTTGCGATGCGCGT
>NZ_JAYWLC010000030.1:0-23095 GCF_040297545.1 Thioclava kandeliae
CAGTCGTTCGGCACTCTTCTCGCCATAGTCCGCGCCGGTCTTGGCGCCAACCTCGAGCTCCATTAGTCGCTCGGCGGCAAAGCCAATCATCTCACGCAGTAAATCTGCATCGCCGCTCTGTTCGACAAGCGCGCGAAGGTCCATCATAGGTTTGGTCATCGGGTGTCATCCTTGGATCAGATTGAGTCTAGCAACCCGACCTTACTAAGAAACCCGATAGCCACCTGAGCTACACCACCCCGTGGGACACGATCAATACCCCGTTGTCGCTCCAGCGTTTCCAACGGTAATATAGCGTCTTGGCAGGGCCGTATTCCTTCGGCGGGGCTTGCCGTGGCTGTTGGGAAAAAATGGCTTCAGGCGCTCCATCCGGGCGTCGCTCAGCCAGTAAAGATTGCTCATCGATCGGATCTCCTTGCGGAGCCTGAATCATGCTAATCGCCTGAAATCAATGGGTCTGCAGCCTAACGCGTTTGAGACAGGCACCGCAACTCGGCTCGACATTGGGAATTGGATAACCTTTTACAACACCACGCGCCCGCATTCGGCGCTCGGTGGCAAGACACCCCTCAAAGCCCATCAATGCCTCAATCTGAAGGCTGCACCATGATCACCAGGCAAGCTTAGCGCCGTCGAAAAACTGTCCGGGAAATGGGGCCACCTCAGGGAGAGGCCGAGATCCCGATCAAACGCTGGCGCCAGCAGTACAACACGGTGCGGCCGCATAGCGCGTTGGGCTATCTTCCACCAGCACCCGAAAGCATCGCACCCATAGGCCAACGCTGCACTAACTGCCAAAGGGAACCACTCAAATGGGCAGACCACCATTTCTACCGCCGTTCTCTTCTTCAAACGGATAGCCTCTTCAAGGTGTAGCAATGTCGACACCGCTGCGATCCGCCCTCAGATAGAATTTCACGTTGCAATCGACTATCTTTGTTACAGGGATTGAAATCTTGGCCTGTTTCCTCAAGACCTTCCCCTAACCACGGATCCGTTCGGAGCGGGGGTCATAGAGCGGCTTAAGGCTCACCTCTGCAGCGTAACGGACCCCTGCAATCTCGATCTCGTAGCTCGACGCCAGCATGTCCGCCAAAGGCTCGCCGGTTCCGCGGCAAGGCACATAGCCAAGACCGATGGCCCCACCCAGCGTATGGCCGTAATTGCCCGAGGTCAGGAAGCCGATGATCTCGCCATCACGCAACACGGGCTCATTGTGGAACAGGAGCTGCTCGGGGTCCTTCAGCCGGAATTGCATCAACCGGCGAGATAGGCCTTCCTCGCGCTTGCGCAGCACCGCATCGCGCCCGATGAAGTCGCCTTTGTCTGTTTTTACGGCAAAACCTAGCCCCGCTTCCAGAACGTGATCCTCGTCGGTTATGTCATGACCGAAATGGCGATAAGCCTTTTCGATCCGGCAACTGTCCATCGCGTGCAACCCACAAAGCTTCAAATTAATATCCTGCCCCGCTTCGAGGAGGCTTTCGAACACATGCGCGGCCTGATCTGAACTGACATACAGCTCCCATCCCAGCTCCCCGACATAAGACACTCGATGGGCCCGAGCGAGCCCCATCCCTATCTCGATCTCACGGGCCATTCCGAAAGGATGCGTTTCATTGGAGAAATCATCGGGCGAGACCTTAGCCAGCAGGTCGCGTACCTTGGGGCCCATCAGTGGCAGGACCACCTCACCCGGCGTGACATCGGTGATCACCACGACTGCACCGCCCTGATTGCGCCGCAGCCAGGCTAGATCACGCTGCAGCGTCGTCCCCGGCACCACCAGATAATAGGCGGTCTCGGAGAGACGGGTGACCGTCAGATCGCATTCGATCCCGCCTTTGGCATTGAGCATCTGCGTATAAACCAGCTTGCCCGCCGCCACATCCATCTGGTTTGCACAGACGCGCTGCATGAAGGCCAGCGCATCGGGGCCCTCCACACGGATCTTTCCAAAGGAGGTCATGTCGATCAGACCGACCCCCTCGCGGAGGGCCATATGCTCGGCCCGCTGGTTGTCAAACCAGTTCTGCCGCTTCCAGCTATATTGATATTCGCGCTCCTGCCCCGGATTGGCGAACCAGTTCGCGCGTTCCCAGCCCGCGGTCTCGCCAAACACCGCCCCTGCGGTTTTCAGATGTTCATGCAGCGGCGAGCGGCGCACCCCGCGCGCGGTTTCGGGCTGGCGATAGGGATAGTGATCGGCATAGAGCAGACCCAGCGTCTCGGACACACGCTCCTTCAGATAGCGCCGGTTGCGCTGGAAAGGCTGTGCGCGGCGGATATCGACCTCCCACAGATCAAAGGGCGGCTCGCCGTCGTTTATCCATTGCGCAAGCGCCATCCCTGCCCCGCCCGACGAGACGATCCCGATGGAGTTATACCCTGCAGCGACCCAATAGCCATCAATCTCGGGTGCCGCCCCCAAATAATAGCGGTCATCGGGTGTGAAACTTTCGGGCCCGTTGAAAAATGTATGGATACCTGCATCTGCCAGCAGCGGGAACCGCTCGATTGCCTTTTCAAGGATCGGTTCGAAATGGTCGAAATCCTCGGGCAGCTGGTCGAATTCGAAAGTCTCGGGAATACCATCCATCCCCCATGGTTTGGCTTTGGGCTCGAACGCACCCAGCAGGATCTTTCCGGCATCCTCCTTGTAATAGGCGCATTCATCGGGCACCCGCAGCACGGGCAGCTGCGCCAGATCGGGGATATTCTCGGTCACGATATAAAAGTGCTCACAGGCGTGCAGAGGCAGGGTAACGCTATTCTCCCGCGCCAGTTCACGGCCCCACATGCCACCGCAATTGATCACCACATCCGCAGCGATATGGCCTTGTTCGCCCGCATCCCGCGCCCAGTCGACACCTGTCACGCGTCCGTCCTTGGTGGTGATGCGGGTGGCTTTGGTATACTCGATGATCTGCGCTCCGCGCATGCGTGCGCCCTTGGCCAGCGCCAGCGCGATATTACCCGGATCGGCCTGCCCGTCGCCCGGCAGATGCACACCGCCCTTTACATCGGAGATGTTGAGATGCGGATATAGAGCCAGCACCTCGGAGGACGATAGCTCGTTGACCTCCACCCCGAAGACCCGCGCCATACCGGCTTGGCGCAGGATCTCTTCACGCCGCGCCTCGGTCAGAGCCACGGTGATCGAGCCGCATTGACGCAACCCCGTTGCAAGACCTGTTTCTTCTTCCAGCTTGGAGTAGAGATCGGCGGAATATTTTGCCAGACGGGTCATATTCTGGCTATTGCGCAGCTGACCTACAAGCCCTGCCGCATGCCATGTGGTTCCAGATGTCAACTGCTTGCGCTCGAGCAGAACGATATCGGTCCAGCCGAGTTTGGCAAGATGGTAGGCCACCGAACAGCCGGAGATGCCGCCGCCGACAATAACGGCACGAGCACGGTCTGGAACGTTTTTTTCAACCATAGGGATAGGTCCTTCGAGAAGGGAAAAGAGGTATGACGGAGAAACGGGAGGTACCCCGCCGGTCAGCTTTTCTGGCGGTTGCGCCCTGCAAAAAGCATGGCGATGATCAGGATCGAAATCGATACGGCAATCAGGATCGTAGATACCGCAGCGATGGTTGGATCGACCTGATCACGCAGGCCGGTGAACATTTTTTTTGTCAAGGTCGTGGTCTCGCCACCCGAGATGAAGGAGGAAATAACCACTTCGTCGAGCGATGTAATGAAGGCGAATAACGCACCCGACATTACGGCAGGCCCGATCTGAGGCAAGGTGACGGTCAGGAAGCTGCGCAGCAGGCTCGCACCGAGGCTCCGCGCGGCCTTTTCGAGATTCACGTCGAATTGCGCCAATGCCGAGCTGGTGGTGATGATCACGAAGGGGATGGCCAGAACCGTATGCGCCAGCACAACCCCAGTCATTGTGTTGACCAGAGACAGACGAGCATAAAGATAGAAAAGCCCGATGGCGATGATGATTACCGGCACAACCAGCGGACTGAGCAGCGCCAGCAGGATGAACCTTGCCCCGAAAATTTCGGTACGCGCCAGACCATAGGCTGCCATGACCCCGAGCGGCGTGGCAATCACCGTAGTCAGCACGGCCGCACGCAGCGAGACCCATGTCGCTGCCTGCCATTCGGAAGAGCCGAAATAGCTTTGATACCAGCGCAGGGAGAAATTCTCGGGCGGAAATTTAAGAAAGCGGCTATCGGAGAAAGACATTGGCGCCACAATCAGCACCGGCAACAAAAGATAAATCGCCACAAGCGCTACGAAGATATAGAGCCAGAGCCGTTGCAAATGGGTAATCTGGGTTTCTGTTGCGGGAGAGGACAGCATCACGAACCTCCAAACATCCGCTCGATGCGGACGAAGCGGTTCATTACAGCGAAAAGCAGGACAGTAATTGCCAAAAGCACGACCCCGAGCGCCGAAGCGGCTCCCCAGTCGAAATACATCGCGGCATTTTGCTGGATTTTCATCGAGACCATGATCACGCGGCCACCGCCGAGAAGCGCGGGTGTCACATAGAAGCCAAGAGACAGTACAAAAACGAGGATCGCACCGGCAAAGACCCCGGGAAGCGAGAGCGGAAAGAAGACCGACCAATAAGCCCGTACCGGCGATGCGCCAAGGCTGGAGGCAGCACGCAGATAAGTCGTATCGACCTGTTTGAGGCTGGCATAGAGCGGCAGGATCATGAAGGGCAACATTACATGCAGCATGCCGATAATCGTGCCCGTCATATTATTGACCAGACGAAGAGGCGTATCGATGATGCCGAGACTGATAAGCGTATCATTCACGATGCCGCGCCGCTGCAGGAGGATCATCCACGCATAGGTGCGCACCAGAAGCGAAGTCCAGAACGGCACCATCACACTGAGAAGGATGATATTAGCCAGCTTTTGGGAGCTTTGGCTCATAAGATAGGCCAGCGGATAGCCAAGCAGGATCGCAAGCGCAGTGACGGTCAGGCTGACCTGGAAAGTTTGCGTGAAGATTGCGACGTAGGCCCCGCTCAACAAGCGTTCGTAATGCACAAGGGAAAACTGGCCGTCCTGAACGAAAGACAGGCCGAACAGCCAGCCCACCGGCCCGAAGACCAGACAGACTATGATCAGGAATACCGGAAAGGCAAAGGCAAAATGGCGCAGGGACTCGCGGCGCTCGTCCGAGGCGAGTTTGCGGGCATTGTCATCAGTCTCAACTTTCTCGGTAGTATCGTCATCCAACGCCATGCTCATACCGGCATCTCCGGGACCAGAACGCTATCGGAACGGTGCAGCGCAAGCGAGATCGCCGCGCCTTTCTGCGACAGACGCTCGACGATGTCGCGCCGCGCCGAACGGCGCATCAGGATTTCCTGCCCCTGATCCAGTTCGATCCGGATCTGCAACGTATCCCCTTGGAAAACAGTCTGGCGGATAAGACCATCGAAACGGTTATAGTTGCTATCGAAGGACTCGTCCCAGAAGTCGAGCTTCTCGGGGCGCACCATGAGAAACCTCGCCGAAGCGACTTTGCGGTCTATATTGATCGGGCGGCCAGCATAGGTAATCTGCGCGCCCTGCTGGTCAATCGGTAACAGGGTAGATTCACCTAGGAACTCCGCCACAAAGGCATCGGAGGGAAAGTTATAGATCTCTTCGGGAGCGCCCAGCTGCGCCAGCTTGCCGTTATTGATCACCGCGATCCGGTCCGACATGGTCAGTGCCTCGCGCTGGTCATGGGTCACATAGACAGTGGTGATGCCAAGTTTATCATGGAGGTTCCTGATCTCGAACTGCATCGCCTCTCGCAAGTTCTTGTCCAGCGCCGAAAGGGGCTCGTCCATCAGCAACACGTCGGGCTCATAGACAACGGCCCGCGCCAGCGCGATCCGCTGCTTCTGCCCGCCCGAGAGCTTGTCGATCGGACGGTCGGCCAGATACCCCAGTTGCACCAGATCCAATGCGCGTCTGACCCGCGTCTCGATCTCGGCGCGCGGGGTGCGGCGCAGCTTCAGCGGATAGGCTACATTGGCCGCCACTGTCAGATGCGGGAACAGCGAGTAATGCTGGAACACCATGCCGAAATTACGCTTATGGGGCGGCACAGTGGCCAGATCCTTGCCTTTCGAGATGATATGGCCACGTGTCGGGCGCACGAACCCTGCCAGCGTCATCAGCAATGTCGTCTTGCCCGAACCCGACGGCCCGAGCAACGTCATGAACTCGCCCGCCTTGATCGACAGGCTGATGTCATTGAGCGCCCTGAAGATGCCGTAGTGCTTGCTCACTCTGGAAATATTGAGGTCGGAAGCCGTGTCCATGCCCGTTCTCCTTGTTTGAGAGGGATGCCCCGTTCGGGAGCATCCATTGGTTGTGGATCACTTCAGAAGGAAGGCATCCCAGCGTTCCTGAACTTCCGCGGCATGTTCGGCCCACCATTTGCCACTGATCACTGCCTGCGATTTCATATGTTCCGGCGAGGATGGGCTATTGGCAATCTGCTCGTCGGTGATAACGCCCTGATCGAAGGCCAGAGAAGTGGTCGGGCCGTAGTTGATTGCGGCAGGCATATGCGCCTGGAGATCCGGCGAGAGCATACGCCCGATCACTTTCATCGCGAGATCCTTGTGCTTGGAACCTTTCGGAACAGCAAGGCAGTCCATGGATAGCGTGCCCTGATCGTAAGTCATATCTACCGGCAAGCCTTCAGCTTTGAGCGCATCCACGCGACCATTCCACATTGCGATCATATCCACTTCGCCATCTGCCAGAAGCTGGACCGATTGTGCGCCCGAGGTCCACCAGACATCGACATCGTCCTTGATTTGTTCGAGCTTCTTGAAAGCACGATCCACATCCAAGGGATAGAGCTGGTCCTTTGGCACGCCATCGGCAAGAAGAGCGGCCTCGAGCATGGTCTGCGGTTTATTGTAGAGCGCACGCGCGCCAGGGAATTTCTTCGTATCCCAAAAATCCGTCCAGTTTTTGGGCGGATCATCCCCCATAGTTTCTTTATTGTAGGCGAGCACGGTAGAATAGTAGATAATCGCAGCCCACGATTGTGAATAAGCGTCCTTATCAAAACCATCGAAAGAAATCTTCGAGGTATCAAGCGGCTCGAAGAGGCCTTCTTTCTCGCCTTGAGCACATTCTTCAAGACCAAGATCAACGATATCCCACGCCACGGTGCCCGATAGAACCTGTGCTCGCACCTCGGCCAGTCCGGTCAGGGTCTCCTCGCGAACCTTGATCCCCATCTCTTTCTCGATTGGATCGAGAAAAACCTTGCGCTGCGCCTCCTGATAAACGCCGCCCCAAGAAGAGAAGGTTAAGCCGTCTTCCGCGAGCGCCGCACCGGCAAACAGACAGACCGCAAGCGCCGTGCCAGATCCTAGAAATTTCATCATAACATATCACCCTGTTGTTGGTTTGGTTTTATTGTTCCTGCCGCATTTTGATTTTATAGCGGCTCGTGGCATGAACGGCCCGAAAGGGACCGGGCATCTCTCATCTCGCCACAACAAGCCTGTTGCCCGACATGCTCTGGGCCTCTAATGCGCAACGCGTCAACACGAGCCCTTCATAAACGGCCTCCTCGGCGGTGCGCGCAGTGTTGCAATCGCCAACACTGACATACGCGATCCCGCGGGCTTTCAGTTCGGTCTCGAGCCCGGTCTCGGATTCACGCCCTGACACCAGAACCACCGTATCGACACCTTCGCAAATCACGGGCTGCGGGCTGGAACTATGCAGAAGATACGCAGTCTCGGCATCTACCCCAAAGATCCGCGCATAGGGGATGATCTCTACGCCTGCCTCATGTAACTTACCGATCCAGTAATCGCGTACATATTGCTGGATGTTCTGACCAGCGGTCGAGCCATTCACGGCCAGACGAACGCGGTGACCTTTTGCGGCCAGATTCATGGCCATACCAATACCCACCCAATCACAACGCCAATCTGCGATCAGCACGCTTTGCCGGGGTTTGGCTTGGCCGGTCAACACATCTTCCGCGCTTAGCACATGGCCTTCCTCGCGTCCTTCGATTTCGGGCTCGACCGGGCGTGCACCCGTGGCCAGCACAACCAGATCGGGAGCAAGCTCCGCAATCCTCTCGAGGCTTATCCGGCTACCCAACTGAAGTTTGACGCCGGATTGAGCGACCTCGTCTTCGAGATTGGTAATCAAGCCGCCGAACTCGCTGCGTCCGGGCAGCAACTGCGCAAGCGCCACCTGTCCACCCACGACGGATGCAGCCTCATGCAGTTCGACCTTATGACCATCCGCGGCTGCTGTAACCGCCGCCCGCAGACCCGCAGGCCCTGCACCGACCACTAGTACATTCATCGGCTGACTGACCGCTCTCGGCAAGCGGATCTTCAATTCGCGCCCCGTACGCGGTGTCTGGATGCACGAAATCGACGCGCCACTATGGAAATGCCCGATACAGGCCTGATTGCAGCCAATACAGGCGCGAATCTCCGACAGCCGGTCATCGAAAACCTTTTTGGGCATCTCAGGATCGGTAATCATCGAACGAGTCATGGCGACCATATCGGCCTGACCCGAGGCGATGACCTGCTCTCCGAGTTGCGGGTCGTTGATACGCCCTGCGACCATCACCGGTATGCCGACGACACTGCGGATTTTGGAAGCACGCTCCGCGACATAGGCCGGATCGACCTCCATAGGCGGCACCACATGGATTGAACCACCGAGCCCTGCCATGGAGCCCACCGTCACATTGACATAGTCAATCAGACCCGCCGCCTCCAGTCGCATACAGATCTCAAGCACCTCCTCGCGTTTAAGTCCATCTGCCTCGTGTTCCTCGGCCGAAATGCGCAAACCCAGTACCATCTCGGGGCTGATCGCAGCACGCGCGGCGGCGAGCGCCTCCTTCAGCGCGCGCATACGATTTTCCAAACTTCCACCATAAGCATCCTTGCGACGGTTGACCCGCGGATTGAGAAATTGCGCAAAGAGCAACCCGTGCGAGGCCATAAGTTCGACCCCGTCATAATCCGCCGCGCGATAGCGACCGGCTGCACGGCCGGCCGCCGCCGCAATCTCGCCGACCATTTCGAACGGTATCTCACGGGGTACAACATGGTTACGATGCTCGGGCGTGGCTGAAGGGGCATAGGAAATACCACGCATACCCTGCGACATGCGGCGCGTAACCCGACCGGCATGTGAGAGTTGGCCGATGATCTTGGTCCCGTGCGCTTTCACCGCCTGCGCCACTTTCGCAAAGGCCGGGATGGCCTCGTCCGACATCAGCCACAAATCGCGCGCATCTGAGGTCGAACTGTCATGGAAACGTGCAGATTCAGTGATGATCAGACCTGCTCCGCCGCGGGCACGCGCCTCGTGATAGGCGACGAAGGCCTCGCCAGGGCGATGGTCTTCCGCCAGATAAGTCTGGTGCCCCGTGGAGAGAATGCGGTTACGCATAACCAGCGATCCGATAGAATAAGACGACATCAGATGCGGAAAACGGTGGGTCACGGCTCGGCCTTCCGATAAGGTCGCAGAACTCTGCGACGGGGTCAGAACCCAGACGACTGAATCTGGGGGTTGCCATAACCTTAGATGAAGGCAAAAAAGGATTTGAACACTACAAATTATTCCATCGCCATACATTCAGGTAATGGATAATCAGGAGAGCTCCATGAGTATCCGTACGCTTATTCCTTCAAACGGGGCGCTGTTCATGTTCGAGGCGGCAGCGCGTCATCTCAATTTCACCGCTGCTGCACAGGAATTTAATGTCACCCAGCCGGCCGTCAGTCGCACTGTCGGAAAGCTGGAAGCGCATCTGGGAGTGGCTCTTTTCGAGCGCCATCCGGGCGGGCTGCGCCTCACGGAAAATGGTAAACAGCTGCAGCAAGCCGTAGAGGAGGGCTTTGGTCGCATTGGGAAAGCGCTCGAAAATATTGCACAAACGCAGCAAGGCGCTCAAACTGTCACCATTTCCTTGACGTCCGCATTCACGACCAACTGGCTACTGCCTCGCTACGACAGATTTCGCGCGAAGTTTCCCGATATCTCGCTGCGCTTTGAGCTGATTCACGGTGAACCCAACGGGCCATTGAACGGAGCGGATCTTGCCGTGCGCTATGACGTTGCCTCCGACCGCAATACCGAAGCTTGGCCGTTGGTCGAGGAAATTGTCATGGCGACGTGTAGTCCGCCTTACCTTGAACGACATGGATCACTAAAAAAGCCCGAAGCCGAGCAGGGGAAAGACCATATACTTGCCGTTCTCATGGGACAGGTGCGGATTCCCTGGGATCAATTCCAGGCAGCCACGGCAGGAGACCCTCTGATCTATGCAACAAGGCAACCCTTTTCTGACTATGCGCTGATTGTCCAAGCGGCGTTGAAGGGGCAATGTATCTCGCTTGGATGGTGGCATGTTGTAGCGCATGAACTGATGTCGGGTGGTCTTGTTCTGGCAAGTGACGCGCTTTACCGCACGGGTAAAAGCTATCACCTTGTCGCGGACCGCCATTCTCTCGAACGTCGTGCTGTCCGCAAGGTCCGCGACTGGATGATCGATGAATTCGCCAGTCTGGAAAGTACATTAGCGGAACTGAGAGGACCATCCGGAATTCCTACACAACAATTTGGGCTGATCAATTAAACACACATAGCGCCCCGAGAGCCTCACGGCTTTGGCAGGGGAACGCTCCGGCACAGGCCTAGCGCTTGACCTGCCGCGGTCTGCCCCTCCATGCGATAGAGGGCAAGGCTGTCGGGTCTTGCGCTCTGCCCTAAGGCAAGGGTCGGTAACGGCGCAGACCCAGTTGTGTTATGATGATAGCCAGTAGAATTACGGTGACACCACCGATAATGAGCGTCGCGAGCGCGTTGATGTCTGGCGTCACCCCCATCTTCACCTTGGACCAGATTATCAAAGGTAATGTTGTGGCCCCGGGGCCTGTGGTAAAATTCGCGATCACGACATCATCAAGCGAGAGCGTGAACGCAAGTAGCCATCCGGACAAAATGGCGGGCCAGATTACGGGTAACGTCACATCGCGCAGTACCTGCCATTGACGCGACCCTAGGTCTTGCGCGGCTTCCTCTATAGAGCCATCCATAGAGCCTAACCGGGACTGGACTATGGTTGTCACAAACGCGATCGAATAAGTCGCATGCGCAATCGTGACGGTCATGAAACCGCGCTGCCTCGGCCAGCCGAACCATTTGGCCATCAAGATAAACAGCATCAGCATCGCGATTCCCGTGATAACCTGCGGCAGCATCATAGGTGCCACAACCGCCCCCGACAGCAGAGCGCGCCCTTTAAACGCCCGAAAGCGAGTCAAAGCCAATGCGACCATCGTGCCCAGCACTGTGGCTATCGTCGCGCTGAACGCAGCGATCTTGAGCGACAGCAGCCCTGCTTCGACAAGCTGACGATCATCCAGTAATTTTAAATACCATTTAAAGGAAAATCCGCCCCAGATATTCGCAAAGCTGGAGGCATTGAAAGAAAATACCATCATGGAAAAGATCGGGAGGTAAAGGAAGCAAAGCCCGAAGACGATAGTGCATTTCAGAAAACGGTGTTTCTGGATCATCAGACACTCCCTTCTTTCCGGTCCGATAGGGACTGCATCCGAGAGAAGCATCCCATCAGCACCAGCAAAACACACAGGAGC
The DNA here is from genome assembly GCF_040297545.1 of Thioclava kandeliae. NCBI lineage: Bacteria > Pseudomonadati > Pseudomonadota > Alphaproteobacteria > Rhodobacterales > Paracoccaceae > Thioclava > Thioclava kandeliae. Next base: position 11,654 of record NZ_JAYWLC010000030.1, read on the forward strand.
GCGACGGAAATCGCAGCCGCGAATGGCCAGTCTCGCGCGACCGAGAACTGATCTGAAATCACGCGCCCGATCATCGGTTGTGATGAGTTTCCAACGAGTGTCGGAATGACCAGTTCCCCGGATGCGGGGATGAAAACTAACATGCTTCCCGCGATAATTCCGGGCATCGACAGGGGTAATGTCACATCCCAGAACACTCGCGCGGGCCGACTACCCAGATCCATCGCGGCTTCATCCAGAATCCTATCGAGCTTTGCGAGATTGGCGTAAAGCGGCAGAATCATAAAGGGCAGATAGGAATAGACCATGACCAGATTCACCGCGAAGGTGGTATTCATCAGCTGAAGGCTCAAAATCTCCCAGTTTCCTAGTGTAACAAAATTCCAGATCGAGGTTAGCATTTTGTTGAGCCAACTCGAGCTACGCAACAACCCCATCCATGCATAGACACGCAGCAGAAAAGAGGTCCAGAACGGCAAGATTACCAAAAGCAGAATAAGCGTCCGCGCTCCGCCATGAAGTCGCGTGATCCCAAGCGCCATAGGATAGCCGATCAACAAACACAAAAGCGTCGCGACCAACGCGTTTACCGCAGAATTGAAGAACGCGTCCAAGACAAGGCCATTACCCAATAGACGAGAATAGCTACCAAGATCCGTGAAGGGGAAATCCGCAAGATAGCGAAATGGTGGAGAGGATGTTGCCGCCGCTCCCAAGCTAATCATCACAATAATCACGAAAGGAAATATAAAGAATGCCGCAAGCCAAAGAGACGGCACTCCGATGATGATCTGACTCCAGCCGCGCGCATCAAGCCAGCGCTTTAGAGACCTCAGTATGGGTGAAACAGTCATATCAGGCCTCGAATAAAATGGCTGAACCCTTCGAGAAGCCTAGGCGAACCAAATCGTTCTGCCGTAGCCGCGCCGATAACGATTGTCGTTGCGCATTCACGTCGGTTACCATCATGATTTCGCCACTTGGCATTGCGACCCTGTAAAGGGTTTCCTTGCCATAATAGGCTCTGTCTGCCACGCGTCCTGACAAGACATTGTCCTGCAAAACATCCTCTCCCCGAGAAAGCGTGACTTTTTCAGGCCGCAGGGCAAGCTTTAGGGGTTGACCCAGCATAGGATGCAAATCACTGGTAATGGCCACATTCTGCCCCATTGCAGGAACATCGACGATAACCTTCCCCCCAGAAGAGGATACCGCGACGCAATCGTATAGGTTGATTGAGCCGATAAAATCAGCCACGAAGCTTGTTTGCGGGAATTCATATATGTCATTGGGACTGCCGATCTGTTGGATCACACCCTTGTTCATGACCGCTATACGATCTGCGAGAGTCATCGCCTCGTCTTGATCATGGGTTACGACAACGAAGGTAATGCCGGTTTTCTTCTGAATGTTGTGTAATTCGAACTGAGTTTGTTCGCGTAGCTTCTTATCCAATGCCCCCAGCGGTTCGTCCAAAAGCAACACCTTAGGCAACCGCGCCAGTGCACGAGCAAGAGCAACCCGTTGACGCTGACCACCCGAAATCTGATGCGGCTTTCGCTTGCCCAGTTCGGAAAGTTGCACGAGATCCAGCATCTCTCGCACCCGCGCTTTCCGTTGCTCAAGCGATATTTTCTCGTGTTTGAGTCCATAGCCGATATTCTGCTCTACATTCATATGAGGAAACAGCGCGTAAGACTGAAACATCATATTCACGGGGCGCTCGTAGGGCGGTGTGTCAGTAACATCCAGCCCATCAATATAGATACGTCCACTCGACGGCGTCTCAAAACCGGCCAGCATCCGCAGCAATGTCGTCTTGCCGCAGCCGGACCCGCCGAGCAGGGCGAAAAGTTCTCCTTGGGCGATATCGAAGCTCAGATTATCGACGGCTCTTACAGATCCGAAGCACTTGCTAACATTTTCGATCCGTAAGAAGGACTTTACGGTCGCGACACTCTGGGTGCTGTAATCAATTGTATCTGTCATACTTTTGCTCTTTGATACGCTGGACGCTGGCTGAAACGGGGTCAATCGAACTTGATCTGTTGCCAGACATCATTCATCTGGCTGATTTGTTCTGTCGTCCATGCCGTCGGCGCAAACAAACGTGACGTCGTCATCTCATCAGGATAAAGGGCTGGATTATTTGCAATTTCCTTTTTGACAAAGGGAAGCGCCTTTGCGTTTGCGTTCGCGTAAGTTGTCAGATTGGTGCAAGCCGCAATCACTTCCGGCTGCAACATATAATTCACAAAAGCATGCGCGTTTAAGATATTCGGAGCGCCCTTGGGTAGACACCAGCAATCGATCCAGATTGGTGCGCCGGTTTCCGGGACCATGTATCTCAGATCAAGCTTAATTCCGGCCTCTTTTGACCGTGCAACCGCGACCCCGTAATTTCCCGACCAAGTGTTGGAAAAACATAGTTCGCCGGCAGGCAGGCTTTGCTGCGTAATGGTGTTGGAAAATGTGCGGATCGAACTGCGCACCGGAGCGATCGCCTTTGCCGCGGCCTCAAAATCGGCAGGCGTCGGATTATCGAAATTGGCGCCGATGTATTTCATTACCATCAAAAATACATCGGATGGCGTATCCAATATGGAAACACCGCATCGTGCCAAAGCTGCAGCGTTCTCGGGCCGCAGCAGGACATCCAGCGAGTCTAGATCTGCATCTGGCAAGACCTTCTTGAGCATTTCGGCATTATAGGCGAAGCCGACAGATCCCCACATATATGGCATGGCATATACGTTTCCGGGATCCCAAGTCGAAAGGATCTCAAGGATTTTCGGATCGAGATTACTCCAGCCTGACAACTTCGTCTTATCAAGCGGCTGATAAATACCGGCTTCTAACATGACCGGCAATTGCGGCCCCGACTGCAGAACGACATCGTATCCCGACGACCCTGCCAGCATCTTGGCCTGCATCTCTTCAACCGAGGAGAAATTGTCGTAATTGACGGTTATACCAGTGGAACTTTCGAAATCGGCAAGCGTCGTCTCGCCGATATAATCGGCCCAGTTATATACATTGACAGAGCCGGAACTGGCACGGGCCGGCGTGATGAACGGTGCGCTCAGGGCAGTTGCGCCTAGCAGTCCAAGGGCATGGCGACGGCTGATCTTTTCCATAAACTTCTCCACTGTTGCATTTTTTTATACCGCGCGTTTCTGGGCAGGCTGCGGTTGGGGCTCAATCATCAGGTTTGAAAGCCGACAATACTTTTTGTCTCAAGGAACTCCGCAAGACCGAAATCCGCATATTCGCGGCCATTTCCGAACTGTTTATGTCCCCCGAATACCGAATGCGCGTCGAAATCGGGGGCATTGATCATGATTGTGCCGACGCGCAATCGTGCCGTTACTCGTCGAGCTGCATCCATATCGGCGGAGCGGATATAGCCGGCAAGACCATGGACTGTATCATTGGCGATTCGGATCGCATCCGCCTCGTCTTCGTAACCGATGATCGACAGCACCGGGCCAAAGATTTCCTCGCGCGATATCGTCATATTTGGAGAGACATTGGCGAAAATCGTCGGCTTGACGAAATAGCCAACGTCAAGACCTTCAGGCCTGCCGGCGCCCCCAGCGACAAGGGTGGCCCCCACATCAATGCCACTCTGGATCATGGACTGGATCTTGTCGAACTGATGCTGGCTGATGACCGGCCCGAGATCGGTCCCATCGGCATGCGGGTCGCCGGTGTCATATCCTGCTGCAGCTTCCGCCGCCAGACGGGCGACATCGTGCATCCGCGCCATTGGCACCTGCATGCGGCTTGGCGCGTCACAGGATTGGCCGGTGTTTCCGAAACAGCCTGCAACGCCAGAGCTGACGGCCTTTGCAAAATCGGCCTCCGGCAGCAGAATATTGGCAGATTTTCCACCCAGCGCCTGAGATACCCGCTTGACCGTAGGTGCTACCATCTCGGCCACGCTGATCCCTGCGCACGTCGAGCCTAGGAACGAGACCATGTCCACATCAGCATCGGAGGACATTGCCACCCCAACATCCGGTCCGGTGCCGCTCAGAAGATTGAATACACCCGCCGGCACCCAGGCGGCATCCATGATCTCGGCAAGGATTATGCCGCTAGTTGGAGCGATTTGGGATGGTTTCAGGACGACCGTGCAGCCAACCGCGATCGCGGGCGCGACCTTACAGACGATCTGATTGAGCGGCCAATTCCATGGCGTGATCAGGGCACATACACCGATCAGCTCGCGCTGGATACGCGTTGCGCCCCTGTCTTCATGAAAACTGAAGTTTTTCAGGGCTTTGATCGTCGCTTCAAGATGCGCTTGACCGATCCATGCCTGCGCATCGCGGGCCAGCGCCATAGGCGCCCCCATCTCCTTGGATACCGCCCGCACAAGATCTTTATCGCGGGCATTATAGGCGTTGAGAATTCGAGTGAGATCGATGCGATAGGTAGCAGAGGTCATCGAGAATTCGGAAAATGCCTCTTTCGCGGCCATCACGGCGGCATCGATATCGGCGGCACTTCCGAGTGAAATTGTCGCAAAGGAACACTCGGTTGCGGGGTTGATGACTTCCCTGTGCCTTGGCTGAACCGGATCAACCCACTGGCCTGCAATATAGAACTTCTGAAGTTTTGACATCTTACGCCCCGCACTTACTTTCGCCTTCCGTAACGGAAATAGCCGTCGATGTTTCGCCCGATAAGATATGCGGTACGGCACCCCATTTCTGTCTCCAGACGGTCTGGGATAATGCAAGCCTGCCGCCAGCGCTGCATAGCACAGCAGAATTAAACCGACGGGAGTTCAAGTGCCGACAGCCTTTAAACACACCGAATGGTTTCGAGTATTGTGCAAACTGGCCCCATCCGGAAATCAAAAAATATAAGTCAGCCATTACCTGAAGTCATGGCGTTCTTCTCATTTAGAGACTTCACACGCACAGGTCAGGCCTATCTACTCGGTGCAAATCGGCAAGAAACTCCTGCGGAACCGCAACACTGTGCAAGTTCGATACAACCACAACAGGGCAATGGCTGTCATGGAATATGATTACGTAATCGTCGGCGCCGGTTCGGCAGGTTGTGTTCTGGCAAACCGGCTCACCGAAGACCCCGAGACCTGTGTCCTCCTGCTGGAAGCGGGTAGACGTGACAATAATCTGTTCATTCATATGCCCGCAGGTGTCTACAAAGCTTGGAGAGATCCCCGCTTCAATTGGAACTATGAGAGCGAAGTCGAAGCGGAAATGCTTGCTCGCAAGATCCCTGTGCCGCGCGGAAAGGTTCTTGGCGGGAGCTCGTCCATTAACTCGATGGTATATCTGCGCGGCCATCCGACCGATTATGATCGCTGGGCTCATGACTACGGGCTTTCCGATTGGGATTATGCCCACTGCCTTCCTTATTTCAAAAAAGCCGAAAAAAGCGAACGGGGTGCTGATGCGTGGCATGGCGATCGAGGGCCGCTCGGAGTCAGCAGGGCATCAAGCAAAAACATCCTTTATGACGCGTTTGCAGCGGCAGGAGATGAGATCGGCGTTGGTACAAGCGATGACCTGAATGGCTACCGCCCCGAGGGCTTGGGGCTCTATGATAGCACCAAATGGAACGGGCGACGGTGTTCCACTGCTGTAGGGTATCTCCATCCGGTTATGAAACGCGCCAATTTGACCGTCGAAACCGGAGCACAGGTCATCGGCATCGTGCTTAGCGAAAATCGGGCGACCGGTGTAACCTATACAAAGGCAGGCAATACGATTACGGCCGCTGCCTCCCGAGAAGTCATCCTGTCTGGCGGGGCGATAAACTCACCACAACTGCTGATGCTTTCGGGAATCGGCCCTGAAGAAGAACTGGCGAGACTGGGAATCCCGTGCCGTCACGCGCTCAAAGGCGTGGGACAAAATCTTCAGGACCATATCGATCTGATGATGCAATGGTCCTGCAAAAAACCTGTAACCCTTAAAAACCTAGGAAACCCTCTGATTCAAGCGGCTGTCGGCGCGCAATGGCTTACAACCCGAAAGGGCCCGGTCGCCTCGAATATCTGGGAAGCAGGTGGGCTCATCCGAACGGAAGCTGGCCTCCCCGCACCCAATATCCAGTATCACTTTGCGGCTGTTGCGATGAATCAGGTCGGCGATCAATTCAGGCTCGAACAGGGTTTTCAGCTGCATGTCAGCCAACTGCGGCAGGAATCCCGTGGTCGCATTGCCCTCGACGCCAGTAACCCGCGGGGCGCCCCCCATATAGAGTTCAATTTTCTCTCCACAGAACACGACCGGCAAGAGCTTGTGGATGGTGTCCTGGCTGCGCGCGAGCTCATCAACACCCCTCTGTTCCGCGAATTCCTCGGCGAGGAGCTTATCCCTGGGCCAAAACTACGCAATCGTGCGGAAATTCTCGAATTTGTCCGCAGTACTGGCGAGACCGAGTTCCACCCCAGTTGCACCTGCCGAATGGGACGCGACGAGATGGCCGTGGTCGATGATACCCTCAGGGTGCATGGTCTCGAAGGTCTACGGGTAATTGACGCCTCGGTAATGCCAAATGTCATCAGTTCGAATCTAAACGCGACGGTCATTATGATCGCAGAAAAAGCGGCGGATAACATCCGCGGCCGGGCAGCGCTTCCTCCGGAACGACCACGCTTCTTCTTCGATAAAGTCGAACCCAAAATCATTCAAATTCTCGAAGCTGTCATATCCCAGCCAGTAGCCTAGCCCATACTTATTATCGGGTTTGCAAAGCTGATTGAGAGGCTCGTCCTTAGCCGAGGAAAACATTTTGAAACCAAGGCCAAGATGGCTGGAATACCCCCCTAAATGTGCGGTGAGGCTGAGTATTGCGCCGCCGCTCATTCACAAAGAGCACCGACCGAAATCCCTTTGGTTCATTAGCTTGGAGCCACTCACAACGGGGCTGCTGGGTCTTTAGGCGAACGGCCAACTTAACATACGAGTGATATCTAAAAACTGATTGATTGCCCAATCAGAAATTTGACAATCAAATAATTCTTGGATAGCCTGAACTTGTTAATGTCGCCCTCCCTCCGCCAGACACGGCGGACGCATTTCCCGAAAGGCAGAGCAGATGGCACCCACCCAGCTCACAAAAACCGCTCAACAGGCTCGGCAGCACCTGATGGTGCCGGCACAGGATATGAAAACCTTAGGCCAACGTGCGCTACCAGCGCTCAGCCATGGCGAGGGTATTCATGTCTTCACCGAAAACGGACATAGGCTGATCGATGGTCCCGCAGGCATGTGGTGCACGCAGGTGGGCTATGGCTGTAGCGAGATCGCGGAGGCGATCGCAGATCAGGCGACGACTCTGAGCTATAACTCGCCTTGGTATACTACCAACACGCAGGCGGCCGCCTTGGCCGAGCAAATTGCGACAATGACGCCGGGCGATTTAAATCGAATTTTCTTTACTACGGGCGGCTCGACTGCGGTGGATACCGCACTCCGCTTCGTTGAATATTTCAACAACGCGCTGGGGCGTCCTTCCAAGAAAGGCATTGTCGTGCGTCGAGATGGCTATCACGGCAGCACAGCACTGACCTTTAGCTGCTCAGGTCGTAGCCAGACCGCTCCGCATTTCGATCCGCCGGCCCAACGGATCCATTATCTTTCGAGCCCGAATATCCGTCTGTCTGGCGGCCAGACCGAGGCGCAATTCCTGGAAACCTTGGTCGAGGAATTCGAGACCCTGATCGAGGCTAATGGTCCCGAAACCATCGGCGCGTTTCTGGCAGAGCCCATCTTGGCATCGGGGGGAGTTATTATTCCGCCGAAAGGCTATCATGCACGGTTCAAAGAAATCTGCGAGAAGCATGAGATTCTTTACATCTCGGACGAGGTAGTAACCGCCTTCGGTCGCTGCGGCGAATGGTTCGCATCGGAAAAAGTCTTCGGCGTCGTGCCCGATATCATTACCTTTGCCAAAGGCGTAACCTCTGGCTATGTGCCTTTGGGCGGGGTCGCAATCTCGGACAAGCTTCTGGCGCGCGTCAGCGGTGAGAACGCTGGGGGTGCCTATTTCGGTAATGGCTATACATACTCCGGCCATCCGGTCAGCTGTGCTGCAGGGCTGGCCAATATCAAAGTCTTCGAAAAACTCGATCTTTTGAACCATGTGCGCAAGATCTCGGGCTATTTCAATCAAGCATTACAAGGGTTGCGCGATCTACCCGGCGTGGTGGATGTGCGGGTGTCCGGCCTTGTTGGATGCGTCGAATGTATGACCGTCGACCAGCGGATCATTGCCAAGGCAGAAGACCGTGCCATGGCCACAGAAATCGACACATTGTGTTTCGAGATGGGGTTAATCGTGCGGCCATTGGCAAATCTTTGTGTGATCTCACCGCCGCTTACCATCACCGAGGACCAGATCGACGAGATCTGCGATATATTGCGCACGGCGATCATCCGGGTAACAGCCGAACATCTGGCTGCATGACCACGGTCGGTGTAGACAAACTGCCCTGAGGGGATTCGACACGGGCAGCCGAGGATCGATAGTCGATGTGGGGCAGCCTGTGTCAGAGCAACAGAGGGCAGGATGACGAACCAAAAAAAATCGCGAAAACAGCAGGTTGAAGATCGCCGAGAAAGCCTTCTCGAGGCAGCGATTACTGTGATCGCTCAGCACGGTCTGAGCGGCACAACGATTAGCAGTATAGCCAAGGAAGCAGGCTGTAGTTTCGGCGTTGTCTCGTTCCACTTTCAATCAAAGGAAGGCATCATCTTTGCCGCCCTCGACCATGCGGCGGAGCAATATGAAGACTTTCTGCGATCGCGCAGCGAGGCCATGCCCGGCGCTCGTATCCGATCGATGATCGAAAGCGATTTCGATGGCCGGGTCTCCAGCGCCAAACGGCTGGCAGTCTGGGTCTCCTTTTGGGCCGAGGCGATACGTGTTGAACCCTATCGCAAACGCTGTGCGGAGATGCGTTGCCATTATTTCACGACCACTCGCGACGACGTCGCAGCCCTCGCGGCGCTGCGCGGGATTACGGTCGATGCCGCGCAGGTTTCGGCATCTTTAAATGCAATGATAGACGGGTACTGGATCAACAATCTGCTGACCGAGCGCACCGGCCCTGAAGGTCAGGCCGCTGCCAAAGACGCCTGCCTGACCTATATGAGAGGTATTTTCCCCGATGATTTTTAAAAATCAACCATCAAACCCTAGCCGACGATAGACTTCTCTCCCTCCGACCACGGTCAGCTCTACCTGCGTCGCGCCCAATTCATGCGGATCACAGCGTGTTACATCGCGGTCCACCACGATGAAATCCGCCTGAGCTCCGACGCGCAGAGATCCGGTATCTGGCCGCCATGCACCCGCAGCAGCGCCCGTGGTATACCCCGTCAAAACCTGCGCACGGCTCAGCCTTTCGTGCGGAAGAAAAACTGGCATCGCAGGCTGCCCCGGGACTTGCCGGGTGAGCGCGGTCGACATGATTTCAAACGGATTGAGTGTGCTGACGCCCCAATCGCTGGTCAGGCAGAAGGGCGCACCGGCCTCAATGATCGAGCGGAAAGGATAGATAGTTTCAGCCAGCGCCGGACCTGCCATCGGCAAGCAGACCTCTGTCACAGAGGCGACGGCCCGTGCCCAAAGCGCCTGTAGATTGGCCATGGCCCGCAGCTTTCCTAAACGAGCGATATCTTCAGGGCGCACGCATTGCAGGTGTGTCACCTGATGCAGCGCAGGCCAATCGCCATTCGTCGCGCGGGCTGTTTCCAACCCGTCGAGCACAGCTCGGACTGCAAGATCACCGATCACATGGCAATGGATCTGGAACCGGGCCGCGTCCAGCGCAGGGAAAAGCCGTGCGATTTTTTCAGGCGTAAATAATAACGGCGCATTGCCGCCCCTGGCATCCTGATAGCCCTCGATCATCGCCGCGGTACGGTTTTCCAGCACTCCGTCGATAAAAAACTTGGCCGAATGGATGCGGAACATATCAGACCAATGATCGCGGCGCATTTTCATCAATCGCGCCAGCGTCTGATCGTCGGTTTCTTCGGGATCGACCCACGCCGCCCCATTCATCCGCAGTGTCAGGCTGCCATCCTCGACCATGCGCTGATAGACGGCCGCGTGGCGTAGGGTTATCTTGGGGTCTAATGCCCCAGTTAATCCATGCCTGTGACACAACTCTTGCCCGAAGCGCACACCGGCCATGTAAGTTTCTTCGGTCACCGGCGGCATCCGGTCTTGTGCCCACGTGATCGCTTCCTCGTGTAACATCCCGGTCGGCACGCCCCGCGCATCGCGGCTAAAGCGTCCATTGACTGGATCGGGTGTGTCAGAGGTCAATCCAAGTGCTTCGCAGCCCCTTGTGTTTAGGCAAGCGCTATGCAAATCGGCGGCATAGATCAGGCAGGGACGGTCAGGCACCGCAAGATCCAAATCTTCGCGGCTCAGTGTGTCTTCATTAAAAATTCCGATTGAATAGCCTTGCCCGCCAACCCAGAGCATACATTGCGTAGCGGCAAACTCTCGAAGCGTAGCGATCAGCTCGAGCGCGGTCCTTACGCGCGTCAGGTCAGCCATAGTCCCGTTATAATAACCGCTATCCTGCAAATGTATGTGGTTGTCCCGCAATCCCGGCAGCACGGTCAGCCCCCGCGCATCAATGCGGCGGGTGCACCCATTATCCAGCTCCAGCAGATCGGCCTGCGTCCCCACTGCGACGATCCGTCCATCCGCAATCGCAAGTGCCTGCGCACGCGGGGCACCTGGGTCCATAGTGACAATATCGGCATTTAACAGCAGTAACTCAGCTTGCATGGAATCACCCGAAGGATAAACAGTTGATGGAGCCCTATTTATTTAGCGCAGACAGTGCCGCGCCTATACTGCGGCCAAAACCACAGTCGAGCGCAGGCATGCTGCGTTCTTGAACGGAATGAAGCCTTTCTTCAGAGAATGTGTCGAAGCGTCGCTTCAGAAATTAGGGCGGTATTTTGCCGGTTTCTATCAAACGGTTCTGAGGCAAGATTTCAATTTCTAAATTTTTCGCGGGGGTGTCTGCATCTTCAAGCCGCAGAGGGGACGTTATCGAGGTGTGCAATTTAACAATTTCCATAAATCTGCAATACACCTCATACCGAATATTTGGACGATCGTGTCTGCAGTAGATCGGCTCATTTAGCGCTTGTGAAGCTTCAAAATTTGAAGAGCGTCATGAGCTCAGGTAATAGAGCCTGAGGTAGCATTCAAAGCGCCCGGCGGTGAAGTGAGGTGGTCCCCATTTCCCGGACAGTTTTTCGGCGGCGCTGAGGTTGCCTATAGGTCATGCTGCCGCCTTCAAATCGAGACCTTGATGGGCTTTTGGGGGGGCATCGAGCGTCGAATGGGGGCTCTTGGTAATGATCGTGTCCCACGGGGTGGTGTAGCTCAGGTGGCCATCGGGTTTCTTAGTAAGGTCGGGTT
>NZ_JAYWLC010000031.1:0-21665 GCF_040297545.1 Thioclava kandeliae
CTAAAGCCCCATCTCGTCCTGACGGAACTCCGCCAGATCCTCCACCACGCCCGCACCGAGGATCGAGCGCTCGATCCGCTCGCGCATCTTCATCACCACCTTGTCGCAACGCGCCTCAACCTTCGCGACCTCCTCGACCCCGAGGCCGAGATCGCGCTCGAGATGGTCGGGCATCGTGCCGAGCGCCGTGGCCACCACCCCGATCAGATCCTCCAGAAGCTCCGACACTCTGGCCGCCCGGACCAGCTCGCCCCGCTGTTCGGCCACGCGGTTGCGGTGATACTCGGCCTCGGACCATTCGCGCAGCTGCTTGGCGGTCAGCCCGCCCTCTTCCTCTTCCTGCTCCTCATCGAGGTTGCGGAAGGCCAGAGAGGCCTGCATCGCGTGCGCCTCGCGCGAGGCCTTGGTCGCGCGGCTCTGTTCGTTCCGCGCCATGCGCCAGGCATAGCAATGCGAGAGCTGGAACTCGTAAGACACCCCGTTCTGACCCGCTGTCAGTACCGGCATGCCTTGGCCCACCCATTTGGTGACCGAGTTCTCCGAGACATTGAAGGCGATGGCGAGCTGCGCGCGGTTCATCACCCCATCCGCCAACCCGTCGGGCAGCGGGTAGAGCGCGGTATCGAGCACGCTCCCGTCCGCCAGCGTGACAAGGTTGTCCATCGGACACTCCCTCCAACCTCAAGAATAACAACAACAACCCCAACCCCACCTGCGGGAAACTCCAGAACAGGTGAACGTCACGGGGTGCGAATTACCCGCATGCGGGAAAGGGCCCGGAAGGACCCGCGGGCGTGCGGCGGCCTTGGGAGGGCCCGATCGGCCTTACCCGAACCGTTTGGCGATCATCTTGGCGAGTGTCCGGCCCAGATGCGCCGGCAGTCGCGTCTCGTAGATCCGTTCGGCTTCCGCGAAGAACCCGAGGCGCTTGTGATAGACCGGCACCTTGTCCGACAGGATCGCCACCCGCTCGGCAATCCCCGACGGCCCGCGCTTATAGATGTCCTGCGTGAGCCCCGCTTTGGGCACGAAGTAGCGCGCCCGTTTGGGGCGGCGTTTGCGCGAGGCCGTGGTCTCGTTGGCCGCGCGGTCCCGCTGGGCATTCAGCGCCGAGAGCACCTGATTGCGCTCCCCCGTCGACCAGTTGCCATAGGCATCGAGCCGCGCGCCCTCGGCAGGGATCACCGACTGGATGATCCCCTCGAAGGCGAGGTTCTGCGCGAGCAGCTTCTCGAAGCCTGTCTGGCCCCGCGGCCCGCCCTCTTCCTGCACCTTCAGGTAATGGCGCCGGCCAATCGTGGCCCGCTCCTCGACCGCAGCCTCCAGATCGGACCTGCGGGCTTTGCGAACCCGGAACGCGTTCTGCGTGAACCGCGTGGGCCGGTCGAAGACCACATTCATCCGCTCCGCCACCTGTGCTCGCGCCTCCTCCACCGTGTCGTTCAGTGCCCAGGTCGAAGCGATCACCACATCGCGCTTGGCCAGCGTATCGAGCGCCGTGGTGAAGCCGGAGGTGTCGAGGATGGGGTTAAGCATCTCGGAACCACTCAGGCGAATTCGGAAAGATCACCTCATCGGCCTCGATCTCGGCATTAGCTGGCAGGAGACGCGAGACAGTGAAAACCGCGCACCCGCCGATCAAGCCGAAGAAGCGCAGGACAAGATAGCTTATCGGTCCCTCCGGTCCGATCATCCGGCAGCACCAGTCTTTCGTGGTCTCAACCTGCGCGACCGCCGAAGCCTTGAAAGAGTGGCGCATCCGCACCCCTCGCCCGTCCTCCGACGGGTCGAACCATACGCGTTCAACCTTATGCATATCGCCACCGATGTCTGGAAATGGAAAACGCCCGCAAGGTCTTTCAACCTTCGGGCGCTCGTGTGGTAACTTCAAAATGTCAAATGGCTTTGCCGCAGTCAACACCTTTTTCTCCACGGAGAGAGCGGAGGCTGGCCAACAGAGACCCTGATCGTATCGAGGTAGCCCGGAACGCGCAGCTGGATTGACACCTCTAGCAACGCGCCGCACCAGTCGAGATAGGCGCGACGGCGCCGTGCCGCATCGGCGCCGCCCCCGACAATTCTGATTGGACAGAACTGGCTCGTGACTTTGCGACGGTGACGGCATGCTGACAGATACTCCCACGGCTCTCCGTCCACGGCCTGAGCAATCTGCTCGCCGTCGTCATCGAACTCCCACCCCATCGGCACCACATGACGGCGCGCAGATCCCCGCCAGTCTGGCGCAGTCCCTGCCCGCGCATGGGTCGCCACCAGCACCGCCATCTCGCGTCCGAACATCGGGTTCAGCTCCAGCGCCTCGACCGCTGCCGCGATCATCGCCGCGTCGGGATGCACATGCGGCGCGGGGCCAGCGCCGCCACCATCGACGCGACAGCCGAGCTTGGCCTGTTGCATCATCCGCCATTCGGGCGAGACGCCCACGCGATCGAACTCATGCGCCCCGCTATGGTCGAAATCCATCCGCGCATTCTCCGGACCGAAGGCCCATTCCAGTGCCGAGCGCACACTCATCACCCGAGGCCCCGCCGCTACGATCCGGTCCCGCCGCACATCCGTCATCATCATTGCTCTGCCCCTGCCAGCTTCGCGATCTTCTCGCATTGGTTCATCGCCACCTGCCGCCGGTGGCGGAAGGCCATGTCGTCATCGGAAACCTGCCGGCCGGCAGCCATGTTCTCCTCGATCAGCATCAGGCGACGCAGGTTCTCCCGCGCCTTCTCGCGCAGCTGGCTGGCGGCGAACGCGTTTGGCCAGCGGCGGGTATCCTTGACCGCGCGGCGCAGCTCGGGGGCCCAGCCATCACGTAAAGCCTCGCGCCCCATGCCGCTGGCAAAGACCGCGCGCATCAGCGGGCTCCCGGTCTCTTCGGGCGGATCGATCTCGGCGGCCTTCTTCAGGATCTGCGCGCCTGCCCAGATCCGGTCACCGCGCGCCCCGCCCGGATGCGCGACGATCTCTTCCTTGAGCGCGTCGAGATTGATCTCGGACATATAGGCAAGCTTGCCGCTCACCTCTCCGATCATCTCTTCGAAGCCCGCCTTGGTCACGGTCGAAGGCCGCCCGAGCCCCAACCGCATGAGCGGCTCGAAGAGCACCGCCCGCACACGCTTCTCGCCGGTCGCCTGTTCCACACTGTCCATGTCACCGCTCCTTTCTCAGCAATGGCCGAAAGCCCGCCGCGAGCGGGACGCTCAGGGCGGTGCGATCCGGTATTTCTCTTTTCTTTTCATCTCTTTTCTTCTCCTTTCGGCAGTTACAGAAACCGCGCAAAAAAAGGGAAGACAGCCGGATATTCACAGAAAATTCCGTGTCATTTCCGTTTTGATCCGTGATTTTCCGTAACCGTTCCGGAATAATCTGTAACCGTAACAGAATATCACTGATTACACAGAAGCCCCGCATCACCCTTGGGCCTCCATGAACTCGTTCAACGCCTGCCGCACCAGCGCCTCGCGCCGCTGCTTGCCGGGGTAATGCTCCTCCAGAAATGCGTTAAACCGGTCGAGGAACATCGGGTTGTTCATCAGCTGCCCTGCCCCGATCCGCTCCTTGATCATCGCCTCGAGATCCTTGAGCTGCTTGGCCACCTTGCGGTTCTCGGCATCGGCGGCATTTCGGCGCTTCGACTTCAGCGCCTCCTCGGCCACCTCGGTCACCACATTATGGGCATAGCGCACCTCGCCATTGTCACAGCGCACCTTGTACCAGCCGTGAAGCGGGGTGATGTCGCGTTCGCAAAGCTGCTGCCAGCGCTCGAGCGTGATCCCCAGCGCCTTGGCGAGCAGCCGCTCATTCGTCGGCAAGGTGCCAACCGGCGTCTCGTCATGCGCCTCGCAGAAAAGCTGGAAGCCATACCAACCGACATCGGGCTCGGCCAGTTGGCGGAACTCGCTCTTGCGCCAGCGCTTGAGGTTCCACTGGATGAAGAAATGGCTATCGAGCCGCTCTTCGGCGGAGATCGGATAGGAGGGCATGCTGTTGTCTCCCACCACCGTAAAGCTGCGTTCCGCACCCATCACATTACCCCTTTCGCTTCGACCATGACGGGCACCCCATGCGAGGCGGCCCATTGCACATCGGCCCAGATTTGCGAGCAGCTTGCCCAGCCCCGGCAGGCGGGCACCCAGAGCGCACCGGCCGCATTGCGGATGCCTGCGACCTGTTTGGCCCAACCGACCGGCTCGTTGATTTTGAGATGCATATCGACCTCGAGCATCGCCGCCCCGAGGATCACGGGCGAGACCGCCCAAATGCCCATGCGCGACAGCTCGGCACAGGCCCGCGCCGCCGAGAGCGCGTCGGCTTCGGTGACCTGGCAAAGATCGAGGCGGACGGTCGAGGTTACATAGACAGGCTTGCCCCCCGAGCGCCCGACAACATCCGAAGGCCCGATCCCGAAGACGATCGGGCCGGACCAGTCCTGCGGTTTGGCCGAGTGCGACAGTGCGGCCCATTCATCAAACGGGGCGCCCATCACCTGCCCCCCTTCGTCTGGATCGTCTGCATCAGGATCGCGCGAAGCCCGGTCATCTCGGTGATCGATTCATCGACTTCCGGCAGCGCTATTTGTGCGTCTTCCCACCGGCCGGACCGCGCGGCCTGCAAGGCAAAGAAAATCGCCTCGCCATTTTCCTTGATGGCATCGGCACAGGCGCTCGTGAGCTCCTCCACCACAGCTACCTCGATCGGTTGGAACACGCCGCCCGCAAGCGCCGCGAAATGGCTTGCCAGAATGGCCGCCGCCGCGGGGTCCATCCGAGCCATGCGGTCGAGGTAGTTCACCCCCAACCCGCCCGGGCGATCCTCGCGCATCTCGGTGCCATAGCTCAGAACCGAAGGGGCGAGCCCCGTCGCGGCAGAGGCCTTCCGCACCCCGCCAAACACGTCATAAACGTCCGACACCACATCTTGGATCGAACCGGCCTCAACAGGGCGCATGTGAACCTCCGGAAAAACTGTTCGCTAGGATCTGGACGCGACCCGCGTCACAAAGAGAGCATGGATTGGAAAAATCAGATTTCAGCGGGGAGGCTCGCATCATGCAGCCTCCCCGTTTTTTGGAGAGACCCAAGAGCCCGCCATAACTGCACCTTTAGTGAGGTCTTGTATCTTCACAGCAATGGTCAAAGAGGGAAGTTTTCGACCGCGCAGAAGATCACTCAGGTACCCTTTGGATACCCCCAGACTCCCTGAAAAGTCTGTTTGGGAAATCTGATGTAGAGAGAGATATTCTTTGAGCGTCATCATAAACAACGTTCTCCCACAGAGAACACTGTCAAGTCAACGTGAAGTTTTCTGCCAGCGAACAGTTCGCTCACGGATTATCGATTTTTCAAACCGCATAGATGACAATCAATGCATGAAAATCGACATCAAATCAGCGCTTGAAAAGCGCAACATGAGCCAACAACAGCTCGCCGACGCGATAGATGTCGGAAAAGGCTATCTATCGGAGATAGTGAACGGCAAGAAGAAGCCCTCCTTTGATGTACTCGTACGAATACTAGAGGCTTTGGACGCGGATATATCCGAAATAGCCACCACCCGTCCACCGATCGCGGTGCCTGGATACGCCGGTGCGGGCGACGAAGTCTCGCTAGTAGATGACTACACCAAGGGCAACGGGATGTATAAAATCCAATGCCCACCACAAATTTCGCCAAAAGGCATAGTCGCCGTTGAGATCAGAGGCGACTCTATGGAGCCAGCATATTCCTCAGGCGATATCGTGCTATTCTCTAGGGACACCCACGATGGCGTACCGACAGAGGCCATCGGCCGCAAAGTAATTGCGGAGACTTCCGATGGCATGATTTGGCTTAAATATATGAAGGAAGGGACCGAAGCCGGCACATTCAGCCTCCTATCCCTAAACCCAACGGGCCGGAACCTTCACAATGTTCATTTGAAATGGGCAGCACCAGTTCGCTTCCATATTCCAAAAGATCTAGTCAATAAGCAGTAATCACAAATCCATCCAGACTACCGGATGCCGCAAGACCTCCACTAAAACACCCCCATTCAATAATATTTTCAAGAGATCCGCCCATCCCGCAGAAAGGCCCGCTGATAGCGGGCCTTTCTGCTTAGACGCGGTACGTCATCCCATACGAATCAACTTGTTCTCTTATGGCGAACTTTATTGTTGACCGTTGTGTTCTCTGTGTGCGAACTATCTATTTACCGGCAGCGACACAAGAGCCTGCCGCCCCTCAGGATGGAGCCGCGCTATGCAGACGTTTTACCAGACCACCAACTCACGGAAGCCCCTCGCGGCCATCGTCTGCGTCTGCGCGGCTCTCCTCCTGCTGCTAATCTACCTCGACCCCATCGCGCAGATGACCTGCGCCCGATGGCAGGCCGAGAACCCCGCTTTCTGAGATCGGTTGCCTGTCCACTGCTCGCAACCCAACTGCCGGGCGGTGCGCTGCTCGCCGCCGCCCGGACTTTTCTCGAGGAGCCCATCGTGAACGCCATGACGCCCATCCCCCAAGACACGGAGACACCCGAGCTCCTCGCCCGCACGGCCCATAACATCAGCCGCGCCAACGCCGGCAAGCCGCCGACGAAACCCGACGCGGATTTCAAGGTGGCCGAGGACAAAGCCTATCAGGTGACCGGCGACGAGCTGCGCCAGTTCATCGAGCAGTTCGAGAGCCTCGAGGCCGAGAAGAAGGATATCGCCGAGCAGCAGAAGGACGTGATGGCCGAGGCCAAAGCCCGCGGCTACGACACCAAGATCCTCAAGAAGATCATCGCTCTGCGCAAGCGCGACAGGAACGACATCGCCGAGGAAGAGGCGATCATGGACATCTACAAGCAAGTGCTCGGGATGGACTGACGGCATCCGCCCCCCCCTTTCCTCCCGGGGCCAGATACGGGGCGGCGCTTAATACCCACCAGCGCCGCCCCAAGATCCCGCGTTTCGGCCAGCGCCTATCGGGCCCTGCCCCAAGCTCAGGAATTCGGCGTGTCCCACGCGCGCCGGACAGGTGGACGCGGCAACCGGTTCGGAGGCCTGCCGCGTCCGCCGAACACCATCAGGAAGGAAATGCAATGACCGCATCCACCAGACGCAACCTCGCGGCGGCAGCCGATGCCTATCACGAGTACATCAACCGCAACCGGAGCGTCTACGTCATGGGCTGCCCCTCCGATCAGGACAGGATCGGCGCCTTGCGCGCGACCGCCCGCGAGCACGGCCTGACGATGGAGGAGCTCTGCCCGCATGTGGGAGTATGCGCCGGAAACATCTGCGCCGGCCACAGCCCCGCGGCTCGCGCGGCCCTGAGCCTCTGCGCGCCAGAGAAAACGCCCTCATTCTGATCTTTCAGCACCCACCTCTGCCCCGAGCCGTATATCTTGCGAGAAGACACCATGACCTTTGCATCCAGCGCTTGCTCTGCGCTCACCGCCGTCCTTACGATCGACCCCATCAGTGGAATTGACGCATGACCGAACATTCGGAAGACCTCAGCCTCGAAGAGTTCACGCGCCGGTTCACGATCGCTGCGATCAAGCTTGCAGGGTTCGAGACATTCGAGGATGGCAGCACGGTGGCCGCTTACTGCGAGGAAGCCGCTCCGGGCTATTTCAGCGATCCGCTTGCCCGACAGGAGGGCCCCGAGGCCTGCGCGCTCGAAGACATGCGCTACTGGGGAGAGGAATAGATGGGCAAACCCGATTTTCCGGCCTTCATGCGCGATGCCACCGCCGCCCGCTTCTGCGACATGAAGACCTCCGAATTCAATGCGCTCGTCGCGCGCGGCGCGCTGCCCGCCCCCGGACCGCTCGGCCGCTGGGATCGCGAGTCACTGGCCGCCGTCCTGCGCGGCGACAATACCAAGCCGAAAGACGAATTCGACTTATGAAGAAGCCCGACCTGCCATATCTCACCGCAAAGACAATCAGGGGTAAGGAGCGGCTGTTCTACCGCACCACCTGGCTCGAGGGCGGCAAGCGCCGCGAACGCTATATCGAGATCACAGCCGATCCCAATACGCCGGAATTCATGGTCGAATACTGGTCCATCCGGTCGGGCAAGTCTCCGAAGGTCAGACGCCAGCTCGTCAAGACGAGCTGGCGGGTCCTGATCACCGAATACAGGTCGAGCCCGAAATTCCGCAAGCTCGCCCCGCGCACGAAGCAATCCTACAATATCTGGCTCGAGAAGATCCTCGCCAAGAATGCCGACAAGGATGTGCGGGACATGGACCGCGCCACCGTGCGGGCGATGCAGCAGAAGCTGAAGGACACGCCGCGGCAGGCCGACTGGTTCGTCCAGATCGTGCGGATCCTGTTCAACTTCGCCGCGAAGCAGCTTGACTGGAATGTCAGAAATCCGGCCGAGGGCATCGACCTCTTCGGCAAGCAGCGCGAGTTCGAACCATGGCCGGAATGGATGGTCGAGAAGGCCAGAACTGCGCCGGAGAATGTCCGCACGATCATCGAACTGATCCTCGGCACGGGGCAAAGGCCGAGCGCCGCCATCGCGATGCGCCGCGACCAGTTCGAGGGGGACATCATGACGGTGACCGACGAGAAAGGCGACGAGGCCTATCAGGTCTACTGCCCTGACGGGCTGCGCCGCTATGTCGAGACCTTGCCGATTCGAGGGCACCATCTGGTCCCGAAGAACATGAGCCAGGCGATCAGCTACAGCGCGGCCGAGAAAGCCTTCAGCGCCTGGCGCGCGACGCTCGGGGACGAGGCGAAACCCTTCACCCTGCACGGGCTGCGCAAGCTGTCGATCGTCCGGCTGGCCGAAGCAGGCTGCACCGATGCGCAGATCCAGGCCATTACCAACCAGTCGCCCCAGATGGTGGCCTATTACCGTAAGAAAGCCAGCCGGAAACGCCTGTCGAAAGCGGCCCACAAGCTTGCGGAACAGAACAGGGACAGAACATGAAAGTGGGAACCGGATTGGGAACGGTGGGGAGCGAGGCGCTCGACCCTATTGCAAACCAACCTGTTTTTCATTGAATTTCAGATTGGTACGGGCGGCCGGACTTGAACCGGCACTCCTCTCGGAAGCGGATTTTGAATCCAAATGTAACCCCTTAATAACCAAACGTAATTTGCTGAGCCACATACTGGACAGAACAAAAACAAATTGGCAACATTGCGGCGCGCAAAAAAGAACAGAGCTACCTCTTTTTAAGACTTAAGGAGAATTGATTATGAAAATGGACGGCCTTGAAATTCTTTATAGGAGTATGAAAGATTTAAATTTGGACATTCAAAGGTTTCCGATAAAGACTGGAAGCGCTTCGTTTGAATGCCTGTTTTCGCTCAGAAGTACACCGTTCACGTTTTCCTTAACTTCTCGCGGAACTTGTCCAAAGTTTTTTATTTTTGAAGTAAAAGCAGGGTTCATACTTAACCCATATTTTGGGGAAAAGTATAAAGACATACTTGAGGTGCTAAGTTCTGATCAAAGGTCGGGATCTGAATTTGATCCAAAGCAGTTTTTTCATGAAATTAATAAGCTTATTCCGAAAACTGCTCATAGAAAGAACGTGCCAAGCACCAGCGAAATTATCAGACTAATGCCAGTGTTTGAGCACAATGACAGACCCTATTTCAGTAATTGGAGACTGAACCCAA
This sequence comes from Thioclava kandeliae, assembly GCF_040297545.1. Classification (NCBI taxonomy): domain Bacteria; kingdom Pseudomonadati; phylum Pseudomonadota; class Alphaproteobacteria; order Rhodobacterales; family Paracoccaceae; genus Thioclava; species Thioclava kandeliae. The sequence continues at coordinate 9,628 of NZ_JAYWLC010000031.1, forward strand.
AGGGCGAGTATGTAACACCGGAAAATCTGAAAAAAACACTTGAGCTTTTAGGGAAAGAAGCGGTGGCATACAGTAAAAAAGACAACGTATCTAGCGTTTGGGTTGCAAACGATAAAGCTGCAAATTGGCTAGAGAAAAAGATCTTAAATTAAGTTATTTCTTGAAAGGAAAAATGCCGGAATGGGTAATCTCCCAGTTTTATGGGGGGGGGGGGATTACCCATAGAATTTTGAATCCATTATCAAAAAATTTATTTTATTCGATAGTCGTATGAGATTTCCGAAAAACACATAAAGAACATACCGTAAAATGTGTGATGAATAGTCTGCCAGAATTTGGTGAATAGCACGGTTTCATACAAGCATCCCTCTGCAACTGCGAGCGGCAACATTTGTTGCTGGGAGAGGTTTCAAATAGCGCAATCGCTATCGTCCCAAAGCGGTAAGTCACTCTATCAGGTCGTGCCGCAGCGCAGCTTCACTTAACAGGCTATTCATCGCGCATATGAGAGCAGAAATTCACACTTCAACCTGCCGCGGCACTCCGCTAAGTTTTCAAAATGATGAAGACAATTCCGAGACAGACAACCGACAGCGAGAACGATCTCTACGATCTTCTTACGGATATTACTTACATCATACCGGTTGAGGATAGCGATCCATATTCGGCCAGCCCTTTACAAGGTTTCGCCCGCAGTTTGATGAACAATGCCCGCATTATCGGGCGCATCAACACTTTGCCGAGCGACATTTGGGAATTAACACCGGAAGGGCAAGAAATCCTGCTTCCGCGAAGAATGTCTGGCCAAGCTCCGGTGATATGGCACGGCCAGTCGCCGCGAGCATTAAAGAGTATGATTATTCCTCCGTTCAGTCCATTCACGGTACTATTTTTGGGGAGTAATCATAACTTCGAGACATATCGCGATTGGATAGAAGCTCACTCGTTCCCTCTTACGGTCGTTGCCGAAAAAGGGGGTACTTTTACATACAAAGAGTTCAGCTTGGAAATGCTGAAGAACGCATTCCTAAATATTTGTGATACCCTAGAAGGGCGGATTAAACCAGATGCTCTACAAATGGCTCGCAAGCATCTTGAAAGTTGGCGCGAACCGGAAGAACGCGATCTTGAATATAAGGTCGGCAACCATAACGTCGTAGCACCTAATCTGTATGCCCTTCACGCCGCGGGCTTTCGCGACACGACCAGCGGTAGCTTTACCGAACTTAGTGACGGAATCGCTCCCTACGTTCAAATAATCGCTCAAACTACACGCTCAATTCTGATGGAAAGGAAACGGATCGGCGAACGTGAAGCCAACCGATATTTCCGGCGACCACCGAGCGTTAGCCTGTTTGCCCCTGCTATCTATCCGCACTTTCGGGAGACCAACCTAGTCAAAGGACAATTCTCCTCAGAAGAACAAAAACGCTTTCTCGCAGTGCGGCGTGTACTTCAACGCCAGGATGGATACGGTTTTACTGTCACCAATCACGCACAGGTGAAGGCGCTCTTGGGTGCAAGCGAAGGCGAGGAACTAAGGCTGCATCCTATCATGCTGGAACGGGCTGCTGAGCTGAACCTTGCGACAGCATGCGTAGGAACGCTGGCCGCCTCGGAAGTATCAGCGTTCATAAGGTTGCCAAATGCAGTTAACCGGACATCCGGTCAGGTTCGACAGTTTACTCAGCATTACCACGCGAAGCACTACACAGACCGGAAGAGATGGAACGAGTTCAGAAAGGTTCAGAGCGCTATCACGGCGTCTGTACCAAAAGAATTTCTCGAATTTATTGAGGAGGCCGAAGATGGAATCCGCCTGATTGCAGATTCCCATCTCGAATGGATGAAAGTTCGCGGGCTTCCACTCTGCGTCCAGAAAGACGTCACAAGAGTACCCGTCACACCTGGAAACTTTTTCATAAGGCAAGTCTTGCCGAAAAAGTATCTGCACTTGACGACATCGGATTTTGAAGAAATATTGATATTGAGCGCGCTTCACGATGAAGACCCCATAAGCAAGTTTTTCGATATAGCACTTGCTCGCTTCAAGCATCATTTCAAACGTAAAATTCGTATCCGGACAGAGCGTATCCGGAACGAGGAAGACCTAATTGCTGCACTAAATTCCTACAATGGCTCTTTGGTCATCTTTGACGGGCACGGCGGGCATGCGAAAGACAAGCCTGGCATGCTTCAACTTTTAGAAGAAAGTATTGATATTTGGCAGTTGCAACGCAAACGGTTGCGGGTCCCACCGATTGTAGTTCTCAGTGCGTGCAACACGCATGCAGCCGACCGAAACCATGCCACGACGGCCAATGGGTTCCTCGCGATTGGTGCGCGTACGGTTCTGGGCTCTGTTTTCCCCATCGACGCACGGGATGCATCGTTCTTCATTGCTAGGTTACTCCTGCACGTTGCTGAATTTGTTCCGGAATCCCACAAAATATTCAATCAGTCTTTGACTTGGATGGAAATCATGGGCGGCATGATCCGGATGCAATTGCTGACTGATTTTTGCCAACGGTTGGAAAACAAAGGTCTGATCGACCACGAAACACATAGGGCTGTTCATCTGGCAGGTAACATAGCTGTCAATAGTGGCGATGATTGGCCCTTTGAAACGGTCATCACAGAATTGTCCAATCGTGGTGTTGATGAGAAGCGGGCGTGGCACGAGCTGCGCTCCGCGATGGCGAACTCTACTGCGATTAGTTACCTTCAAATGGGATCTCCCGAAACCATTATCGTCCATCCTGACGAAGGCTTTAGGGACGAGGCGCAGGCTGGGACAGACGCAGATCAATAGAATAGGCGCCGCCGAAAGTCCGCTCTCGTAGAATGTTCAAGTAGCGCTCGCAGATGTAGCGAACTTCCGCTATGAACCGGCTTCGCGGCTCCTCGCGCCCCATTCATGCAGAAATGGGCGGACTTAGTCACGGCGCAGACGGCAAAGGTGGTGCCAATCAGGCCGAATAAACAGGGATAGGCCTCTGCCTTCGGAGGGCAGCGCGTGCGGCTTTGTTCGCCTCGCGTTCTTGCTTTACACCTTGTTTCGTTCAGGGTTGGCAGGTTTCAGATAGCTAATAACCGCACCGAAAGAGGAAAAGTGGAAAAACGGGGAGCCAATCGGCTCCCCGTCGTCGCTAACAGATAATACCACCAAGCAGGTAGTGCATGACTGAGCGCGAGAGGCTTAGCACTCCCGTGGGAAGCACGTATACCATCGTCACAGACCATCTGGGCGGAGAGCGGACTTTCGCTGCCTCATGCACTGAAGGCGACCCTGCGCAAAAAGCGGCCAATCAGTTTGACACCTTGGTGACGCAGGACACTGCAGCAAGTGCGGGGGTTGAATTATGGACGACGTTCGACCTATCGTTTCCCTGCTTTCTGAAAAACTTCCTGGGTTGCTTGATTGCTTGCTTTTTTTAACGACAGAGTTTCACTACTCGAGTTGATCGGGCTTGAGGTGATCGGTCATACGTTGCTTCTTGTTTCGTTGGCAATTTTTCTTTCCCCAGTACTTGCGGGGTTGGAGTTTTCTGGCTTTAAGGTTCCTGCGGTTCCAAATAATCGTCGTCCATTAGTCATTGGTTTTGCCGCAGTATTGTTCTTAGCATCGGCCGTGACCAGTATGCCTCTAGTGCAAGTAAGTAAGAGCCCTGCCGTTACTGCGAATATGATGAATGATTGCGCTCCAATCTGGCAGAGAAATGATCGATCCAAAGAGAGAATTGCAATATGCTCAGAGGCGTTCCTGATCCGTCACGACGCATTGATACGTTCACTTGGAAACGCTAAACAAGCAGGCGAGAGAACGGTCGAGGCAATCAGTTTTCAGCTCAATGAAGCAAACCTCAAAACGAGTGCGGCAGCGCTGTCGGATCAGCTCAATCGCGCGCGTCGGTACTGTTTTCAGACAATTGAAACTGGCTTCATTTCGGACGCAGATGGCTGCGACTTTTCTTCCTCTCTCCTAAAAACTCTTAGCATCGCGTACGATGAAGCAGCATCAAGGATGGAAGTAGATCTCCCCCATCAGAACTAGCCGTCTGCCAGAGGGATCGAATCCCGTGGCCGGAGGCAATATGAAGTCCAAAAGGGCGGGAAGCGGTCGTTCGCTGCGAAAGCGAATTTTCAGCAAATGACTAGTTGCTACAGACTTATTTTTAAACCGTAGATGAATCGTCGGAGGCAACTTTGCCGAGTAAATGGGCCTTAAACTTCCGCAAGTTTTCGATCTGTTCGTCAATTGATTGAGACAATAAAACCCGAGAGCGCTCTTCAGGCTCTAAGCCTTCCAGATTCACTTCTTTTTCAGCTTTCTTCTTTTCTTGCTCGTCGTCATTAAAGACAACATTGATGACAGGAGTCGTTGGTTTTTGCTGCTCCAGAAAACTCAGCCAACCACCCAACGCTATTATGAATTGCTGTTCCTCTTCAGCGAGATGTTCGAAAGTTTCAGCTGTATATTCAGGAATCTCTTTTTGACCTGCAACCAGTATCACCCCATGAGCCACTAATTCGCGTAAACTGTCGAACAACGAAGCTAGGTCGCGTTCAAGCATATCTTTACTGTGCGGATAAAATGGGGAGGAGTTAGGGCCGATGCGGTCAAGAACGCCAATTGCTCTGTTCAAAGCTGACATTGGGTCGGCCGCACCCGGCATCGAAGCTCGATGCTCCCAGAGCCTGAATATCAAATCAACTGCTTCTTGTCTGGCTGCGGTTTGCGCGCCATCCGAGCCTTCGGCGTCTTCGATGAGAGACGCAAGATGATGTGCCATCCATTTTCCTAGGGTATCGACCCCATCAGTCAGTTCCAGCTCCTTTACGATTTTTTCGCCAAGAGCCAAAACTTTGTTCGGCTCCCTTAAGTTGTCCGGATCGCTCGAGCAGAAGTAATCTGTTGTAGGTTGCCGCCCCCTTTGTTTCCTCAATACCGATTTGTTTGCTTTGGCTTTTGTCACGTTTAGTTATTCCTATGTCTGCAATGAGTTCCAACTTCTGATCGTCTAAGAATTTCCCCAAAGCGGTCTTCGACATGAGTAGCCGATGACCGGAACTAACGACACTGTCTCCCAAGTAGCGATTTCGCTCATCAGCACCTTTGTCGCCCCACATTTCCAACCGAAAAATCGTACCACCGGAAGACGGATGGATCCATTTGAGGCCATCTTCAAGAACTTCTTGAAGCCCAAAATATTTTATCGCGCTCAAGCCGGGTAGATGGCTAGGCCGCCCAACTCCAAGCTGTAAGGGATCCTTATCATCAAACCTACGATCACCGTCATTTAGATGAATCCATCCTTTAAGTTTGAAGTTTTCCTCGTCAATTTCGAGATCATGGCCTTCAGGGCATATATAGAAGTCGAAGTCATTTGGGCAGGTTTGCAGGGCTCGCACCAGTGATACCGCGGTGCGTGGTGAGACCAGTCCAGTACTGATTTTTGCGTTCAGTTCCCAGCGCTCTGATCGAGTGTCAGTGTATTGATCAACGACAATCCAACCCGGTTCCGTCTCTGGGAACAATTCGCGAAGAAACTCAGCTTCATCGATTTCTTCGACCCATTCGGCGGCATCAGCGAAACTTTTGGACCAATGGTGGATTTCAAGCGGACGGCTCGTTACGAAATCGGCCAACCAATACGGAGGTTTGGTGAGTTTGCCGTGCGATATTTGATAGCGCAACTCACTGAATTCATCCGCATCGCTGTACTCAGACTTCTTCAAAGGACGCTGGGCAAGAAATTCGCCGGCTGCGCACCACTTTGCATTCCACTCAAGGTGGGATCGATATCGCTCTAGTGTAGGAAGAGAACCGTGGCTTGTGCTGCTAAGATGATATTCTCGCTCGCTGAACCTATTTTCGCGAGGCTCTCGGAACCCGTAGGGTTTTTCATCTATCACGCCCCATTCGTCTACGATCCATTTCTCAGCTGAGTTCAGGAAGTTTTCAGTTGTTGCTCCCTCAAATACTCTCAACCAAGGAGCGTACCAGTACCGAAGAGTATCCATTGCATCGAAATGAAATCTCTCTTTGTTTCGGTCTACCTTGAAGAAATCATACGAACCCGTGGGCACGGTGTCTGCGCCGGTCGTTGCAATACCGGAATTGACCGATGCCAAATCTGCCAGTTGACTATCGTCGAAATGGAACACGTCGGCTGCATGCAGCTTGCGACACGCGTCCGCTGCAAAATCTCTGATAAGGATATGGGGAAAAGATGAGTCCAAGGCAATTTGATAGAGATGTTCGCCACCATGCTCCACGGTCGAAGGTGTCTCCAGACATATGCGATCAAACATGATCATCATCCATAGACGAGCGGCCAGCCAATAATACGGCTTCTCGGCCGCCCGAAAAATGTTGTCTTCCGCTCTTTCGTACAGTTCCAAAATCGCTTTCAGTTCTTCACCGTGCCCAAGTCGGGCGAGGCGACGCCCTGCGTGGGCGGCCTTCCATCTAAGACGAAGGTCGACGTCACTCAGGTAAGCAACGACGAAGTGTGCGATCGCATTTGTTATGGAATCGGGAACTGCTCGTTGATCGATTTTCTCCTTGTCTTGAGGTGCAATCTGATCAACCAACCGATCTAAGTACCATGAGAGAAGGGACGAGCTTTCACTGTCATCAAGGAATTTGGCCAACCGTTGCACTAGCCCGAAAATCTGATGGGTACTCAACGAAAGACCGTGCCTTTCAAGCCCTTCTAGGATGATCTCTTCAGCGGCTTTTGCTTTTAGTTTGGCAAGTACTAGTGCTTCCTCGAGTCTTCCTGCGTCGCCGGCATAGCGGCTCACCAGATAGGGAAACGCATCCCCGATGAACTGCGGCAACCTGGTTTCGCACCATGCCTCGACCGAGAATTGCGAGTGCCAAGCCTTGATGGAGCGAAACAGAATGTCGACGAGCTGCTGTTCATCATACTCCACAATAATTTCAACCAAAGCGCTCAAGAATTTTGTGCGATTCCCAACCTGAACCTGCTGTGAAGCATGATGCAGCACTCCCGACAAAGAAATGTACTCTTCATTGGCCCGAGTTTCTCTTAACAATTCCTCTGCGACGGAGTGCAGAACCTCGGCTTGTGACAGTGTTTCTTGGTCCCACCTTTTCTTCTCCAGCACGGACTCTTGTCGCGCTTGTTTTCGGCGCTTCACGCCCGCTTCTTCTGGTTGGCCCTCGAGGCTGCTTTTGAGGTGGTTTATGCGCCGTAGGCGCTCAAGCCAGACACTTCCCTCTTGGGACAGGAGCAGAAGCTCTGTTTCGGTGGAATCGTCTATCGCTCCAATGGCCAAGTCACGGGCAAACTCTTCGACAAGCTTTCGTCTATTGGAAGCTTGTAGGCCGTTTGCTTTGTCGAGAAGCGCTGAGATAGTACGTGCACTAGGACGCTCGACCAGCTTCAACAAGGCGGCGGCTTGAACTGAATCCAAGACGCCGCGATCTATTCCGAAGTGTAAGGCAGGCTCGAGTGTTTCGTACGAGCTCACATAGCCGCTGTCGTCCCATCTTGCTGAACATGCCAGAGCGGTAGGAAAGTGCAGTGCCGCAATGCTTTCCATAGCTTCATTCCATGGAAAGTGTTCGACGTTTTCCAGCCGGATTCCTGCATCAACGAAGAACTCTGCGGCCATCGAAGCGTAGTTTTTCCTATCAAGTGAGGGGTAGTCGTCTTGGTTAAGGACAAGAGTATGGAGGAACCGAATCTGATCTATCGCCTCGGAGTCCAACTCGTGTGCGACTGCAATTGCCTTCTGGAATATGACATTGGCATCGTCAGAACTTACGGGAGCAATCAACTCGGCGAAATTTGCGAGTGCTTCTGATTTTTCTCTCGCACCCATTCTTTGCTTTGCGAGGCTGTTGACAGCATCCGTAGTGCGGTCGAGTAGTTCGTCGTGCAGCGAACCAAATGCTGTCAAAGAAGAAAACAAATTTCTGACGCTGGTTTCACCTTGTGGCCAAAAACCCTTCAGGGTTTCGAAGCTAAACTTGGAAAGAGGTTTGATCGGAATATTCGCTGCGACCAAAACGACCAGACCTTCCGCCATCACTGACCTTAGTTTAAGTGTCCTATAGTTTTGATCAAACCTCCAAGTGTCCCGCGAAAACGATTTCAAAAGCGCAGCCAAGCACTCTTCCGATGAAATGTCGCTCGCTCGGTGAATTAGATATTCAGCTCTTCTTGAGTAGAAGGGTGCCACATGCTCTACAACGCTTCTTAAGCGTCTTTCGCTATCGGATTCGATCCGCTTTGTTTTGGCACCTCTACCCGTTGCGACCTCAGGCGGTTCAACTAGCATGTTCTTATGGTCGATACTGCCTGAGACCAACAGTTCCTGAAGGCAATACGATCGCAGTATGCCGTCCAGTAACCTCGTTTGGTGGTCATATAGCTTATCGATGCGTCTTGCCGAGGCAATCGAGAGAGGAGTTGTGATCGCCTTGACCAGTTCTAGGTCGGTATTGTGAGCCGCGAGCACCTCAGCGCCGTTAAGCAGCACCTCTGAGATGGCTCGTTTAAGTGAGCTACTGTTGCCAAGATCATCTAGAGTTTTAGCCGAGATAGGATACCTTCGAGATAGCAACCTAAGTCCTTGTGCTAGTTTTTTCAGATTAACCGGTTGCCCGGCCAGTCGAAGCGGAACCAATATAAATGGTGCCAACAGTGGGCTGAGCCTATTGCCTATGTCTTGCAAGACTTCGAAGCGCTGATCTGCCACCAACCTTCTGATCGCGATGCGAGAAACGCTCGTCGCGAACCCAATGGGCCAGTGGCGGAATAGTTGGATTGCGGACTGAGCGCCCTCTTCCAATGCCCTAGCAACAAGTGCATTCGCCATGTCTTCCGGACCAATACTCCACCCGGATGCATGACCAAACTGTTCCTCATGTTCTCGTAAAGCGTCTTCTCGCACTTTGAACCATGCTGAAATTCGCCTGCGAACCTCGCGAGCCTGGCTCAAGTTTCCGAGTTCCGCTTCCATAGAAAGAACGCTCAACAGAAGCGGGCCATGCTGTTCAACTTGATCTGGATCGCCGAGAATCAACCTACTGCCAGTCGGTCCTGTAAAGCGGGCTGTAAGATTTGGAAAATCTGTCAGTATTTTTCGTGTGGCGTCGTCTGTTTCAAGCGCTTCCGCCCCAATCAGTACAAACCGAACTGCTTGCCCCAAATTGCAAGCGGATCGACAGACACTTATAGCATTGGTCAGGCGTTGATTTCTTATCTCCATCCTGAGTACGGGGTCCCGTACGTTGCTAGCTAAGGGTTCAGGTTCGCTCTCTACCAACTCCAGCAGTTCCGCTCCCATTTCGGCTTTCAGCAGTAGCGGAACGACGTTCAATGCGGCGTATTCAGAATTTCGGTAGTGAGCCAGCATCCGCTGGGCGACTTTGGAGCGAACGCCAAGTATCGACTTTTGGCCTTTTACGACTGCGAAATGTTCAAAATCCTCGTCCGCGAAACTGATGGTGTTTTCTGAAACCCTGATACCAGGTTCTAAGTCGGAGCAAATGTCCAAAACTTGTGCACCGGACAAATTTAATACATGCGCGATTTCCCCAACTGGAATTGGTCTCGGTAGAACTGCCAACGCTGCACAGGCTTCTTCGACTTTGGTTGCCCCTCCAGCTTTCTTCACAGCTTCGTCGAATTGCTCGTGGAAAATAACTTCTAAGGTTTTGCCATTTGGCCGAAGGGGATCCAACGCCTCGCTCGGATTGCTAGAAGTTTTTCCAAAGGCATAGTTCTGAACCCTAGGTATGCCATTGGTGAGGCGGTGAAAATCGTCTACCCACTCTTCTGGCGCCTCCCAGAAATGAGCAACGAATTCAGCAGTTTCTGGGCGACTAAAGGGAGGTAACTCGAAAGGTTTGAAAGAGCTCGGTAGCTGCAAATCGTCCCGCCGTCCGGTCCGAGCACTTATGACAAGTGCAACGTTCTTCGGTAAATCTTCAAACGAGATCAGTTCAGCTACAAAACTCTCCTCTTTCGGTACACGGGCATTCGCTGCACTAACTGAGTTATCGGCAGCGTCTACGACTATCACGAGCCTCGCCTCGGGTCTGACTTTGGAAAGTGCTTCGGAGGCTAAGAGCAGTCTCCGGTGAAATGCGCGCGCAAAGTCCAAACCCGATCTTGGCTCAAGGAAGGCGGGAATATTGAGACGATTGGCAAGTTCATTCGCCAGCTGCACGAATGCATCGCGCGGTCTATGGCGCATCGCGCTTGCATCCATATATGACCCTGCACCGTAACAGTCGAATACGATAACTTCGGAACCCTCAGGCAGAAGGCCCTGAAACTCCTGAATAATTGTACTCTTTCCAACACCTCCTGATCCATGCAACAAAATTCGTTGATCACTGTCGAGGATGCAGTTGCAAAGTTCTTTTGTAATCTCACGGGGCACAAGATCAGTGACCGGCTTGACCTTTGCTGGGCATGGGAACAATGCTCGTATCTCAGAAACGCCGAACTGCAATAGAACCGACTCTTTGTTTATGATCTCTCCAGCCGTTTCAGGCATCATCATTTTGTTTCGAATAAAATTTCGCAGCCTTAGAGCCACTTCAGCGAACTCTGACTCTGTCCAAGCTGAAACCTCCATCAACATCTTCTCTTCCAAAAGGAAACGAGAGTTTGTTTGGCTGACGAACTTCAAGCACATAGAAAAATCTTGAAATTCCTTCGGAGACAGCCCACTGGCTTGAACTAACCGGTGCAGTTTATCACCGCCGCTCTGCCACTTGGTCTTGAAAGACTTTGGAACACCGTCATTCTTTGCTCTGTTGATCGCGCTTACAACGAGGTCGGAAACAGGCTGATTGGTCACCAGTTCTACTGAAATTTCACTGATTGGCCTGCCTTCTCTAAGCTTAACTGTCTCACGGAAGGCATTACCCAAACCTCGCATGAGCGACGATGAGGGGTCGATGGATGAAGGCCCATAACATGCTCTCGAGGGCGACCATGATGTTGTCGGTTCGCTCGCTGAATACTTCAACTGTTGAATCGTGACGCGGTCTGCCGTCTGAATGCTAGTTCCACCGTACAGTAACGTGCAGTCTACGCCGTCCCACTGGTGACCGGAACCGTCAGCGGATGGAACACCCTCCACAGTTACCGCTTCTAGCTTGCTCGTGCTGTCTAACAGCTTCAGGGCCGAACGAACGGCCCAAAGTTCATGATATACATCACCCGTGTTTGAGCCCCGCGCTCCACCAAAATCCAAATCGCTACTCAATTGACGAAACTTCCTCGATACCAGGTCAATTTGTTTACATCCGAACGCTAGCACTACACGTTCAGGAAGAAACAGAGCAATCTCGACATTTTTCCATTCAGACTGTCATCGACATGCAGCCCCCTCCGCTGCACTGCAGAACCCCGATCAGAAAAAAGAATTGACATGGACGGCGGCTTCGGGCCGTTATCTTCTTTCAAAGATGTAGATCAAACGCCTCAACCGCAACCCGCCGCCGCCCATCGCAGGCAATCAGCTCATCGCCGAGGCGGCTAATACTCACCGCGTCATCAGCCAGCGTCCCGCCAGTCTCTAGCAGGGACGCAGGAGAGGCACATGGGATGCGGGCGGCCGCGGGCAGGACCACCTGCGGGCGCGGCGCTTCATCGGCGACCACCAGCCCAGTGCTCGCGGATTGACTGCAGGCGGTCAGCAGGAATGCCGGGGCCGCCAAGATCAGGGTCAGCTTCGATTTCATCAATAAGCCTCCTTCGGGCTGTGTCGCGTTCACCCTGCGCAATGGTCAGGGCACGTTCTGCCTCGGCCAGCGCCGCGTTGGCGGCATTGACCTTCTGAATTGCTTGGGCTGTGCGCTCACGCTCTGCCAGTAGTGCTTCAGCTTTCTCCGCGTCCCATGTCGCCTGCTTTGCTTCTAACTGCGCAGTCATCCGCCATCCCTGCGTCATCCACCCTGCCCCGAAGCTCGCCACCATCATCAGCAGGAGGACGGCGCCCGCGATCACAGACCGGACAGACATAGATCACGCTCCGCCTTG
>NZ_JAYWLC010000032.1:0-20290 GCF_040297545.1 Thioclava kandeliae
CGCTGATCAGATGCGTCCGAAACTGCCAAAGCTGGCGACCCTCATGGACGGCGCCGAGGAGGATGTGCTGGCCTACATGACCTTTCCCCAGCAGCATCGAACGAAGCTACACAGCACAAATCCGATTGAGCGCCTAAACGGCGAGATCAAGCGCCGTACGGACGTGGTCGGGATCTTTCCTAATGAGGCTTCGATCCGCCGCCTCGTTGGGGCCATCCTGATGGAGCAGACCGAGGAATGGACCGTCCAGCGCGGTCGATACATGGCACTGGAAACGCTGGCGCCAATCTGCGATGATGTCGTGGGCAGCTTGCCTGCAGCGCAGCGCGACTGATCAGCTCGGCCCGCCAGTCAGCACGAGGCCCGCTATGAGCTACACCATCAGTTGGGACACGATCTTTCTATTCACTGAAAGAGGCCCAGATCCTGATCGAACGCTGGCGCCAGCATTACAACACGCTGCGCACGCATAGCTCTTTGGGATATCGCCCACCAGCACCAGAGAGCATCGTGCCAGTGGGCCAGAGACCCACGATGCACTAACTTTCAAACCGGACCACTCAGGTGGGGCAGACCAAGGTTTTGCGACATAGGTCGGCGCATTTTGCGTCGTTGCCATATATGTCGATCCTGCATCGGCTAAGATGCCGATGATCTGTTCGTCCATGCATCTCATTGGATTCATTGTCCGTCCTTAAGTTGGGCCGGACCCTAATCGTTCATGGAGGAAACATCCCTTGGCAAGTCACGATGAAGGCGCATTTCTGCTGAACTGGCAGCTTCAAGATGGTAGGTGGCGCGGTATCGCTTCTCTCCACAGCGATGGCTTCGCCGCCTGCGCTGGCCGTTTGAACAAGCGGCGAAGCCATTGGAAACTTCTTGGACGAATGGTGGAAAGTGGCGCGCCTGAGACAAAACCGCTCGCCCTGAGCCTGTGTATATTTAATCGCCGTCTTATCTACGCCATACTTCGCCGTAGGTCCGGAAATCATTCTCTTGGACGGACAATCTCTGGTCCTGCAAGATGCAAGCTCATAGACAGGGCATGCAGGGAGCGGGGCTCGCGCATCATACTGCGCAAACCCCTATTGGCTTAGAAATCGAGGTTCTCGACGTTCAGCGCGTTCTGCTGGATGAAGTCGCGGCGGGGTTCCACCACATCGCCCATCAGCTTGGTGAAGATGTCGTCGGCCTCGGCCACGTCATCCACTTTCACTTGCAGCAATGTACGGGCAGACGGATCGAGCGTTGTTTCCCAAAGCTGCTCGGGGTTCATCTCGCCCAAGCCCTTATAGCGTTGCAGTGCCAGACCTTTTTCGCCTTCCTGCAGGATCGCGTTCAGCAGTTCCAGCGGGCCGTGGATCAGCTGGTGGCGGTCCTTGCGATGCAGACGCGCGGGCTTGCCGTAGATATCCTGTAGTGCCTTGGTATGCGTGCCCAGACGGCGGCTTTCGCCCGCGCGCATGACCTGACCATCCAGCGTCCGTACTTCCTCGACCCCGCGCAGGATACGGGTCAGGCGCAGGCCGTGATCCTGCGTCTGGCGACCCTGCCAGCCACGCTCGTATTCGAGTGCAACAAGATCCAGGCGGGCGGCCACGGCATCGGCGGTGCCTTGCGCATCATTGTCCAGAACGCCCGGAACCATCGCGCCCGCGATGGCGGCCTGTTCCAGAATATGGCGCGGATAATGGGTCGGGAAGGTGCCTAGGATCCGCTTGATGACGCGGGCCTCCTCGACCACGCGCTGCAGGTCGTTGCCGACGATTTCCTCGCCCGTGCCGAGCTTCAGGACAGCGCCCTCAACCCCTTGGGCGATCAGGTAATCTTCCAAGGCATTCTGGTCCTTGAGGTAAACCTCGGACTTGCCGCGCGAGACCTTATAGAGCGGCGGCTGCGCGATATAGAGATAGCCGCGTTCGATCAGTTCCGGCATCTGGCGGAAGAAGAATGTCAGCAGAAGGGTGCGGATATGGGCGCCGTCCACGTCCGCATCGGTCATGATGATGATCTTGTGGTAGCGTAGCTTGTCGATATTGAACTCGTCGCGACCGATACCGGTGCCGAGCGCGGTGATCAGCGTGCCGATCTGGTCGGAGGACAGCATCCGGTCGAACCGCGCGCGCTCGACATTGAGGATCTTGCCGCGCAGCGGCAGGACGGCCTGATTTTGTCGTGCGCGCCCCTGTTTGGCCGAGCCACCTGCCGAATCCCCCTCGACGAGGAAGACTTCGGAGAAGGCCGGATCCTTTTCCTGACAATCCGCCAGCTTGCCCGGAAGCGAGGCCACATCCATCGCCGTTTTCCGACGGGTCAGCTCGCGGGCCTTGCGCGCGGCCTCGCGGGCCAGCGCCGCCTCGACAATCTTGCCGACGATCTGACGGGCTTCGGCGGGATGCTCCTCGAACCATTCGCCAAGCTTCTCGTTCACGAGGTTTTCCACCGCGGGGCGCACCTCGGAGGAGACCAGCTTGTCTTTGGTCTGGCTGGAGAATTTTGGGTCCGGCACTTTGACCGACAGCACGCAGGTCAGGCCTTCGCGGGCATCGTCGCCGGTAAAGTTGACCTTTTCTTTCTTCGCGATCCCCGAGGATTGCGCGTAATTGTTGATCGTGCGGGTCAGCGCGCCACGGAAGCCCGCCATATGGGTGCCGCCATCGCGCTGGGGGATGTTGTTGGTGAAGGGCAGCACGGTCTCGTGGTAGCTGTCATTCCACCACAGTGCCACCTCGACGCCGATCCCGTTGACCTCGCCCAGCATATAGACGGGGCTCTCCATCACGGGCGTCTTGGAACGGTCGAGATATTTGACGAATTCGCGCACGCCACCATCGTAATGCAGCTCGGTCTTCAGCGGCTCCGCGGGGCGTTCATCCTCGATGATGATACGCACGCCCGAGTTCAGGAAGGCCAGCTCGCGCAGGCGCTTTTCCAGCGTCTCGAAACTGTAGTTGAGATTCGAGAAGGTGCCCTCGGGGTCGGTTTCCTTGTTGGACGCAAGGAAGCGGACCTCGGTGCCACGTCCACCGACCTCGTCGCCCACGACATGCACATGCTCGACGCATTCGCCCTTCTCGAAGCGGGCTTTGTAGATCTTGTCGTTGCGCCAGACGGTCAGCTCGAGCCAGTCCGAGAGCGCGTTCACCACTGAAACGCCCACACCGTGCAGACCGCCCGAGACCTTGTAGGCATTGCCATCGGTATCGGTATTGTTGAACTTCCCGCCCGCATGCAGCTGGGTCATGATGACCTCTGCCGCCGAGACGCCTTCCTCGGCATGCATATCGACCGGAATCCCGCGCCCGTTATCGCGCACCGATACCGAGCTATCGGCGTGAATTTTTACATGGACATAGTCGGCATAATTGGCCAGCGCCTCGTCGATGCCGTTATCGACGACCTCATAGACCATGTGATGCAGGCCCGACCCGTCATCCGTATCCCCGATATACATGCCGGGGCGTTTCCGTACAGCTTCCAACCCCTTCAAAACCTTGATGGAATCGGCGCCATATTCGGATTTCTTGACGTGTTCTTCGGTCATGCCTGCTCGTCCTTTTTTACGTCCCCGATTTATAGGGGTTTTGGGCCGCCATGTCACGCCTTAGCCACAGAATTCGGGGCTTTCTTGGCGATACGGGCGGCCTGTCAAATAAGGGCGATCAATACCGCTACGGCAAGCATGAGGCTGCCTGCGATGCGGTTCATGCGGGTCATGGCCGCGGGGCTGGAAATCAGTCTGCGAACGCGGCCGACAAAGGCGGCAAGGATCAGGTTTCCGATCATCGGGCAGAGCGCCGAGAGCAGGGCAATCACCGCGATATCGGCCGGGGTGATCGTGTCGAGCGCGAAGAAGCCCGGCACGACGCCCATATAGAACAGGATCGCCTTGGGGTTACCGAGGATTGCCACGACCCCCACAACAAACCCCGCCCAGCGTCCGGGCCGGGTCAGTTTGCTGTTTTGCGAGATCCCCGCCTTGGCATGGCGGATCAGCATCGCGCCCATAAAGGCGAACATCGCCGCAGCCACCCAGCGCAGGACCGTCAGGAAGCCCGCGACATGCTCTACAACCCAGCTCATGCCGACAAGAGCCAGCACGGACCAGAACGCATCGCCAAGCGCCACGCCCACGGCCAGCGGCCACGCTGCGGCAAAGCCGCCGGAGACGGTGCGTGCGAGCATCGCGAGCCAGACCGGTCCGGGGGTCAGGAAGATCACGAGAAGCGCGCCCGAATAGAACAGGGCCTGATGCAGCGTAATCGTCATGGCAGGGCTACTCGGTCGGGGGCAGCGTCAGGCTGCCATCTGCGGCCAGCGGCCAGAACGGATTCATTGCGACCTCCCAGACATGGCCGTCGGGATCGGACCAATAGCCGGAATATCCGCCCCAGAAGACCTTTTCGGGACGTTTGAGCGGCGTGGCACCTGCCGCGAGGGCTGCGGCAAAGGCTGCGTCCACCTCTGGCTCGGTGTCGAAATTCTGCGCCAGTGTCATGGCGCCCGTGCCAAGGGTCGCGCCCGCACGGCCTTGATCCTTGGCCAGATCATCGCGCCCGAAAAGCGCCAGACCCTGTCCGTGCATCTGGTAGAAAGCCACGCCGTCCTGCTGCGCCGCAGGCTCCCAGCCCAGCTGCGCGTAGAAGGCGCAGGAGGCGGCCAGATCGGTCACAGCTAGCGTGATCAGGGTGATGCGCTGCACGGGATAGCTCATTCGACTTCCTCCAGAACCGAGGTCGCGGCCTCTTCCGAGACCTGAAGATAATGTCCGCGCGCGCCCAACGCGTCGAACAAAGCGCGTTCCGTGCCCGTCATGAAGACCTGTGCGTCGAGGGCGCAGATCTCGTCATAAAGGGCTGCGCGGCGGTTCGGGTCAAGATGGGCCGAGACCTCGTCGAGCAGGACGATGGCGGGCGCGCCCTCGATCGCGCGCGCATTGGCCAGCACCAAAGACAGCAGAAGCGCCTTCTGCTCTCCGGTCGAGACCTGATCGGCGGGCATCGCCTTGGCACTGTAGATCGCCGTCAGATCGGCCCGATGCGGCCCTTCCAGTGTGCGTCCGGCGGCCATATCGCGACGGCGCGTCTCGGCCCAGAACAGGGCGAGATCTGCGGTGTCATCGCCGGTAACCGACAGATCGGCCGCCGGAAATGCGGTCTGGGCCGCCGTTTGCGCCTTTGCGATCCGCGTAAGAGCGGCAGCGCGTGCGCCACGGATCTCGGTTGCGGCCTCGCTCATCCGCGCCTCCAGCACCTGATACCAATGCGGATCGCCCGCGCCGTCCTTCAAAAGTCTGTTCCGCTCGCGCATGGCCTTTTCGTAAGCCAGACTGGCCTCGGCATGATCGGGGAAGAAGGACAGAGTGATCCGGTCCAGAAAACGTCGCCGCCCTTCGGGGGCCTCGATCCAGAGCCGGTCCATCGCGGGCACCAGCCACTGAATGCGCACCAGCCGCCCCAAAGCGGTCTGCGGCACGAGTTTTTCATCCACCCGCACCTGACGGGGCTGGGCGGGTGCGGCCTCGGTCTGCACCTCGTGGCCGGACAGTCGGGCGCGGATCTTCCAGCCGACATTTTCAGCACGGCGCATCAGGTCGGGGGCCTGCGCGCGGCGCAACCCCCGACCAGGCGATAAAAGCGAGATCGCCTCGAGGATATTGGTCTTGCCCGCACCATTGGCCCCGAAGATCGCAACAGGGCGCGTATCCGGCGCCAAAACGGCACGGCGATGCGACCGAAACTGATAGAGGCTCAGTTCCGATAGCATCGCGTTACTTCCCGTAAGAGGCTGATCTTAGACACGCATCGGCATGACGACATAGACCGCCGAGGTGTCGCCACCTTCGCGCATCAGGGTCGGGTCGCCCGAGGTGTTGAACATGAAGACCGCATTCTCGCGATCGACCTGATTGGCGATTTCCAGCAGGTATTTGGCGTTGAAGCCGATTTCCAGACGCTCGTCGGCATAGGCCACAACCAGCTCCTCCTCGGCGGCACCAGCATCGGGTGCGTTGACCGAGAGCACCAGCTTGTCGGCGTCCAGCGTCAGCTTGACGGCGCGCGAACGTTCAGACGAGACGGTGGCCACACGGTCCACAGCCTTGGCGAACTCGTTTGCATCTACTTCGAGACGGCGCGTATTGCCCATCGGGATCACGCGTGTGTAATCGGGGAAAGTGCCGTCGATAACCTTGGAGGTCAGGGTGATACGCGGGGTGGCAAACCGGACCTTGGTCTCCGAAACCGAGACCTCGATCAGCGTTTCGTCATCATCCAGAAGCTTGCGCAGCTCGCCCACGGTCTTGCGCGGCACGATCACGCCAGGCATGCCCTCGGCGCCCTGGGGCAGGGGGGCATCGATACGGGCCAGACGGTGACCATCGGTCGCCACGGCGCGCAGCATCTGGCCATCTTCGGCGGTGGCCACATGCAGATAGACGCCGTTCAGGTAGTAGCGGGTCTCCTCGGTCGAGATCGCAAAGCGCGATTTCTCGAAGAGACGTTTCAGCTCGCCCGCCTTGGCCGAGAAATTCGCGGTGTAATCCGAGCTGGCCATCACGGGGAAATCCTCGCGCGGCAAGGTCGCCAGCGTAAAGCTCGAGCGGCCCGCCTCGATCACCAGACGGCCCGAGGCAGGATCATCCATCAGTGTGACGAGCGCCCCGTCGGGCAGCTTGCGCACGATCTCGTGCAGCATCACGGCGGAGACAGTGGTGGCACCGGCCTTCTCGACCTGCGCGGGCGCACGGTCGACCACTTCGATATCGAGATCGGTGGCGCGGAAGGAGATCGTGCTGCCTTCGGCCTCGATCAGCACATTGGCCAGAATCGGGATCGTGTTGCGACGTTCGACAACCGATTGTGCTTGCGCGACGGCTTTCAACAGCTCTGCGCGTTCGATGCTGATCTTCATTTCAATCCCTCACGGCTGTCCGGACCGTGACGTTACCATCTAAGACACCGGACACAAGAATTTTCGCGACAATCTAACGCAAAGGCGGGCAGGTCAAGGGACCAGCCCGCTTTCACACAGATTTCGCTTGGTTTTCCCGGAATCAGTTTTCCAGAAGGCGGCGCAGCAGATCGATATCCTCGGCCAGCTGGCGGTCATCGCACTTCAGCTCCTCGATCTTGCGGATACCATGCATGATGGTCGTGTGATCGCGGCCACCGAAGCGGCGCCCGATATCGGGAAGCGAGCGGGTGGTGAGCTGTTTGGACAGATACATCGCCACCTGACGCGGACGCGCGATGGTGCGCACGCGCTTGGGGCCGATCATATCCGCAAGACGGACATTGTAATGCTCGGCAACCTTGCGCTGGATCTCCTCGATGGTGACCTTACGGTCCGAGGTGCGCAGGATATCGGTCAGACATTCCTGTGCCAGATCGAGCGTGATCTCGCGGCCGACCAGCGAGGCGAAGGCGAACAGACGCGTCAGCGCGCCCTCGAGCACCCGCACGTTGGTCGAGATACGATGCGCGAGGAATTCCAGCACGCCATCGGCAATCATCAGGCCCGGATATTGAATCCGGTAATTCTCGGTCTTGGTCTGCAGGATGCCAAGGCGCAGCTCGTAATCGGTGGGATGGAGATCCACCACCAGCCCGCATTGCAGGCGCGATTTGATCCGTTCTTCCAGTTCCTTGATCTCGCCCGGCGCACGGTCGGCGGAGATCACGATCTGTTTGCCCTGATCGACGAGCGCGTTGAACGTATGGAAGAACTCTTCCTGCGTCGAATCCTTGCCCGCGATGAACTGTACGTCATCGACCATAAGCACGTCGACCGAGCGGAACATCTCCTTGAAATCCATGATCTGGCGTTCGCGCAGAGCCTGCACGAAACGATACATGAATTGCTCGGCCGAGAGGTAAAGCACGCGCAGATCGGGGCGCTTGGTTTGCAGCTCGTGGGCGATGGCATGCATCAGGTGGGTCTTACCCAGGCCCACGCCACCATAGAGGAAGAGCGGGTTGAAGGTCACCGGACCGCCTTCTGCCACACGGCGCGCGGCGGCATGGGCCAGCTCGTTCGGCTTGCCGACCACGAAAGTGTCAAAGGTAAAACGCTGGTCCAGCGGCGCGCCGGGCAGATCGTCATCCTGCGTCTGGGCAAGACGCGGTTTGATCTGGGCAATGCGTGGCGTGCTCGTGGGGGCAGGGGCCTGCTGGACGGGATTGGCGGAATTGGCCGGACGGATCATCGGTGCCGAAGACACGCGAAGATCAATACGCTCAACGATAATCCCAAATTTGCGCAGCTCGTTCTGGATCGCCTCGGAGAAGTTCCGCTGCACCCAGTCGCGCATGAATTTTGTAGGGGCCTCGAAGGCGGCAATGCCGTCATCGACCTCAATGACCTTCAGCGGGGCAATCCACGTCAGGAAGTTGTTTTTTCCCACGCTCTTTTGCAGCTCATCGCACACACGCCCCCAAGTATCGTCGGTCATCATTCTTGCCCATTCTTATCACACCTCGCGACCAACGATTCTCGGAAAATACGATCCACCACGCCAAACAGATTTTGGCGCGTGGTGCATTTTCTGCACTTAGGACAAGGTTACCCGACCCGCTCACGCGGGTTTCGACAGAATCGAAATGTGGGAGGTGGCAGCCCTCCAGCATCGGAATCGCATCCCCCAGGCCAATTGGTCCGGTTGTTATCCTTGTCGTGGCAGACGTTATTGTCCGGTCCAGCTAGGGTAAGATGCGTCAGTCCCCCGAGGCGACGTTGATCGCTCAGTGAAACTACTCCGGCTCGCTGACGAGTCGCAACAGAACTTCACGCTTGACTCCGGATTGCGTGAATCGAATCTGCCACAGTTTCGTCATGTTGCATTTCGGACATATCATCTTATTGAAAACATTGCGAAAAATGAAAAAGGCGCCATAAATGGCGCCTTTCTATCTTGCTTTTGCAAGGGAATCGCTTAGGCGTTCAGAGCCTTCACGCGAGCCGCCAGACGCGACACTTTGCGCGATGCGGTGTTCTTGTGAATCACGCCTTTGGTCACGCCACGCATCAGTTCCGGCTGCGCCACTTTCAGAGCTTCCTGAGCTGCTGCGTAGTCGCCCGAAGTGATGGCTTCTTCGACTTTGCGGAGGAAGGTACGGATGCGCGAACGACGTGCTTTGTTGATGTCGTTACGACGCTCGTTCTGACGTGCGCGCTTTTTGGACTGGAGCGTATTTGCCATGTGTGTGTTTCCACTTTCGGGTTTGGTACAATATGCGACTGCATGCAAAACCCGGACACACCAGTGAACCGGTTGATTCTAGCCTAAGCGGGCTCCACACGCATTTGAAGGGGGCCTATACGGCAATTTTGCCAAGTTGGGAAGCCCCAAATGAGAACCGGGCCCCGAGGCCCGGCATTTCGCGTAAGTGACCGCGCTTATTTATCGCGGAATTGCGGCTCGCGCTTCTCGAGGAAGGCGGCCATGCCCTCTTTCTGGTCCTCGGTGGCAAACAGCGCGTGGAACATGCGTTTTTCAAACAGCAGCCCCTCGCGCAGGGTGGTCTCGTAGGAGCGGTTCACCGCCTCCTTCACCACCATGGCCGAAAGCTGCGATTTCTCGGCGATCTTCGAGGCGGCAGCCATGGCTTCGGACACCAGTTTGGCAGTCGGCACCACGCGGGAGACAAGGCCCGAACGCTCGGCTTCCTCGGCATCCATGAACCGGCCGGTCAGATGCATGTCCATTGCCTTCGACTTGCCCACGAAACGGGTCAGGCGCTGGGTGCCGCCGATTCCCGCGCAGATGCCGAGATTGATCTCGGGCTGGCCGAATTTCGCATTATCGGCGCAAATGATGAAGTCGCACATCATCGCCAGTTCGCAGCCGCCGCCAAGCGCATAGCCCGACACGGCTGCAATCACCGGCTTGCGGGTGCGCAGGAAATTCTCGGTGGCATCGCCGAAGAAATCGGCCTTGAACATGCCGACAAAGCCCTTCTCGGACATTTCCTTGATGTCGGCGCCGGCGGCAAAGGCCTTCTCGGAGCCGGTGATGACAATGGCACGCACCTTGTCATTGGCGTCGAGATTCGCCAGCGCGTCCCCCATCTCGGTCAGCAGAACGGAGTTCAGCGCGTTCAGTGCCTCCGGACGGTTGAGCCGGACTAGGGCGACATTATCTTCGATCTCGACGATCAGCGTCTGGTAGGCCATTTGGCAGTGCCTTTCCTTTTCATCAGACCGGAGTCCTAACAAAACCGGCCCATATATCAAGTCAACTCTCGCGCCCGTGTTCCTCTTAGCGCTGGCAATGCGCACAATAAAAGCTGGATCGCCCCGATTGCACGATCCTGAGCACCGGTTGCCCGCAGTTTTGGCAGGGCGCGCCCTCGCGACCATAAACTTTGAAGCGGTGCTGGAAATATCCCAGCTCCCCATCGGCCTGCCGGTGGTCGCGGAGCGAAGATCCACCCGCCTCGATAGCTTCCTCCAGAACCTCGCGGATGATTGCGACAAGAGGCCGCAGACGCTTTTCGGCAATCTGGCGGCCCTGGCGGCGCGGATCGATGCCCGCGCGGAACAGCACCTCGCAGACATAGATATTGCCAAGCCCCGCCACGATCGCCTGATCCAGAAGCAGCGTCTTGATCGGGCTCGCGCGACTGCGCAGTCTGGCGGTCAGATACTCCTCGTTCAGCTGGTTGCTGAACGGTTCGGGGCCGAGCTTCTCGAGGAGCCAGTAACTGTCCTCGGCGCCAGTGGGGAACAGATCCATCGCCCCGAAGCGACGCGCATCATTGAAGGTGACACGCCCGCCGCCCTCGATATGGAAGACGATGTGGTCATGTTTCTGCGGCGTCGGGTGGTCGATGACGAACTCTCCCAGTGCCACACCGGAGACCAGCATCCGCCCCGACATGCCCAGATGGATCAGAAGGGTCTCCCCGCGATCCAGATCGGCAAGGATATATTTCGAGCGTCTGCGCAGGCGCAATATGCGTGCGCCGGTCAGGCGGGCGGCCATGTTATCCGGCAGGGGCCAGCGCAGATCAGGGCGGTTGACCTCGGCGCGTTCGATCACGCGGCCCTCCATCGCGGGTAAAAGGCCCCGCCTGACGGTTTCGACCTCGGGAAGTTCGGGCATTGTGATCGTCCTCGTGCATTGTCACTTCTGAAACGGCCCCTATAAGAAGGGGGTAGACCAGACGAACCTCAAGGGGCCACGGGACAGATGACCGCAGATCAGAGCAAGACGACGCATTTCGGCTTTCAGACCGTGGACGAGAGCCAGAAGGCCGGCATGGTGCATGGCGTGTTCTCGCGCGTGGCTTCGAAATACGACATCATGAACGACCTGATGAGCATGGGCATCCATCGCGTCTGGAAAGACGCGATGATGGATTGGCTTGCGCCGCGCCGTGGCCAGAAGCTTCTGGATGTGGCGGGGGGGACCGGCGATGTGGCCTTCCGCTTCCTCGGTCGTGCGCCCGAAGCCACGGCGACCGTCTGCGATATGACCGAATCGATGCTGATCGAGGGCCAGAAGCGCGCCGAGGCCGAGGATATGGCCGAGCGTCTGGACTGGATCGTGGGCGATGCGATGGCGCTGCCCTTCGAGGATAACTCCTTTGATGTCTATACGATTTCCTTCGGTATCCGGAACGTGACGCGCGTGCAGGACGCGCTGGACGAAGCCTATCGTGTGCTGAAACCCGGCGGGCGTCTGATGGTTCTGGAATTCAGCCAGATCCCGAATGATCTGATGCAGAAAGCCTATGATCTCTATTCCTTCAATATCATTCCGGTGATGGGCCAGATCGTGGCCAATGATCGTGACAGCTACCAGTATCTGGTCGAATCAATCCGCAAATTCCCCGATCAGGAGACGTTCCTGTCGATGATTCGCAAGGCGGGCTTCGAGCAGGCGAGCTATCGCAACCTGACCATGGGTATCGCGGCGCTGCATTCTGGCTGGAAGATCTGAGATGCGCGGGCCGATCAATATCTGGCGCCTGATCCGCACTGGCGCCACCTTCATCCGCTCGCGCGCGATGCATCAGGTGCTGGAGGCCATGGACGCGCCGCCGCGCCTGCGGGCGGCCGCCTATGCGGTATCGGCCCCTTTCGCGTGGCTTGGCTACAAGGGCGACCCGAACTTGCCGCCGGTGACACGGGCGATCACAGCGCTTGGTCCGGCCTATATCAAATTCGGGCAGATTCTATCGACGCGCGCAGATGTGGTCGGGCCAGAACTGGCCACGCAGTTGCGCGTGTTGCAAGACCGCCTGCCACCGTTCTCGACCGATCTGGCAAAGAAGACGATCGAGGAAGAATTCGAGCGTCCGATCTCCGAGATGTTCACCGAGTTTTCCGAGCCTGTGGCTGCGGCCTCTATCGCACAGGTCCATCAGGCCGTGCTGGCGCGCACTGGCGAGAAGGTTGCCGTGAAGGTGCTGCGTCCGGGGATCGAACGCGCCTTCCGCCGTGATCTCGATGCGTTCCATTTTGTGGCGAAATTCATCGAGCGGTTCTCGCCTTCGTCGCGAAGGTTGCGTCCGACCGATGTGGTGAAACACTTCGAGCGCACTGTCATAGGGGAGTTGGATCTGCGCATGGAAGCGGCGCGCGCGTCGCAATTTGCCGCGAATACGGCAGATGATGCGGGGTTTGCGGTGCCAAAGCCTGCCTGGGACATGTCGAGCCGCCGCGTGATGGTGCTGGACTGGGCCGAGGGCGTGCCGATGGGCGATCCCGAGGCGATCAGGGCTGCAGGCCATGATCTGGTCGCACTGTCCGAGCGTATCTTGCAGCTCTTTCTCAGCCATGCGCTGCGCGACGGATATTTCCATGGGGATATGCATCAGGGCAACCTGAAGGTCGCCGCCAATGGTGATATTCTTGCCTATGATTTCGGGATCATGGGGCAGATCGATGAATATACCCGTCGTGTCTATGCCGAGATCCTCATCGGGTTCATCCAGCGCGATTACCGCCGTGTGGCCGAGGTGCATTTCGAGGCGGGCTATGTGCCCGCGGATCGGGACGTGAACGAATTCGCGCTGGCCCTTCGCGCGGTGGGCGAACCGATCTTTGGCATGGATGCAAGCCATATTTCGATGGCACGCCTTCTGGCCTATCTCTTTGAAGTCACGGAGCGTTTCGGAATGCCGACGCGCACCGAACTGATCTTGCTGCAGCGATCGATGGTTGTGGCCGAGGGGGTCGCACGGTCTCTGAACCCGTCGCTGAATATGTGGCAGGCCGCCAAGCCCGCCGTCGAGACCTATATCCGTGAGAATCTCGGGCCGAAAGCGGCGCTGCATGACCTGCGCAAGGTGGTGAAAGTCATGGCGCGTTACAGCCCGCAATTCCCCGATATGTTGAAGAACTCCATCGAGCGGCGCGCGCATCCGGAGGCGCCAACCCCTGCGGACAAACCGCTTCATCCCGCCATTTGGGCGGGGATCATCGCAGCTGTCTTTGTCGCGGGGCTGGCGGCCGGTCTGCTGGCCTGATCAGCTTGAGGGGCTACGCAGTCCGGTGATATCGTCGCTCGAGACGGTAGAGCCCGACATCATGACGAGTTCTGTGCCACTATCGGTGACGCGCGCTTCGATGATACGGCCATAGGCTGGTGCGGTCTCGGTAGAGATAAGGTCACTGCCGCTATAGCTTTTGAGTGTGAAGGTGTAGTTGCCATAATCGGCGGTTTCACCATCCGAATTGGTGCCGTCCCACTCGACGAAATCCTCGTCCACATCTACGGCACCGCTGTAAACGGTGTTCCCCGACTCGTCCTGAACCGTAAGAACAGCCGAATCCGCTTGGCTATCGGCTTCGGTTTCAACGACGATCGAGCTACCAAAGAAATACACAGGCTCTTCGGTTTTTCCGTCCATACCGACCCAGCTTGCCAGCTCCGAGATGCCCATCTGGCTGATCGAGGATGCGATGCTTTCCAGAAGCGAGTTGGTCTCTACCTGCTGTTCGACCCCCGAGAAGGTCGCGAGTTGCACGGCATAATCCGTACTATCCATCGGATTGAGCGGGTCCTGATTCTGCATCTGGACGGTCAGCATCTCGAGGAAGGTCTGGTAATCCGAGGTTGCGAAGGTTTGTGCATCCGCCGTCGAGCTGGAGCTCGTCGCGGATGCCGTGGTTGAGGCGCTTGTTACAGTGGTCATGGAAATCCTCCGTCACATTCTGAGATCTAGCCCCCCCAGCACGGAGCCGGAGGTGCGCGAGGGATTGAGGGTGTTGGAAATGGAGCCAGCGCTGAATGCGGCTTGGGTTCCGCGTTCGGCGCGGATACGGTCGGCTTGTTCGGCAAGTTCCTGGGCGTTCTGCCCGCTTTGGCCCTGATCCGTGAAATTCAGGTTCACATCCGTATAGCCGAGCTCCCGCAGGTCGCGGCTGAGCATCTCGGCATGTCTTCGCATCAGGTCGAGAGTTTCGGGCCTGTCGGCATAGATCATCACGGACATGCCGCTGTCGCTATGATGCATGACCATCCGCACCTTACCCAATTCTTCGGGGGCGAGGGTCAATTCGACTGCTCCATCCGATGTGCTGGTTGCGGCGCGTGCGAGCTGTTGCGAGACGTTTTGGGCCATAGCCTGTTGCGCGGCGGGTTGGGATGCCGTTGTCGCCGCGGTCATGCCGGTGTGACTGGGGAGAGGAGCAAGGCCGAAGCGTTGGCTGTCTTCATCGATAGGAGTGGGTTGATCCTGCGCAAGCAAGCCGCTTTCCGCCGGCAGAGACTGTCCGGATGCGCCGTTCGACATTGTCGTGCTCGCTGCGGAGGTAACGGCATAGGCCGTCTCCATACGCGATTGCGCCGTTCGGTCCTTGCCGATCTGGGTAACTGTCAGTTCCTCGTCGAGTTGTTCGCTAAGTTCACGGCGCTTCGTGACATATTTCTCGGCACCCAGTTGCGCCTGCGCAACCGTTTGTAGAGGTATCGCCGAGGTCTGCAGGGGCGTATTCGAGCCGGTATTCACGGTCGAGGTAATAGTCGTCGTATCCGTGCTATCGGTCGTCTCGATGTCGATCGGTGCTGCTGCGGCCGGCTGGGTTTCCTGCGGAGAAATGGCACCGGTCTGCCCGGTTACAATGCCGGAAGGTACTTTGGGTTGCGAGATGTTACGCACCGAGACGCCAATCTCGCTGCGCAGCGCGGGATCGGATTCCACATTTTCGTCCGTCGGAATCGGTAGAGCTACGGCATTTTCCGAGATCTCCTCCATACCGTCGGGAAGTGCAATCTGCCCGGAGGTGGCTCCGTTCTGTGGTGTGCTGAAGAAGCTTGCAGTCGAACTGTGCAAGGCGAATCGTGCTTCGCTGACCGAAGGTGCCGCGGTCGCGGTATATCTTGCTTCGGGGCGCTGCTCGGAGGCTGGCTGTAGTGTTGCGGGTTCGTCTGCTGTTGCGACCGTCTCAGCGGTGCCGGTCTCGTCCGCTGCTGTCAACTGACGACCATATACATCAGATTGCCGAGGCAGGTCGGGTTGCGGAGTTGCGCTCGTACCAGAGGAGGACTGGGCATCAGGGCGAACCGTTTGAGGGGGAGCCTTCTCTTGCGACGCGAAGCCTCGGTTATTGAAAGCGATTTGTGCGGTTGGCTCCGAGGCCTGCAACTCGGAATCCTGCATCGGTGCTACTGCTGACTGCGGCACCATGGCGGATTGCGTCTGGACGCCTGTGTGCGAGAGGAATTCAGGCGCGGTATCTGTTCCCTTATCTGTCTGGAAGGAAGCCATTTCCTCGTCCAGTTCGGCGTGGGGTTCGCTCACTTCCGATGCCGTGAAGTTCAACGTTGGGGAGCTTCGGGGATCAGATTGAGGGAGTGCCGATGCCTCTAGCTGCGTATCGGCGGCAGGAACGTGCTCGGTATCGAAAACCTCATCCGTTTGGTCTCCATCCTTCGAGGAACCATCATTTTTCTTGCTCTCGACCGGAGAGCTGGTGGCCTCTGCTGCGCGCGGCAAGCCCTGTTCTGTCCAGAGAGGATTACTTTGTTCACCTGGCGCCCACGCTTTATCCGTGTTCTTTGCAGAAGAAGGAGCATCTTGCGGTGCTTTGATCTGCCCGGGTGTTACTGTGGGCATCTCGGCAGAGACAATCTGTTCGTCGCGCGGCAAGTTGAATGCGCGGGGTTGCTGTTCAGAATTCGTAGAAACCGGGCCCTTTGAATGTGGCCGAATCGTCGCGCCAGTATCAGCGCGGCCTATCGTCTCGGTCAGAGCCGAAAACTCCAAAGAAAATTCTGTGCTCTTACCGTTCGTCGCGGTGGCGGGCGAATCGATTCCAGCTGCTTGGCCCTTTGTAGAAAAGGGAAATTGAGCTGCTATTGCGTCAAAACTGGTCATGATCCTCAAGACTTCTGCCTGTGATGATCACCACATTGCCTCAATGAGGTTACCGGTTCTTTACCGCAAGCTGTCAAAAAGGAGAGAATGCGAATGATGCGGAGAATCCCATGCAAGTCACATCGACTGGGTTACCTTTAACGACAGATGGATCGAAGTCCTTGCGCGTTGTCAGCGCGGAGCAGCAAGAGAAGATGCGTGATACTGCGCAGGCTCTTGAGGCGAGCTTCCTGTCCGAGATGCTCAAATATACGGGTTTGGGCGAAAATAAATCCGAGTTTTCCGGCGGTGTCGGCGAGGAACAGTTCTCGTCGTTCTTGCGGGAAGAGCAGGCCAGTGAGATGGCGAAGGCCGGAGGAATCGGCCTGGCTGAAACTATTTTCAACTCGATGCTGAAGAGGGCGCAGAATGGCTGATAAAGATGATGCGGTAGTTGAGGAGCTGATCAATTTGCTGCGCCTCGAACGGGATGTGATTCGCAAAGCAGAATTCGAAGCGCTGACGGCTCTGGTTGCGCGAAAGGAAGCACTTCTTATGCAGGTGAAGGATTTCCCGGCGCAAAAGCTGAAGCGTGCACATGAGATGTCCCGCCAGAATCAGCGACTTCTTTCTGCGGCGTTGAAAGGTATCCGCGCGGCGCAGATCAGGCTCTCGGCGATCCAGAAAGCGGCCCATAGTTTCGGAAGCTACGACAAATCGGGCCGCCCGCAGCGCATTGTCGGTACGCAGGGGTCGATCGAGAAGCGCGCATAAACCATTTTAATAAAATGCAACCAAAACAAGGCCGGCCGCAAAGCCGGCCTTAGCTTTTCGTTAGGGGAGATGGTGCAAACATATCCCTGCATCCAGTGACTGGGTGGCGCGCTCCGGGAACCGGGGCGCATGTGTCAGAAGGACCTGTGCATTCGCTCCGACAAGAAGTCGGGCGGTATATAGACACCTTCGCGCAAAAGCGCACATATCTGAGGACCCAAAACTATGTCCAGCATTCTGACCAACACCGGCGCAATGACCGCACTTCAAACCCTGAAGTCGATCAACTCCTCGCTTGGCGATACCCAATCGGCCATCTCGACCGGTAAAGATATCTCCACTGCAAAAGATAACGCCGCAGTTTGGGCAATTTCGAAAGTCATGGAATCGGACGTTGCCGGTTTCAATGCGATCGAAGACTCTCTCGCTCTGGGTGAATCGACCGTTGCTGTTGCGTCGACCGGCGCAGAGCAAATCGTTGAGAAACTCAATGAGATGAAAGAGAAAATCGTTTCGGCGACCGGTGAGAACGTCGATAACGACAAGCTGACTGCAGACGTGAACGAGCTGAAAAAGCAAATCGGTTCGATCATCAATGCGTCGCAGTTCAACGGTGCAAACCTTCTGCGCACCGATGTTGATGGCAATGGCGGGACCGGTATCAGCGTCCTGTCCTCGCTCGACCGCGTCGGTTCGGGCACGGGTGCAACGGTGAGTGCGTCGAATATCAACGTGGCATCGGCTGACCTCGAAGCTGCGTTCGGTACATACAGTGCGGCTGCCTCTGATGGTGGCATGCTGACCGACATCGACGTGTCCAGCGCAACTGCCGCTGATGCATCGCTGGCGGCAATCGAAGCACATATCCAGACTGCAACCAACAAAGCTGCAGAACTGGGTGCTGCTGCTTCGCGTATCTCCGATCAGAGCGACTTCATCTCGAAGCTCTCTGATGCCGTGACCTCGGGTATCGGTTCGCTCGTCGACGCCGATATGGAAGAGACGTCGGCACGTCTGCAGGCTCTGCAGGTTCAGCAACAGCTGGGCACGCAAGCTCTGTCGATTGCCAACCAAGCGCCGCAACAGCTCCTGTCGCTGTTCCAGTAATGAGCATCTGAGGGGCGCAGTCAATGCGCCCCTCAACCACCTGGCAAAACGCCGGGTTTTAAAACTTGCAGCCACAGGAAGGGCTTCTCGTGAACGCTTATGCTCAGGCCAAAATGGCCTATTCCAAACCAAACCAGGCGGTGCGAACCGACCGCGATATCGAGTACGAAGCACTTGCTCGTATCACCAGCCGCCTTCGCGGTGTAGCTGGCAAAGAAAAAGAAAAGTTTCCAGATCTCGTCGACGCTGTAAGCCGAAACCGCAAATTGTGGCGGATCTTCGCAGATGATGTCGGTCTTTCGGATAACGGCCTACCAGAGTTGTTGCGGGCGCGGATATTATTTCTCCAGAAATTCGTCGATGTGCACAGCTCGAAGGTTCTGGCGCGTAAAGCTAACCTCGATCCTCTTATAGAAATTAATACTGCCATTATGCGTGGCCTTCGCCCTACTGGAGGCACAAAATGAGTGGCCTTGTTCTAAAGTTGGCTCCCAAGGAGCGTGTTCTCATTAATGGCGCTGTGATCGAGAATGGAGACCGGAGATCCCGTCTCGCGATCATGACCCCGAACGCGAATATTTTGCGACTTCGCGATGCAATCCATCCTGAGGAGGCAAACACACCTGTTCGCCGGGTATGCTATATCGCGCAACTCGTTTTGTCGGGAGATAACAATCCTGAAGAAACTCGGCTGCAGCTACTGCGCGGTATTGAGCAGCTTAGCCAAGTCTTGACGGATCACGATAGCCGGACGCAGCTCGCGATTGCAACCAAATCCGTTCTTGAGGAACAGCACTATCAGGCTCTCAAGGCGCTTCGTAGTCTTCTACCAAGGGAGGAGCGGCTTCTGGCCGCGGCACGCCAATGACATATCAACCCATTGTTCCGCTAAGTGGTTATGCCGGTTGGAAAGTCCTTAATCGGACAATGGAAACACAGAAGGCGGCATTCACCGCCTCTGTGACTATTCAGAATGACGAAGAGTATTTTCGTGAAAATATCGGAAACGTAACCTCGGCGGAGGAACTCGTTTCCGATTATCGACTGCTCAAAGTTGCGCTGGGGGCTTTTGGTCTAGATGATGACCTACAGAACAAGTATTTCATCAAGAAGGTTCTCGAAGAGGGTACGCTTGACGAGGATTCCTTTGCAAACAAGCTTTCGGATAAGAAATATGCGGCACTTTCCGAAGCCTTCGGTTTTGATTTCGATCCACCCAATACCGTTCTGAGTTCCTTCGCTGACGAGATGATCGCGAATTACGAAGAAAGGCAGTTTGAGATTGCTGTGGGAGATAGTGATGAAAGCTACCGTTTCGCACTCAATGCTCAGCGTGAATTGGCAGACCTCGCAGCAGAGGATAGCTCTGACAATACAAAATGGTATACGATTATAGGTAACGAAGCTCTCGCTACGGTTATGCGCACCGGTTTGGGATTGCCCGAAAGTACATCGTCCTTGGATGTCGACCAACAGGTCACAATATTCAAGCAAAAGGCCCAACAGGTATTCGGGTCCGATGAGGTTTCACAATTCACTGACGAGGAGAGCGTCGAGAAGCTCATCAAATACTATCTTCTGCGAGATCAGGTGATGAACGGCAGTGTTTCAACCAGCTCCAACTCTATTGCGCTAACCCTGCTGCAAAACGCAGCCAGCTTTTCTGCTCGTTTTTAATGTAAAGCCAAGCATTAAATCACGGGGCCAGTGGCTAGTTTAGGAATGTACTTGGTAATCCCCCCGTTTTTGCGGGGGCTTGGTCGTAGAGTTTCCGCGGCCATTCTCAGTTTCTATGCTGGGGTCATCCCGCCGTTGCCCATGTTCGGACGTTCGTTGTTGTAGGACCAGAGCAATTCGGTGGCAATGTTCTGGACCTCGTCGATGGTTTCGAAGATGTGGAGGTCCAGCTATTCGTGCCGGACCGTCCGGTTGTAGTGCTCGACAAAGGCGTTCTGCTGCGGCTTTCCGGGCTGGATGTGCGCCAAGGCGATGCCCTTGTGTTCGGCCCATTCCATCAAGGTGCCGCTGATATATTCCGGGCCATTGTCGACCCTGATCGTCTTGGGCGGGCCGCGCCATTCGATGATCTGGTTCAACGCTCG
>NZ_JAYWLC010000033.1:0-19985 GCF_040297545.1 Thioclava kandeliae
TTTAACCTCAGCGTCAGACCAACGCCACCAGCCTATCTCGAACAAGCCTCGCCGCTAACCCACGGGGGCTCCTTGTCGCTTACGCGTCCGCATTGCCGTGCCAGTTCGGTGATGTCAGCGGTCAGCAGGGCTTCGTCCTGACGACCGGGTGGGATCTTGCGTTGGGTCGATCTGTGCTGTCCCAAAGCCCAACAGGCACGGCGTTCGGAGATGCCGAGCGCTGAGCGGACATGGTCGATGCACTGTCGGCGGCGCGAAGGGCTTAGAAGTTTCCCCGCGCCGCTTCCGTCAAGATCAGCTTGTCGAGCGTCAGATCCGACACGGCCCGTCTGAGCCGCGTATTCTCTTTCTCGAGTTCCTTTAGTCGCTTGAGTTGATCGCGGTTCATTCCGCCAAACTCACGTCGCCAAAGGTAATAGGTCAGTTGGGTCACGCCAATCTGGCGCGCCGCATTCGCCTGTTGCGTGCCTTGTCCCTGCAAGACGTCAACCTGACGCAGCTTCATGACGATATCTTCCGGCTTCTCGCGTTTGCCTGCCATCTAAGTACTCCTCCATCATACGGGATAAACTATCCCAAAAGATGGACCACTCAAGTGGGGCAGACCAGCGGTTCACTATCGTATAAATATTCGTTCGGTACGATCTTTTTGGATTGCACCGTTCGTATTATGCAGTCTTAGACAAGACTAGATTCAATGACGGAAGGCTCACAATGTTCGGGACGATGACGCCATGTGTTGCACAGAAATGGTCTCCTGGGATTGGCGATCCGACGATTTTAGGTTGGAGCACGGTACTAGCCTATTTTGTCGTCTGCATGCTCTGCATAGCAGCAGCTCGCGTCAAAAAAGAAGTACAAATTTCTATTTTTTTCGTTTCAATTGCAGTAATCCTTCTATTCTTGACAATTAATAAGCAGCTAGATTTGCAGAGTGCTCTAACGGCCTACGGTAAATGTCTCGCAAAGGCCCAAGGGTGGTACAACCAGCGCCGTACAATCCAAGTAGAAGCAATTTACGGCATTATTGCGGCTGCAGTAGCGCTAGGGCTCGCGCTTGGCATATATTTCCGTCGTATCTGGTCACAGATCTGGCTTGCCCTCCTCGGGTTGGCAGTCTTGATTGGCTTCATTGCAATCCGAGCGCTGAGCTTTCATCACATGGACCAGCTGATTACCTCGCATATAGCGGGACTTCGCTTGAATGGTGTTTTTGAACTGACAGGAATCGGACTGATTGGGCTGAACGCGCTATGGGTGATCAGGCGCTGGAGCTCATAACACCGCTATGGATACGTTGGTCTTGCCCCCCTGAAGTGGTCCACTTTTTGGGATAGTTTATCCCGTATGATGGAGGACTACTTAGATGGCAGGCAAACGCGAGAAGCCGGAAGACATTGTCATGAAGCTGCGTCAAGTGGAGGCCTTGCAGGGACAAGGTGCAAAGCTGGCGGATGCGGTGCGCCAGATTGGTGTGACCCAACAGACCTATTACCGCTGGCGCCGTGAGTTTGGCGGGATGAACCGCGATCAGCTCAAGCGGTTGAAGGAACTCGAGAAAGAGAACACGCGGCTTAGACGTGCCGTGTCGGACCTGACGCTCGAAAAGCTGATCCTTACGGAGGCGGCAAAGATGAGGGGCTACAAACCCTCCGGTGGAGGGTTTGTAGCCCCGAACGCGCAGCCCTATTAAGCCCGCAGCAATGTCGTCAGTGCATCGACCATGTCTGCTAGGCGCTCGGCATCTCCGAAGGCCGAGCCTGGTCTGGGCTTTGGGACAGCACCGGTCGACCCGACGTAAAATCCCGTCTGGTCGTCAGGGCGAAGCGCTTTTTACGGCCGACATCACTGAACTAGCACGTCAATACGGACGGTATGGCTATCGCCAGATCACTGGCTTGTTGGTTGAAGCGGGATGGTGCGCAAACCATAAACGGGTCGAGCGAATTTGGCGACGTGAAGGGCTTAAAGTCCTGCAGAAACAGAAGAAACGGGGGCGGCTCTGGTTAGTAGATGGCTCCTGCGTGCGGCTGCGGGCCGCGCGGTCGAACCATGTGTGGTCCTATGATTTTGTCCAGGACCGTACAGCGGACGGGTGGGCTTACCGCATGCTCAATATCGTTGACGAATTCACCCGGGAGGTGCTGGTGATCTACGTCAAACGCAAGCTGAACTCGGTCGACGTCATCGACGTGCTGACAGACCTGTTCATCCTTCGCGGTTCGCCGGAGGTTATCAGGTCAGATAATGGCCTCGAATTCATCGCGACGAAGCTCCGCAACTGGATCGAGGCGGTGGGGGCCAAAACAGCCTATATCGAGCCGGGGTCACCCTGGGAGAATGGGTATGTGGAAAGCTTTAACGCCAGACTTCGCGACGAATTACTCGATGGAGAGGTTTTCTATTCTCTTAGAGAAGCCCAGATCCTGATCGAACGCTGGTGTCAACATCACAACACTAAAAGCCCACGATGCACTAACTTTTAAACCGGACCACCCAAGTGGGGCAGATCACACCGATCACATTAATTCAGTAATAGTCATAGCTGCCTGTGTCGTTTTCGTCGACATAATTGCATTTGTTGAGAACGATACCAGCGATCTTAGTCAAACTCGAAATTTTTTGCTCAACTGCATCTAGTTGAACTTTTGTTGTTTTCTCAGATTCAGCAATCAGAAGAACAGCATCAATGTTCTTGAGAAAGCCATGCGCGTCATCTGCCGCGAGGAATGGGGGCATGTCAAACAGCATCAGATCTGGTTGGAAAGTTTCCTCAACGGCTGTCAGGAAATCTTGAGTTCTCTCGCTTTGTAAAAGCTCGGCGGAATGCTGAACCATAGATTTGTTGAGTCCAAAGGCGAGGTTTTCTCCGTGACGTACCAGATGTTCGTCAACTGGCACTTCGCCGCGCAGCAACTGGCCCATGTCAGCTTTCGGTGTAAGTCCTAGAATTTTATGCAGGCTTGGACGGCGTAGGTCGAAATCAAAGATAATTGTTCGTTGGTAAGGCAGACGCCCTAATGAAAATGCCAGATTGGCCAGAGTTGTAGATTTACCAGCTTGGGGCTGCGGCGATGTGATAGCAATGCGCTTATAATTCTGTCTCCGGCATTCGTCTCTGAGGCGAGTGCGCAAGATATCGTAATAGGTCGCTTCGCTGTTTGCATTGAAGGTCAGTACACGATTTTTTTTAAGCTCTTGAGCAGACAACTTGCATTCAGGAAGTTGAGCCCATGCGCTTGCTTGGTCGGTTATTGCTCGTTCCACCGAAGCGCTATCACGTTGAGACCCTGTTGGCATACCTTGGCGTGCCAACCGTTCTGCTCGTGCCTTTTCCAGTGCTTTTTGTAGCTTTTCCATCAGGATTTCACAGTTCTATTTTGAGCTTGTCCGGGGAGTAGGCCGAATGTCGGAGCTTCGATTGTATTAAATATAGAAGCCGATACGAGCTGCTATCTTTTGGGCAAGTTCGTTAAAGGGCATGTAGTACAGATGTATCATGAGAAGAGCGAACGGGATGGCTACAAAAATTCCCAAAGACACGCTGATCCGCATTACACGTGTGCGGATAATCTCCTCGCGGGAGCGCACATAGGGCAATGTGATCATTGGAGTGATACCGAGGGAGGAGATCATATCAGCTGACCGCTTGATCGTTCCCGACAGGAAGTGCAGCAGCGCGATTAGCCCGCTTCCCGCAATCAAGCCAGCAACGGCACCCATAACCGCAATTTTCTTGCGGTTGGGCTTGATTGGCTGATCCGGCACAGACGGTTGTTCGAGTACGGATACACGTTGCCCTCGCGAGAGCGTTTCGATCCTTTCACCAGTCGATGCTTGCGCTAAGCGCGATACCGCACCATTGTATTGTACCTGTATGTTATCGTAGTCGCGCTGCAATGCTTGTAGTGCGATATCGTTAGCAGGCGTCCTGCTGATCTGGTCTTGAAGCAGAGCAAGTTGTTTAACGTTGCCTTCACGGGTTGCTTGCATTTGCTTGATTTGATCATCGATCTGAGAAAGTTGCATATCAAGCATGGCCCGCGCAGGGTCACTTGTTGTTTGTGCGTTTCCGCCCTGCATTCGAGCAAGGCTCTTTTCCATATTTGAGATACGATTACGCAAACTCGTCACTTTGGGACTATCGGGTGCGTATACCGCTTCTAGGTTAGCCAATTGGCTGCGCAGGGTTTGGAGATTTTGCTCTTCGGGTGAGAGCGCGCGACCGGTAGAACCAATGCTGCCGGTTGCATCAAACACCTGTTGTAAGCGGGTTTTCTGATCATTTGCTGTAGCGACATTACGATCGATCTGCGCATTTTGTTCGTTTAATGCTTGGATTTGGTCGCGTGCAAATTGCAGTCCAGAGGGTAGCGCATCGGCGTGCTCATTCTGGAACTTCAGAATTTTTGCGCCTTGCTCAGCTAGTTTGTTGCCTAGCGCATCTACTTCTTGCTGGAAAAAATCTTGAGTCTGACCAGCTATTTGCGCACGGTAATCGGCATCTTGCGCTAGAATAAACGTGAGATATTCATCAAGCACGCGCGCTGTCATACGCGGGTCGACGTTCTCGAATGAGATCGTCATCAGTGTTGCCTGATTGCGTCCGGTAGAGCTGCTAATTTTAGTGGCAGCGCGCATGGCTTGTACAATCTGGTCTGGGTTCAGATCATCTTGGTTGGGTAGGGCATGAAGCCGCGTGGCGATGTCGAGAAGATTCTCGCGCGTCATTAAGCGCGATTCAAATAGTTGCAACTGCTGTTGAGCGGAGACATTGACCGTAGATTGCGCGAGATTGCCAGGTATCTGGGAACTTTCCACGACGAGGCGCGCTTGGGATCGGTAGACAGGAGGAAGAGTCGCTGCCGCAAACAAACCACAGGCCGTCAACAATACGAAAACCGCTAGGAAAAGCGGCAGTTTGCGCCAGAAAAGCGACAGGTAAAATTTGAGTTCGGTATTCATGACGTGGCTCCTATCGCAATATCGCCAAAGAAGACGCCGTCATCGAGAACGTCTTGAATTTCTTTTGTGCCAACCTGTTTGACTTCGTCGGACCACCCGTAAAGCATTCCAAAATCAGCAAGTTGATTCATTAGTCGTGGAACGCCGCCTGTATGCTTATAGATCATGTCTTTCGCATCTCGGCTGATTTCATCGCCTGTGCCACCAGCCACTTTCAGGCGGTGGGTGAGATAAGCCGCGCAGGTCTCTTGGTCGAGAGGCCCTAAATGAAAACTCGCTGACACCCGCTGAGCGAGTTGGCGCATGTTTGGTGCGCGAACAATATCCGCCAATTCGGGCTGTCCTACTAGAACAAGCTGAATTAACTCGTCCTTATGGCTATTAATATTTGTCAGCATCCGGACTTCTTCCAGGCCTTCCGCGGAGAGGTTCTGTGCCTCATCCACGATCAATACGACCCTACGGTCAGCAGCATACTCGGCGAGCAGAAAATCTTGAAAGCGTTGAAACAAGCCGATGTAGTTGTTGGAATCCTGATCACTCTGGAGCCCATAGGCATTGAGTATCCATTGCAACAACTCTCCACGCCCACCTTGAGCATTAGAGATCAAGCCAATTGTCAAACTAGCTTCGATTTCACCTAGCAATGCTTGGACGAGCGTTGTCTTTCCTGAGCCTATTTCGCCCGAAACCAAGGTTACAGGCGCTCGCGATTGTAGCCCGTATTGCAAAACAGCAAATGCGCGCCGATGTTGAGGCGACCAGTAAATCATGGATGGGTCCGGCACCAATGTAAAAGGGCGCTCGTTTAATCCGTAGTGTGAGCTGTAGAGAGCTTCAGTGGACATTCGGACTGGTCCGAGAGCAAGGGAGGGGACTGCCTGTCACGTGTCTTCCTGAGTTTAGTAAGGGCTACAAATAGCGGGTGATATTGGGACTTAATAAATAGCGTAGAGCGGGTTTGTTCAATGGTTTTTTCGTACATGCCGTGCGGTTTAATCGACGATTTTCGATTTGGAGTAAATAATCAAAAATAGATATATTTGATAGATTTATGGAATAATGTTAAATGGAATTCTGTGGCTTTATGCTAATAAAGCTGGTTTAGAGCTTTGGTGGCTATTAGTGTGCGATATGAGGCGGCTATACCTGCGGATATGCCTCAAATACGGAAGTATGGAGACCTGTTTTGAAGAAAGTTGTTCTTGCCTTGGCGCTGACCTTGGCGCTTGCTGCTTGCGATAGTGCTAAAGACAAAGCTGCCAAGCATTACGCTGCCGCGCAAGAATATGCCGAGCAGGGGGACATGCCTCGAGCCATGGTCGAATTACGCAACGCATTACAGTTGGACGAAACGCTGCGCGATGCACGGCTGATGTATGCAAAAGCGCTCTTGGATCGCAATCAACCTGCGCAGGCATTTGCACAATATCGTTTCTTGTTCGAACGAGATCCCAAAGACGCTGAGGCCGCCAGCGCTATGGCCATGATTGCTTTTGACGCCATGGGTTGGGATGATGCCCAACGTTATTCAGCGGCTGCTCTGGAGCAAGACCCGTCCGATAAGGAAATGCTAGCCGTAAAGGCAGGCCTCGACTATCGTAAGGCCTCGCTGAATAAAGATCCTACAGCACAGGCTGCGGCGGCGTCGCAAGCAAGCGAATTGATTGAGGCTGATCCCACATTGATCCGCGCGCGCCGCGTTGTCGTAGCGGATGCTGTGCAGAATGGCGCGCTCGATGCTGCATTGGGCTTCCTTGACGCAGGATTGAAAATTACTCCTGCTGACCGAGATCTCAATAATGTTCGGTTGGTTGTCCTTGAGCGCTTGGGTCGTGACGGAGATGTCGAAGCGCAGATCCGTGCGATGGTACAACAATTTCCGCAAGACGAAGATCTAGATAACCTTTTGGTTTCATTCTATCTTTCCAAAGGTAGGATCAATGATGCCGAAAGCTGGCTGCGTGGGCGGATTACGGAAGGCAGCACGGACCCACAGCCTCGTCTGACATTTTTACGTTTCCTTGCCGAGGTGCGATCACCTGATGCTATGCGGCAAGAGTTGAGCAGTATTCTTGCAACTAATCCACTGCCATCGGATGTGGCGGCTGATCCAGCTCAGTTCAAAGCTCTCAAGGCTCGTGCTGATTATACTGCGGGCGAACGCGATTCCGGCATGGCTCAAATGGAGGCTTTGATCTCGGATGAAGAATCCGGGCAAAGCGTCGAGAATGATGCACTTAAAGTGCAACTGGCTCAGATGCGTCTCGAGAGTGGCAATGATGTCGGTGCGCGATCCTTGGTTGAGGAAGTGCTCAAGCGTGACCCTGGGCAAACCGGGGCTCTGAAGCTTAAAGCTGGGTGGCTTATTAAAGAGGATATGCCTGATGAGGCTATCCGCATTCTTCGGGACGCGCTCGCGGGGGCACCCAATGACCCAGAGTTGCTGACTATCTTGGCCGGGGCGTACCAACGTCAGGGGCAGCCTGCGTTAATGGCCGATATGCTTGCCCGCGCTGTTGATGCTTCGAACCAAGGGGCTGCGGAATCTACCCGTTACGCGACTTACCTGATGCAGCAGCAGGAATACAATTCGGCTGAAACGATCCTGATTGATGCAATGCGCAGAGATCCCAAAAACTTTAACCTGCTGAATATGCTGACTAGGGTCCATCTATTAATGCAGGACTGGGCACGCGCGACGCAGGACGTTGAGGCAATCCGTTCGCGCTTCTCTGGTAATGCTCAGGCTCTGACTTTAGCTGATGAGTATCAGGCTCAGATTATGGCGCGGCAAGGGCGCAACGATGAGCTCGGTGGCTTCCTTGATGATCTGGCGAAGGGCACCGGTGATAACGGCGTGGCTTCCCAGATTGCGGTCATTCGCAACATGGTTCGCGAAGGCAAGCTCGATCAAGCTTTGACGATGGCTACTGACTTGGCTCAGAGTAACGTAGATAAGCCTGCTGCTTCTTTGGTTCTAGGGCAACTTTTACAGGCAAAAGGGCAGGTGGATGAGGCCCGCAAAACCTTTGAAGGCGTAACGGTTAGCGACCCCAGCTATGAAGCGGGATGGCTTTCGTTGGCTATTCTGCAAAGAAGTCAGAAAGATATTACTGCTGCATTAGCGACCGTAGATGCGGGGTTGGGCCGTATTCCGCAATCGCGTCAGTTGGGCCTTCTCAAAGCAGGCCTTCTTGAGGCCGAAGGCAAAATTGACGCTGCAATTGCGATCTATGAAGGGCTTTATGCTGCCAATAGCGATGATGTCGTTGTGGCTAATAATCTCGCCAGCCTCCTTGGTTCGACGCGTACGGATGCCGAGAGCCTTGAGCGAGCTTGGGTGGTCGCACGTCGTCTGAATGGTACACAGTTTCCTCCCTTCCTCGATACCTACGGCTGGTTGGCGTTCCGGCGTGGGGATATGGGGCAAGCATTGCCTGCACTGACTAAAGCAGCGCAGGGCCTGCCAAACGACCCATCCGTTGCTTACCACTTGGGTATGGCGCTGGCGGTTCAAGGTCGTAAGGATGAGGCTGCGGCAGAATACGATCGTGCTAGTAAGTTGCGTGGTTCTGGGGCGATAGCCTACCCAGAATTTGATGCAGACCTTGCTAAGGCGCGTGACGCGCTTAAAGCAAAATAATCCCTTCAGTGGCTTTTGACGGGCGATGTATGCGGCTTTTGCGCGTCACAAACAAACAAAATTCAAGTGTCCTGCACTAATCGGATGCAGGGCACTTTTGATATGACTGTGCCAGCTTTATGGTACGGGCTAACCTCAAGAAAAGTAGAGTTTAGGCATGACCAAATACCTCTTCGCCCTTCTTGCGCTCTTTTTTGCGGCTGCGCCGCAATTTGCTGGAGCATATACGATTGCGCCCGGAGACACGTTGCAAATTGAAGTAGTTGAGGACAATTCGCTCAATCGAACTGCCCTTGTCCTTCCTGATGGCACCATTACCTTCCCTGGGGCAGGGACCGTTAAAGCCGCGGGTACGACTCCGGCCGCTGTGCGAGAAAGGATCGCCGCTGGTCTATCAGTTGATTTTTCGTCAACGCCGACGGTTTATGTGTCCGTCGTTGGTCTGGCAGCACCCGGCGATAAGCTTGCAAATGCAAATAATATCTACATTATGGGCGAGGTAAACAATCCAGGTTTGCTGCAAACGCAACAGCAGATTACGCTTTTACAGGCGATCGCAATGGCGGGTGGTTTCACGCGCTTCTCGGCGAATAAGCGCATTGAATTGCATCGTATGAATCCTTCGACCCAGAGTGAAGAAGTCTACCTCTTTGATTACAAAAATCGCCGTGGAATCTCTGGCGCGACCTTGCTCAAAGAAGGTGACGTCATCGTGGTGCCTGAGCGCCGTCTGTTCGAATAATCTGATGCGGGAGAGACGTATGAAACGTCCAGTCTCGGGTAAGGTGCTGATCGGGCTTGCAGGCTCCACCGCTCTGAGTATCGCAGCCTTCAATTTCGCTTTGCCTGTCTTCGCACAGGATTCGGATGTAGGAATACGTTCTGCTTTTGATGTGACGATTGGGGGAAGGGCAGGCCGCAACCTTGACCTAGACCCTGGGGGCACCGATACTTCCGCTGAAGCGAATGCCGCGCTACGCTATTCTTACGATCGTAATACCACTGTGACGCAGCTACATTTCCTAGCTGAAACTTCGCCGATATGGAGCGATGACGGTAATAACGGCGCCTATCCAGTGTTGCAGTTCTCTCTGAAACATCGTGCTCCCCGTACCGAGCTTTCTGCGGGCTTGTCGTTTGCCCAATCAGAGGTAACAAGCCAGAGCATAAGTTATGACGATGCTGGGACTTTGTTGGTCTATGATGGTAAAGGGCAGCGTAACTTGGCGCGGGTTCAGTTGGGGCTTCAAGGTGGCATCGATATGCCGCTCGGCTACACATTTGGCTATTCCGGTAGCCGCCTGAGTTACTCTGGTGACGCGTCTGACAGTAATTCCGACAGCCGTAGCGACAGCTTCAGCCTAGGTCTGACCGCTGAATTGTCGTCGATGACCAGCCTCGCTTTAGATATGTCGCATGTTGAATACGATGCCGATAATGATCTTCAAACTCACCGTCACACGGATGCGGTTTCGCTAGGCGTTCAGCAACGTATAGATGCTGCAACGAGTTTAAATCTGTCTTTAGGTTACAGCTCGGTCGACCTTGAACGGATTGGTTATGCCGATGATCAGAATGATGGCGTAACCGTAGGCGCGGGTGTGACCCGCGAAGATGGTTTGGGCGTATACACTATCAGCTACGGACGAAGCGTAACCCAGAATGGTGCGCGCGATGATGTGAGGGTGCTCCGCAATCGTGAAACCAAAAATGGCGAATTCAGCGGTATGGTCGGCGTAAGTTACGGTGATGAAAGCGGTTCAACTGATTTCATCGGATCCTTATCTTACATGCATGAGCTCAAACGTGACAGATTGCAGGCAACGGCATCTAGGGCAGTGCGTAGCGCAGATGATGGTACGGAAGTGGTTCTAACTCGTTTAGATGGCAACGTTACGCACGAGTTTAGTCCATTGTCTTCCATGAATTTCGGTCTCACCGCAACGGCCACCAATAGGGATACGTCGGATCAGCTGCGCGTTGATGCGAGGGTGGCTTACAGTCACAAGCTAACTCAGGATGTGTCGATGTCGACAGGGATCAACTTAGGTCTTTTGACGCGAGATAGCTATGACGACGCTCAGTCACAATCGTTATTCTTTAATCTTACTCGGCATTTCGAAGCGCCGCGTTGAGTTCCGGTAAAGTGGGCCTCATTTGTTGAGGCCCACTTGGGTATGCCGCTGATAGCGTGCCTGTCATGGGAGACAATACATGTCGGGTAAATTGCGCCGTCTTTGGCCGATCTGGGGCATAGCCTTTATTTGTTTGCTGCCCGAGTTTCTGATTAGGACTTCCACACTCTGGTTAGGTACAGGTACTGGTGGTACGCCCACCTATCTACGAGGGGTTCTCGTTCAGAATTTCGCTTTTTGGCCTGGGCTACTGTATGGCTGGCACGCGAATTATGCATTTCAGCCTGAGGTAATGTTTGTCACCTACGGTTTTTTGCACGCTAATTTCACGCACATATTCTTTAATATGATTACCCTTTATTCCCTAGGGCGAGCTCTGATTTTGGAGGGAGGGCCCCGAAGTTTTGTAGGCGTATATTTCGTATCTCTGGTTGGTGGTGGGGTCGGTTACGCATGGTTGGCATCTGGTCCTCTGCCAATGGTGGGAGCTTCTGGCGCACTTTTTGGCCTAGCGGGCGCGCTCTTGTGGTGCCGGTTACATGATGATTGGCGAGAGATTTCTTTAACCGAAGGCTTAAAGGCAGTTTTCTGGCCGGTAGTTATTTTGGTTGGCCTGAATTTCGTGATGTATTTCGCGATGAGTGGGCAACTAGCGTGGCAGACCCACTTGGGAGGCTTTATTTCCGGTGCGATTGCCATGGCAGCTATTTTGAGTTGGAGGCGGAATGTGCGCAGGCCTAATGAGTAAGAATAAAGCTGACAAACTGAGGGGTAAGTTATCCGGCTGCGCAGAGTTTTCTGGATTTTTAATCCCTATCGCTCCATAGTCTAAAGCGCCGTCGTATTCTTTGCGATAGTGCTTACTTATCTCTATTGTCGTTTTGAGGGCATTGATGTCAGACTCCACTATGAGCCCGTCCCGTTCGCTTGCTTCGGGCCATGTGGCGGGTCCAATCCTGCTCCTAATCGCAACCGTGGCGGCAGCAATCTACTTCCAAGAAGGTTGGACAGCTCTTCTGGCCGCGTGGGCGACACCCGAATATAGCCATGGGCCTATTATTCCTTTGCTGTCGGCCTTCATGTTTCTGCAAGAGCTTAAATCCGAGCCTATCAAGCACGGCAAGGTGAACCGCTGGCCAGGTTTCGCTGCTCTGTTATTTGCAGTTGTTTTGGGAGGAATGGGGAAGTTTTCCCAGATCGATGATGTGGTCGCTTATGCTATCATCATCTGGGTTGGTGCTATGCTCCTCATTTCCTTCGGTTGGGAACAGGGCCGTCGCTTTTGGGTACCGGTACTCCACCTTGTTTATATGCTCCCGTTGCCGGGAGTTATTTACTACAAGTTGTCGATTTTTCTGCAGGGGATCTCTTCAGAGCTCGGCGTCTGGATGCTTGGCCTCATCAACGTCCCAGTCTTCTTAGAGGGTAATATTATTGATCTAGGAGTACTGAAGCTACATGTGGCCGAAGCATGCTCGGGATTGCGCTATTTGTTCCCGATCATGTCTTTTTCCTATGTCTTTGCGGTACTCTATCGTGGGCCCATGTGGCACAAAGTAGTGCTTCTGCTGGCTGCGGCACCCATCA
Source organism: Thioclava kandeliae (assembly GCF_040297545.1). NCBI lineage: Bacteria > Pseudomonadati > Pseudomonadota > Alphaproteobacteria > Rhodobacterales > Paracoccaceae > Thioclava > Thioclava kandeliae. Next base: position 12,334 of record NZ_JAYWLC010000033.1, read on the forward strand.
CTGTTTTTATGAATTCGGTGCGTATCGCGATTGCTGGTTGGCTGGTTCAGTATTTTGGTGAAGAGCATCTAGAGGGCTTTTCGCACTTCTTCGAAGGCTGGGTCATTTTTATGGCTTCAGTTATTATCCTCTTCGTTCTGGCTTGGATCATGCTCAAGCTGCAACGCTCTACGATGTCTCTCACTGAAGCGCTGGACCTCGACTTTACAGGTCTTTGGCCGCAGTTTCGTCGTCTGGAGTTGGTGGAGCCATCCAAGACCATGTTCGCCACAGCAGCTTTGCTGGTGCTTGTCGCGGTCGCATGGAACGTTCGTCCGACTCCGCAGTCCCACATTCCAGATCGCGAGCCTTTTGCATTCTTCCCGCGGAGTTTGGGAGAATGGACTTCTAGACCTTCGGATAGGCTTGCATCCAATGTGGAACGAACACTAGGTGCTGATGATTATTACGGGGCCAGTTTCGTTCGTACATCGCAAGAGCCGAGCGTTGATTTTTTCTCTGCTTATTATGCTGATCAAACTAAGGGGGGTACGCACTCGCCCGAAATTTGTCTCCCATCTTCGGGGTGGGAGATAGCTGAGCTGAAGCGCATTGATATTGCACCGCAGGTCGGTCTCTCAGCGCCATGGCGTCTAAATCGCGCAGTGATCCAGAAGGGTGAATCCCGGATGCTGGTGTACTATTGGTTCGAACAGCATGGGCGCCACACTGCTTGGGATATGGAAGCGAAACTGCTTCTGTTGTGGGACGGTTTCACGATCAATCGCACCGATGGCGCACTGGTGCGCATCACCACGCCGATCATGGATGGCGAAAGTGAGAGCCATGCGGAAGCACGTCTGCAAGATCTCTTCTTGCAGGTTACGCACGTTCTGCCGCGTTTCATTCCAGGACGTTGATTGGTACTTTGAGGGCCAAGGCCTTGCTTGGAACGATTTTAGCTTGTGTTTAGCTGCCCAGTAGCGGCACTGCTTACAGCCGGTCTATTGTAAGTCGTAAACCTTATTTGGAGTAGTGAGCTTTGACAAATCGACTGGCCGTTTTGGATTTATGGAGAGTAATTGCAGCTTTTGCTGTAGTTACCCTGCACGCCCAACCTTTTTCAAAGTTAGCTCCCACCTTTAATCTTATTATTACTCAAGGTGCGACACGATTGGCCGTACCATTTTTCTTAGTCGCCAGCGGATATTTTCTTGCGCAAACGTTTCAAAGGGGTCGTTTTCGGCTGTGGGCTAGTAAAATATTCAAGATGTATGTCATTTGGATGGTTATTTATGCGCCGATTTGGCTATCTTCATTGGATGGCCAAGATCACGTTGGTTTTAGAGCAATTAAGATGCTAGTAATAGGATATTATCATCTTTGGTTCTTGATTGCACTCCTTCTATCAGCGTCTCTCTTGTTCGTTTTAGTTCAGAAAAATAGAGAACATATGCTAATCCCCACAATTTGCGCTGGATTTCTATTTGGATTTGGAATGCAGTATTTATATTTTTACGTTCCGGATGGGGATATTTTAAAAATTATAAAGATGGGGAATCTTAATCGTACATTTTTTGGATTCGCTTTCCCATACCTTGCGGTAGGGTATCTAATTTCCATATATGGAGAATTTAGATTTTTTATTCAAAAAAATAGTGTCTATTTTGTGTTACTTGGAGTCGCCTTACTTTTCGTTGAGCAAGCAATAAATGTTACTTTTGCCGAGCGGATATATTTTTCCGATAATCTTGTTAGTGTCTCGATTCTTGCGCCAACTGCTTTTGTAATTTTGCTTTCATCCGAAACCTCTCTTTCGGCAATAGCAAAATTCTTGGCGCCTTTTTCGCTAGCAGTTTACCTTGTTCACATAGGAATATTGTTTATTCTAGATGCATATACCTCGTTTGGGAATGTCGAAAAGTGGTTATTAACCTGCATGTTTAGCGCTATCCTTGCGGCATTTTTATTGCTTCCAATCAGACCTTTGAGATGGCTTATAAGATAATGATTGATGCAGTGCCTTTTAAAAGGCTCCACTACGACTTTTTATGAATTTGATGTTGAGGAAATAGGAGGTCTGATGATAAAAGTTAGCGGTGAAGTAAATGGGTGATATTTCTTCCGATGGCAATGCCATTGCAGTGCTAGCGGCTGAATACCCGATGCCTACTCACACATTTATACGGAGAGAAATCGAAGCCCTACGTAAGCTTGGTGCCGATGTCCACGTATTCAGCACCCGAGAGCCCGCATCGGGCAAACTCGCGCGGGGTTGGGGCGAGCAGGCGCGGTCGCAATGCACCTATCTTGTTCCATTCGATGTCAGAAGTTTGTGGGCCATGCCTTTAACTCTGCTTCGCGCTCCGATTTACGAGCTCGTATCGCAGGCGGCCCGCGAGGGGAAGGCATCTTTGCGTGATGCTATTATCTGTCTTCCTGCTGCAGCACGGCTCGCCGCGGAATGCAAACGTCGCAAAATAGCTCATATTCATGCCCATTTTGCTAGCCGTTCTGCGCTTGTAGCAGCGTTGGCTGCTAGAATGTCAGGACTTCCATACAGTATCACCCATCATGGCGCGCTTAAGGACTTTGGCGGTAATCAGACCATCAAATGGTCTCAGGCCAAGTTCGCCATGGTAATTACTCAAGAGCTTCTCGACGAGCTCGAAGCTGCACTGGCTCCCACGCGTTTACGGGCCTCGGTCGTTCAACCAATGGGGGTTGATAGCGAGTGGTTTCAAAGGAAAACTTCTTATAAGCCTCGGCAGGTGGGAGAAACCTTACGGGTATTCTCTTGTGGGCGCCTTACTCGCATAAAGGGGCATGACTGTCTTATCGAGGCTGTGGCGTTAAGAGTAGGGGCGGGAGACGATATTCAGCTGGAAATCGCTGGTGGTGGATCTAGTGATCAGGATCGAGAACGTCTTCGTCTCCTGGAGCTTTCCGAGAAGCTCGGTATCAAAGATCGCGTATCCTTCCTCGGGGCGATCAGTGAGGAAGATGTGCGTGCCAAGTTACAGGCCTCACATGTGTTTGCCCTTGCCTCGCGCTATGAAGCTTTTGGGGTCGCTTATATAGAAGCCATGAGCTGCGGTGTGCCTACGATTGGCACTCGTGTTGGCGGGGTGCCGGAAATCATTATCGATGGTGAATGCGGTTTTTTAGTGCCGCCAGAAGCCCCTGCCGATTTGGCGCAAGCAATAGGCAAAATTGGTGACAATCCAGTCATGGCCGAACTGCTATCCAGTGCAGGCCGTCAACGTGTCATGACGCGTTTTCCGATTGACGCCAGTGCGCGTAAGTTACTTGCATACTCATTCCCAGATATAAAAACAAAACAATAATCTTTTTTGTTTTTCCTTGTTGCTGGATGATGCGAGTATGAACCATCGGCTCGCTAATCGTTGAGTATTGGTATAGCAGTATGATTGATCGCCGAATTCGCTCTGTGTGAACAATGCTCAAGCTCGAATGAGGCTATTCCCAAAATCTGGGCCTAACGGCTTTTCACGTACAGATAGAAAATTCTAGGCCCATCGATCAGATAGCGTTTCCACAATCTAGCCGGATTACTGGCTAGTCTGTGAGCCCACTCAAGGGAGGATTTTTGCATCCAGAGAGGTGCGCGCTTCTGAGTTCCCGTCAGGAAATCCAAGCTTGCACCAACGCAGAGAGCAATGCCACGAGCTCGGCCGCGTTTGGCGAGATCGTACGCAAAAAATTCCTGTTTGGGGAAAGAGATGCAGATGAGCAGCAGATCGCAATCGGCCGTTTCGGCGGCCTCTAACGTATGGTTCCATTCCACACTCCCGCGCGACATGAAGGGTGTGTTGATGAATCGCAATGTCAGTGATGGGTAAAGCGCCGTAAGGCGATCATAATGGGCACGATCCGGTCCGATGACGCCGATTGTCAAAGCACGGGCACGGGGATCATTTAAAAGATCTGCGGTCAAATCGGAGCCAGGGTATGGAGCGAGATCGAAGCCGCGCCCACGTGCCAATCGATCCAAAATTCGACTGTCGCAGACACGCCAAGCTGCAGCTCGGTAAAGTTCGGCAACTGCGGAATCTTTGGAAAGGCGGACAATATGATCCACATTTGGCGTCACGAGATAACGTAGCGGATCTCTGGATGCCCTCAGATATAATTCTTGCCAGTATGATTTCGGGGCTAGATCGAAGCTGATCCCGAGAAATTCGCGGACCTCATGCGGGGCCGTGGAGGAATGTGTGTCGAGCCGGTTAGGCATCAATTCGAATCCTGTAAACTTAAAGCTGTGACCGCATCCGTAGAGTACCCAGCATCGTTACATTATAAGCGCGATCAAGAAGATATCTATTTCATTTGTTCTGAGTGTGGAGATTAGAAAATATCCTAGCGTGTAAAAAAGCGCGCTTGGTAGGCATTAACCAACTAAATGACTTCGCGTAAACCTATTCTCCGATAAGGTATACATATCGTAAATTTGAGATAGCTGGAGATTCCTATGGCAGGTTTCAGGAGATTAGGGGTCGCTGCAATTGTAGCAGGGATGGCATATGCAGGAATGTCTCATGCTGCAGTGTATGACCTAAATGCGGATTTGAGCAGCGCCGATTGGTTGGCTCATTTGAACGATGATCTCTTGGGATATTGGGACGACGCTACGGCTGATCCCGCAACACAATCCGGCAGCATGCCTTATCGGCTGTGTAATGATGGTTCGCTTGTGACCTATGGTGTTGCGTGTGAGGGCGTTACGCTTGCACAGAGTAAAGCGCCCGTGCAGACCGTAGTCGGGCAATCGAGGCAGGTTTATTCCTATGCATTAGCATTCCATATGACAGGTAACACCGAGTATCTGGATCTCGCAAAGGCTGGATATGAATATCTAATTTCGCCCTCGACGTTTTATGATGATACGACCGGGCTCTACCGTACCAGTTATAATGTAGCAACTGGTGCCCAGTCTGGATTGGCGAATGTACAACAGCAGGCATACGCTTTGCTCGGGCAGGGATTTCTGGCCTACGTCACAGGTGACGCTTCAATTCAGGCACAGACGGCGGCCGGATCCGCGGCGATCATGGACAGATTTGGTCTGCAGGATGCGAGTGGCAGTTTTACCGGTAGCTTCGCCCAGACGGTTGATGGCACGGATGCCGGCCCGAATATCGTAATGCAGCTAGACCAGTTGAACGCATATAAGGTTCTGCTCGCGCAGACATCTGATGGTGCTGCCCAAGCTAATGTCCTGCAGGAAGCGCTCGCAACTGCGCGCTATTTGCGCGAAGAATACTTCGATACAGCAACCGGCCTGATGCGCGAGCAATCCTATAGCTCTGGAATTTCCATATCTGGATACAACTACGGACTTAGCGCGAAAGCCTTCTGGTTCATTGATCAGCTTGCCCAACAAGCTGGAGATGCAGAGTTGTCGGCATGGGCACAGGATGCTGCGCGAAAGCTTTTTGTTACAGCCTATGATGCCGATCTTGGAGCATGGAGAACTTCACAGGATTTGACAGGCGTTGCATCGGATACGCTTTGGTGGTGGGAATACGCAGAGCTAGATCAATATGCTAGTCAGCTAGCGGTATCTGACCCAGTTTTGGCCCAAATGGTAGAAAGTGCACAATCGTTCTGGCTCGATAATTTTGTTGATCATCGCACGAACGCCGTTGGCGAAGAGTATGGCGGGGTATTTCCTTCGCTGGTGGTTAGCCAAGACTCTCTAACGGGAGAGTACGGTGTCGCGGCTGACACAAATGCTCCGAAACACTATCAGTGGATTGCCGGTTTCCACGCTTTCGAGCATGCACTTGTATCTTACATGTCGGAGGCTATGGCTTCAGGCGAAGCAATTACGTTGTATTTTGCTGACGCAGCGAGCGATTTCACCTTGGCTTATGGAATGCAGGCACAATCGCAAACGGTAGAACAGATCCTATCCGGCACCACTACCGTTTATGCTGTAACCTATACTGGGCTGAGCTATGCGCTTGCATCAGCTATTCCAGCAGTGCCTCTGCCCGCTGGCGGCTTGTTGTTACTGTCTGGCCTTGCGGCACTGTGCCTGCATAAACGCAGGCGCAGATTGGGTTAATTGATCGCGTGAGATATTTGGAGTACAGCCTCTAAAGAGACAGGATCGACCTCGAAATCATCCAAAGAAAACTGGTTGAAGAATGTCGTCTCTGGACTTTGTGCAGGCTGCACATATTCCGGCTTGATCCGTCCGCGCAGCCCTGTCCAGCCAATGTTCACGCGTTGAGCGATGACCCTGAAGTTGTCGGTCATATGACCACATGGCAGAATTTCGACCAGATGCTTCAGAGCACTGTCAGGTTGGCGGTAGAGCAGGGGGGCAAGACCTGCGCCATGGATGGCTAAGATATGGCTCGCTTCGTGGAAAAGACGGAGCTGATCCTCAGCTGACAGAGCTTCTGGATAGATTGTAACGTATCCATATCGGTCCAGGATTGGCTGTATGTCGCCCATATTCGAGACTTTACGCGTGTCTCGGCGCGAAAGAAAAATATGCTTTGCATGACCTGCAGGGTGCTGCACGATTTTCTCGACAACTGAACGAGGAAACTTCGCCGCTGCCCATTCTGCACGCTCTCCTCGCAAAGCACTTGAGAAGGGGTAACGACTAATCAGTGCGTCTCCTTCTACAGCTGCATCGGTACAAAGAACCGGGATGCCGAACATTTCTACAGCTCGTCGACCATATCCAGGCATATTTTCTGGCAGAAGCATGGTAACTTTCGTCGGGTCGAGGTCGAAATGCTCACACACATAAAAATGGAGTGGCAGCTGATCGTTCAGAAGATGGGCCCAGTTCTGTGGGGAGAACCGTCTACAATCATGGAATGGGCCCGCGATTGAGGCCACATCGGGCGGAGATAGCCGCCGGCGTAACTTTGCGAAGCGGCCACTAGCGGTCACAGCAGGTATGCAAGTAACGCGACGCTCGAGTTCTAACACCGCTTCAGCAATCATTTTGCTTGGCAGCTCGATGTACTCACAGTCGGGCACAGCTCTGTCGATAAGAAACGTTCTAGCGCCGATCAATCGGTTGGCCGCGATTGGCAAAGCAGCAATTACATGCCGCTCAGTGGATGTTCGCGCAGAGGTTGTCATTGAGCTATAGCTTTATTTTCAAAAGATACTGTCGATGACTATGAGCCAGTTCGGAGCAATTGCCAAGAAGAGCTTATGCGTTTTTGTCAGGTGCTGACACTCCACGGAGTTTTGCGCCTGACCTTTTGTTTGAGGCCATCGGGAAACGGTCTTCGAACATGATTGCGAGCTGGTTGCTGACAGCGTGCCAATCGCGCACCGAGCGCTTCCGCCGCGTTGAAGAAGCATTGAGCGCGGGAACGAGCTATCGCTGAAACTTGAGGGCACAGCATTATCAGGCGGTGCGCCGATCGTGTCCCACGGGGTGGTGTAGCTCAGGTGGCCATCGGGTTTCTTAGTAAGGTCGGGTTGCTAGACTCAATCTGATCCAAGGATGACACCCGATGACCAAACCTATGATGGACCTTCGCGCGCTTGTCGAACAGAGCGGCGATGCAGATTTACTGCGTGAGATGATTGGCTTTGCCGCCGAGCGACTAATGGAGCTCGAGGTTGGCGCCAAGACCGGCGCGGACTATGGCGAGAAGAGTGCCGAACGACTG